>JBIKZJ010000038.1:0-23195 GCA_044354755.1 Schlesneria sp. | reverse complement strand
AACGCCAGCACGCTGGAAGAGCACACCACTCGGATTACCAAACGTTCCAAGCGGCTGAACAGTCGACTCGGATTCTGGGCCGCAATCACCTCGGTCATGCTGAATATCGGTGCGTTTTTCGGGATCTATGCCTTCACTTATGTCACGCACTACGTCGGACGGCGCGCCGCGTTCGCCGTCGCTTTTGTGCTGGCATTGTTAAGTACGGTGATGGTTTTTGGGTATTTGACCGAATTCAGTCAGATCTTCTGGATGATCCCGCTGATGGGCTTTTGTCAGTTGGCCTTGTTTGGTGGCTATGCGATCTACTTTCCCGAGCTCTTTCCAACGCATTTACGCAGTACGGGGACATCGTTCTGTTACAATGTGGGGCGTTTCGTGGCGGCCTCGGGCCCACTGGCGCTCGGTTATCTCAGCAAATATGTCTTCTCGGGTTATCTCGAACCGATGCGTCCCGCAGGTGTCACAATGAGTGCCATTTTCCTGCTGGGGCTGTTCGCACTTCCCTTTGCCCCGGAGACCAAAGGGAAGCCGTTGCCCGAGTGAGCACGGCTGGCCCAGGTTTTTTGGCATCAGTCTTGATTCCCGTTCCCGGTCAATTTAAGACCGGGAGCGGGACCTCCCGTTTCGTTGCGATATCGCAAATCTTCTTCCAGGTGATCTCGTCGATCTCGATACCCCCCGTTTCACGGCGCTGTTGTTCGCGGGCTTCGGGCTCACCGGGTAACTGAATTTCGTCAAAGCCGGTCATCAGTTGACTCGATTTGACGAACTGCCCGAGCGCGCCGATTTCGCGGGCATAAAAATCGGTCCCGCAAAACGTCGCGGGATCGAGTACGAAAGCCATGAACCCGTTGGCGACGCGATCGACACCTGACTTGCTGCAACCGGCACCGGATAAGGCTCCGGCAAAGACTTCGCAGAATAGCGACAAGGCAAAACCCTTATGCTCGGCCATCGGCAGAATCGCACCGGGGGGATTGGCGTAATATTCTTCTGGATCGGTCGAGGGCTCGCCTCGGCCATTGACGAACAGTCCAGGGGCCAATGACTCTTGTTTATTGCGAGCCACCTTGATTTTGCCCTCGGCAATTTTACAGGTCGACATGTCCATCACGAGTGCGGGTTCGTCGACGCGGGGGGCTCCCCCGACAATCGGATTGGCCGACAACCGTCGTTCGCAACCACCGTGTGGTGCCACCAATACACCGGCCCCGTGGGTATTGGTCATGCCAAAGCTGACCAGCCCCGCTGCTGCCGCCATCTCCATAAATTCACCCACTCGGCCCAAGTGTCCTGAGCAGCGGAGCGACAGAATGCAGGCTCCGTCTTGCTTGGCCTTGGCAATGGCCAGCGTCATCGCCTCGCGTCCAACGACCTGACCAAATCCAAAGTGCCCATTGAGAATGAGAATACAAGGTTGCTCGCGTTCGACTTCGATATGGGCTGTGGGGACCACCCAGCCTCGCTGAACCCAATCGACGTATTCGATGATGCGGATGACACCGTGCGAGTCGTGCCCCTTGAGGTTCGCCAGTACTAGCGATTCAGCCACTTGGCGCGCTTCCTCCGGTGGAATCTCGCTTCGCTCAAAAATCGTGGCAGCGAAATCGGTGAGTCGACTGGCACTGATGAGGGGCATACGGGTGACCTTTGTGGCGGAATCCTGTAGGGTGTGGTTCAGGCTGGTGATCATCGCTACCGGCGGGCTACGTTTCAACAACGAGCCCCCATCGACGAATCCAGGAACCTGATTTCCGGAAAAATGGGTGACGAGACAACGGAAAGGACGCTCTGAATTGTCAGCAGAATTCATGATGGATCCGCCGCAGAACTGGCAACAGCGACTTGCTCAGATCATGGAAACGATGCAAGAGCTCAGCACGCAGACGGATCCACAGGCGATGGTCCGGCAGTATTACGCTCGAATGCGGCAGGTGAATCCGCACATCGATCGACGGATGGCGATGAGTCGCCGTGGACTGAACTACCCGGAATTTCGGATCACGCGGTACAGCGAATGGGATGACGATATCAACCCCTGGAAAGAACAGGATCGGCTTCCTCGTCTGTCGGGGGGAATTCTCGCCGAACTGATCTATGGAAACGAACCACGGATTATTAACAATCTGGTTTTTACTCCTGCGGATCCCGCCGCCGAATACCTGGCAGATCAGCGTTCTCTGCAGGCAATTCCGCTGATGGATCAGGGATTGTCCTTGAACATGGCGCTGCATACTCGCCGAGTCCCCCATGGGTTTTCGTATGAGCATCTTCCCGAAGCGGTCTGGCTGGCCAATTTATTTGGTCGCGCCACGAATAGTCTGGTGCTCGCCGGAAAGCTGAAAGAGGCTTACGAAGAAATTGACCGCGAGCTGCAAGCGGTGGCCCGGATCCAGCGTTCTTTACTCCCCTCAAGATTGCCGGAAATCCCGCGATTGAAATTGGCGGCCCATTACCAGACGGCACGCCGGGCGGGGGGTGACTATTACGACTTTTTTCCCGTCGCCGAGGGGAAATGGGGGCTGCTGATTGCGGATGTCAGCGGCCATGGAACCCCCGCAGCGGTGATGATGGCGGTGATGCACAGTATCGCGCATACCTATCCCGGTACGACGAGTTCCCCAAGTCTGATGCTCAACTATTTGAATCAGAAATTGTGCGCGCACTATGTCGGTTCCAGCGGAACATTTGTCACCGCCTTTTACGCGATTTTCGATCCGCAGTCGCTCTGCCTGACGTACTCGTCAGCAGGGCATAATCCTCCCTGCTGGAGAAAAGGGAATGGATCAGTGATCCGGTCACTGGATCAGGCCCAGCATTTTCCGTTGGGGGTGTTGATGGATTTTAACGCGGTGGAAGCCTCGGTAATATTGGAACCGGGCGATCAACTGGTACTCTTCACCGATGGAATTGTCGAGGCGACCAATCCCGAGAAAGAGTTATTCGGAATTGATCGACTTGATGCAGAATTGTCCGCAGCCACGACAGACCCTGAGGAGATGATTGCGGCGGTGATGACGTCACTGCTCGGTTTTACCGCAGGGGCTGCTCCCTCGGATGATCGTACGCTCGTGATTGGTAAAGTCGATTGAAGCCCGACGTTGCCAACGGCAGCTGAGGCAGGAATGATATTACCAATGAGTTGAATTACAGCAGGGCGTTTCAGCAATGCTTTTCGGGGCAAAATCAACACCATGTCAAAATCCATTTGGATCGCATTGTTCGGCATGTGGGCGGCAGTAATGACTTCTGTCGTTGGGGCTGATGGTCACACTCCAGAAGACGCTCTTCGGCAGATGAAGGTGCCCGATTCCTTCGAGGTACAGTTGGTGGCCAGCGAACCGCTGGTGCGGCAACCCGTCTGCATCGAGTTTGACGATCGAGGCCGCTTGTGGGTGATTCAGTATTTGCAATACCCCAATCCCGCCGGGCTGAAACGAGTGCAGGTCGATCGATATTCTCGTACTAAGTACGACCAGATTCCGGCACCTCCCCCGTTAGGACCGCGTGGAGCCGATCGGATCACGATCCTGACGGATTCTGATGGAGACGGCCGCATGGATCAGGGACGGGATTTCATCGAGGGATTAAACCTCGCCACCGGGCTGGCCTTTGGTCAGGGAGGGGTCTTTGTGTTGAATGTCCCCTATTTACTGTTTTACCCCGATCGAAATCGCGACGACATTCCCGATAGCGATCCCGAGATCTTACTGACGGGATTTGGAATGGAAGACGCGCACAGCGTTGCCAACTCGTTGACATGGGGTCCGGACGGATGGCTGTATGGTTGTCAGGGGAGTACCGTGACGGCCAACATTCGCGGGATCGAATTTCAACAAGGGGTTTGGCGCTATCATCCGGTGACGCATGAGTTCGAACTGTTTTGCGAAGGGGGCGGAAATTCCTGGGGACTCGACTTTGATCGGACGGGCGAACTGTTGTACAGCACCAATTATGGAGGCCATGTGTTGCTACACGGGGTACAGGGAAGCTACCTGATCAAGGCCTTTGCCAAGCATGGCCCCCTGCACAATTCACACGCCTATGGCTTCTTTGATCATGCACCGCATCAAAACTTTCGCGGCGGGCATGTCACCGTTGGCGGGATCGTCTATCAGGGAGATTCATTTCCGGACACGTTTCGAGGTCAGTATCTGGCCGGTGACCTACTGGGACATGGCGTTTACTGGCATGACATTCTTCCTCGTGGATCGACGTTTCAGACCGCGCATGGGGGAGAATTATTAACGACCAATGACACGTGGTTTGCCCCCACCGACGTGACGATGGGGCCTGACGGTTCGGTGTATGTTTCCGACTGGCATGATCCCCGCACCGCGCACCCCGACCCCGATGCCGAATGGGATCGATCCAATGGTCGGATCTATCGAATCGCCGCTAAAGGGACACTGCCAACTCCCCCTATCGATTTTGCCACTATCACAACTGACGAGCTACTGAAGTTTCTGCGGCATCGGAGTCAGTGGTTCGTGCGGCATGCCCGTAAAGAGCTCAGTTATCGTCTTCAGAGGGACACTGAGCTTGTGGGGTGGCCTGCGCGGGAGACGGGTGAGCAGGAGACGATACTGCCCCCACTGCGGGAAATGTTGTCTGATGCGGATGAGATCACTTCCCTCGAAGGACTTTGGGGACTCAACGGAATTGGTGCATTCGACGAGGCGCTGGCGACCTCGCTGCTGCAAAGCCCCCACGCGGCGGTCCGAGGCTGGACGGTTCGCTTGTTGGGGGACGCACCGCAAATCAGTCCCGAGATGGCACATCGTTTAGACAAATTTGCCGAGCGAGAACCGGCCGTTCACGTCAGACGACAACTCGCCTCGACCGCCGCCCGATTGCCTGCGGCACAGGCATTGCCAATCATCAATGCCAACATCAATCGCGACCTGGACCACGACGACCCGTATATTCCGCTGTTGTGGTGGTGGGCTGTCGAGCGACACAGTATCAGTGGTCGTGACCAGGTGATGCGGCGATTTATTCGCCCTTCCCTCTGGAAATCACGTCTTGGTCGTGAAGTGCTGTTGACCCGTTTGATCCGGCGATATGCGGCGGAAGGGACTCTGGCCGGACTCGACTCGGTCGTCCAATTGCTCAAATCAGCACCGGGCGATGCCGCGCGCGACACGCTTTGGCAACCGATTCTGCTGGGACTGCGTGAGGTGCCGCGAAGCGAACCGGTGGCATCATGGTCAAAACAACTCGCTGATCACGAGTTGGGGGGAATTGTTCGGGACAGCGCGCATAGAAACCCTCCTGACCTCAATCGATTGCAACTGGGACTCACGCTGGGAAACCGTGAATTTTATGACGATGTGGTCCGTCAGGTGATGGATTCGCAGCGAGAACCAGGGCGACGAGTCGTGCTATTGGGAATCCTGGCCGATGTGGTGGACGAGTCGACGGTCCCCTCGCTGTTAGCGTTGATTGCGTCGGACGCCCCGGAATCTGTTCGGAGTGCTGCGCTGAGGCTGTTGGGGCGATTTGATCAGGTTGCGATCGCACAGGAGTTTCTCGCTCTGCATCAGGCGACCCAGTCCGATTCCTGGAAGTCGCAACTGCGGGAAGGGTTACTCAGTCGAAAATCATTCGCCCAGGTTCTGTTATCCTCGGTCGATCAAGGCGAGATTCCCGCAACCGCAATCCCACTGGAACAAATTCAACGGGTGGCATCGCTGGAATCACCGGAATTGGACCGGCTGGTACGGAAGCACTGGGGACAATTGGGGGCAACCAAGGGGGAAAAACTGGCCGAGGTTCGCCGGCTGAATAACGATTTACGAGCCGCTCAGGGAAGTTTAACGGCGGGCGAGGCTGTCTTCAAAAAGAATTGTGCCAGCTGCCATCAGCTGTTTGGGGAAGGAACAAAGTTGGGACCGGATCTGACAACCGCCAATCGCAAGGATCGTGACTTTATGCTGGTCAGTTTGGTGGATCCCAGTAACGTGATTCGCAAAGAGTATTCCAGTTTCATCGTTCAAACCAAAGATGGCCGAGTGTTATCCGGAATGGCGATTGCCCGGGATGATGCGGGGGTAACTCTGGTGAATGCAAAAAACGAAAAAACCACGATCCTCGCCAGCGAAATCGATGAACTGCAGGAATCGCGTCTGTCGCTGATGCCGGAGGATCTTTACAAGCAACTGAAGCCGCAAGAGCTACGAGATTTGTTCGCGTATCTTGAGTCTGCAGGGAAACCGCCGTTTTAATCTCTGGTCGCTTCGGGTTATTCCGTAATTTTTCCCAGCAGCGTATAAATGTTGATGAGAGCGCGGTTCATCATTTCTTCTCCTGCACCAATTTGGGCGGGAGAGACTGGCGCGTCAGCACCGTAGCCCCCTTCGGAGACCGCTTCAATGGTCGGAAAGTAATTCATATAGCCATTGCAATAGCCAAAGAACAGGGTCTGTTTGACGTAGGAACGGTCGCGTAAACGAACGGCGTGATTGCTGAAAAATTCGCCCGCTCCCCCAACAAGTGCGATATCTCGATTGATCACGACCGTCGTCAGTTCTGGATGCATCCCGTCTTTGTAATCCTCGGCAAAGTTGCGGATCAATTCCGGAAAGAATGCCTGTCCATACGCCGCCATCACCGCGGGATTGTTCAGGTCAATACGAGTGGTGAAATGAAATCGATCGACACGCCCCTTGACCGAAGGGCGAGCGGGGGCCGTGGTTTCAATCCCCTTGGCGAGTTTGACGCAGTTTTGTCCGAGTTGTTCGCCAAAACCCTGTGGACCAGAGACATTGATGGCATTCACACTCATATCGCCAGACGCCCCTTGAATAAACACACAAGGAGCTTTGATTTCCTGCTCGACATGCTTCATCATGTAGCCAGGATAGTCGGCGGAAAACTTAAGAATCGAACCGCTGGTCATGACCGGGTGCGCGGCAAAGTTGACCAGGATTGCGAGCGGCTCACCCTGCAGATTGTCGAAGCGAATGACCGCCAGCTGTGGGTCTCGCGCTGCGGGTTGACGCTTGCTATGACGATTGCGGTTATAAGGCACCTCTTCGGTCGTGATTCCCAATCGCGCCGGTTGCAACTTTGCTGCGGCCGCAATGATGCAGCCTGAAATCAGGTCTGGCAGCGTTTTCAGATATTGAACCGCGTCGTCGAAACGCCCCTTGCCGAATCCTTCGCGGTCGGTCAGTTCGAGGACCGGACCATGATGGGTATGCGAAGCGACGATCAGCACATGTTCGATTCCTGCCTGTTCACGAATCGCCGTCCGAATGCGTTCCATCATGGGGGCTGTCGGTGCCCGTCCCAGATCCAGTCCCACCATTGCCACACGATCGGATCCCGCGGCGATGACGATTGCCTTGGCCATCAGCGGGTCCAGCGTCCCCTGCGAGAGCAGGTCACGGCGAGCGCCATATCCCCACATCGGCGTGGCCACTTGCGGAGTGATCTCTTGCTGGGCATAACCGACTTGAAAATCGCCATCCTCGGCCTGTGCAGGGATGCCGGCGATGAGCGGAACGCTAAAGACTGCGAGAAACAGGAAACGTGAAAACATCGAAAGGGCCTCAAAGGTCAGCCGGAAGGTTCCGGTTTGGGAAAATGGTAGGCCGGAAGAGTTGCTCACGGGCCGCCAAGTTGCAATTGTGACATCGTTGATGTGGAAAGTGAAGTGGGGCATCATGTGGGATGACATTCCGGTTTTGAATCCGCTCACCCATTGGAAATTTGCTCACGAAGGAGCCCGTAATGCGTTGGAGACTGATGGTCGTTCTGCTCGGCGTGGTCCTGACAGGCCCTGGTCGAAGTTGGTCCCAAGAGACCGCAAAAGAAAAAGAAAAAGAAAAACGGGTCTATGTCAATCGCCTGACCCGCATCGAAAACCCGCAACCTCTGCTGGCCGATTATCCCGAGTTTTTTGAGCCCATCACCGAACAAACCCATTTTGAAGCCCCGCCGCTGGTGGTTGACGACGAGGCGGACCTCGAGATTCGTGCGTGGCGGTTTTCTTACAATGCGCGGGGGATCATTGAAATCCCAAATCAACTCAAGGGATCCCACACCGCAGTCATTATGGTTCATCCTTGGGGAATTGATGATGGTCAGGGCTGGAATACGCCCGAGCCCGCCGGTGTGGCCGATTTCTGCACTGTGGAAAAAAATCATCTGGCGGCGAGGCACACGCGCGAGATTGTCAAACCGTTCCTCAATTCCTTGCGAGGACGCGTCTCGACCGTGCTGTACAGTTTGCCGGGAAGTCGCGACCCGATTCGTCACAAACTGTATCGCTCGTTCGCGCATCGACCGACCGAGGCGCAGCGGCGTGAAGGGGGCCGTGAACTGAGCTTGAAACTGGCCGCATTCCAGTATGTTGGCGAACCATTGCCCCCGATGTTGACGCTGTCGCAGGACAAGCCGGTCATCGATTATTTCCGCCAGTTTCCCGGCCTCGATGCGGGAGCCAAATTCAATAATGACGGGTTCTGGCAATTGCCAATTCCGGTCACGACCGATGTCGATGTCGCACCCAACGACGTCGTGATCTATGATACAGAAGGGTACGAGCCACTGAAACGGTTCCTGCAACAGCAAGGGATTCGCCATGTGCTGTTGACCGGATATGCCACCGACATGTGCTTTTGCCGGACAACGGCTGGCTACGAAAATCTGTCCAAAGATTTTAATGTGTTTCTGGTGGGGGATGCCTCACTGGCAACCTTCCCCGCCAATAAATCTCCCCGATTTGCGGTGAATGCAGCGATTTCGTTCGCGTCGCTCAATCAACTGGTGACACAAGTCTCGTGGGTCAAACTGCAGAAGGAAAAACCATGAATCTGACGAAAATCCGCACCCGAGGTGAGTCCGAAGTGATCTCCCGTCGTGATTCGATGCAGAGGATTGCCGCAGCCACACTCGGTGGACTCGGATTCGCCTCCCTTCGTTCTGGGGCGTTATCTGCGGCGGAACAGACGCGAACAGCAGAAGCGGACAAAGGGTTAATCGCCATCACATTGGATTTGGAAATGAGTGCTAATTTTCCGGTTCGAGAGGCGACCCACTGGAATTTTGAAAAGGGAAATCTGAATGACGAGACGAAGCGGTATTCGGTCGAAGCGGCTCGCCGCGTCCGGGCCGCAGGGGGACTCATTCATTTTTTTGCGGTCGGTCGCGTGCTTGAGCACCCCAGTGTTGATTGGCTGAGTGAAATCGCCAAAGCGGGGCATCCAATTGGCAACCATACGTATGACCATGTGAATGTCACAGCGACCGATGTGAAGGATTTGCAGTTTCGCTTTCAACGAGCTCCCTGGTTGCTACGCGGAGCTTCGGCGGAGGAGGCGATTCGCGAGAACATCGTGCTGACGAATAAGGCCATGAAGACGCGACTGGGGATTGATCCCGCAGGATTTCGAACTCCTGGAGGATTTGGTAATGGACTTCGTGAACATCCTGCCGTACGCGCGATGCTGATCGAGTTGGGATTTGACTGGGTCAGCAGTCTCTATCCACCACACCCCAACACGGCCGCGATGCAGGAACCAACGGCGGCGATTCTGGAGAGAATTGTTGCCGCACAGCAGCAGGCGCAACCCTTTGTTTATCCCGATGGATTGATTGAAATTCCGATGAGTCCCATCAGTGACATTGGGGCGTTTCGCACGGGACAATGGAAACTCGAATGGTTCTTAAAGGCGATTCAACAATCGGTCGAATGGGCCATTGAAAAACGTGCGGTCTTTGATTTTTTAGCCCATCCCAGTTGCCTGTATGTCGTTGACCCGGAATTCAAGTCGATCGAATTGATCTGTGACCTGGTCCGAAAAGCGGGGGACCGAGCGGCGATTGTCAATCTGGATACGCTCGCGAAACGAGCAAAACGAGAAGCATAAATCGGCGCGGGTTGATGTCCAGGAGGGAACGCGATGAGAGGACGATCGCAGCGGCCGTTGGTAAAATCCCGGAAGTAGCCAACAGGTGAATGGGCCGAGGTGACTTCGCCAATGGAGGACTCATGACCGGGAAAAAACCGTTTGCCGCCGTTTATCGAACTGTGGCCGGATTTGGCGGCGACTCAAATTCGTGGAATGCACTGGAGGAGGTCGCTTCCTGTGAACAAAACGAACCTGTTATGTTAATGAATCCCCGATGGTGTGGGGCGACAAGAGTCAGGTCACACTTGACAGGGATTTTCTCGGACTTTCACGATCGAGCGTTGTTAGGCTCGATCTGGCGTTGATTCTTTTGAGCAAAAGAGATGTGCGATGGCGGGAGCCGAGCAATATTTAAAGCCGTCTGTCATCCGCAGCGTCGCGCGGCTCGATTTGCGAGCTCGGTTCATCGTCGAAGGATTTTTGACCGGACTTCACTCTAGCCCCTTTCATGGTTTCAGTGTCGAGTTCAGTGAGCATCGGCGCTATTCACAAGGGGATGATCCGCGAAATATTGACTGGCTGGTTTTCGCCAAAACCGACCGGTTTTACGTCAAAAAGTACCAGGCCGAAACCAATATTTCCGGCTATCTGTTGATGGACCTTTCCGAAAGTATGTCTTACACCTATCGGCAGGAATTGACCAAGTTTGACTATTGTATCTGCCTCGCGGCGGCACTGGGATACCTGATGATTCATCAGCAGGATCCAGTCGGATTGATGACCTTTTCGCAACAGCTGCATGCCTGTTTGCCCGCTCGCAGCAAACGGAGTCAGCTGGGGAATATGCTGGGGCTGTTATCCAAAGCCCGACCGGCGGGACAGACCGATGTTGCGGGGAATCTGCGCCGAATCGCGGCCATGATCCGGCAGCGAAGCCTGTTTATGCTGTTTTCTGATTTACTGTGTGAGCCTGAGCCGGTGATTGATGCGCTGCGGATGCTGCGGCACCGAGGCCATGACGTGATCGTGTTTCATGTGCTGGACGAAGCCGAGGTCACCTTTCCTTTTGATACGCTCTCGGATTTCGAGGACCCTGAAACCGGCGAACGAATGATCGTAGATGCCGCAGGAATTCGGGGGGACTACCTCGAATCCCTGCGTGAACTGCGTAGCCGCTACAAGCGGGACTGCCTGCGAATGGGGGCTGATTACGTCGCACTAGACACCAGTCTCCCTTTTGACCGGGCGCTCATCGAATATCTTTCCCAGCGAAAAGCCCGGTTTTGATCCCGACAATCTGATTCAGTTGAGCTTAATTCGCCTCAGGGGGAGTTTGTCTTGTTTTTTTCCTGTGGCGCGTGTAACACTTCAGAAACGGGGAATATCTGCCGAAACATGGATCGTTGTTGGTTTCATGCGAGCAGATTGAGTTTGTCTGTTTTGTTGACACTCTTCCAGGACGGGGAACGGGAACATGCCGAAGTATTTGACGGAATTTATTGGAACATTTTTTCTAGTGCTGACGATTGGTTGCTCGGTGCTGGGTGGGGCGACCTTGCCACCACTAGCCATCGGTGCGGCCTTAATGGTCATGGTTTACGCGGGTGGACATGTTTCTGGTGCGCACTACAACCCAGCTGTCACTCTGGCGGTCACCATGCGTGGTCGTTGCTCGTTTGCGGATGCGATTCCGTACATCGGTGCTCAGATTGCTGGGGCGATCGCCGCCGCACTGGCCGTGAAATTCCTGTTGCCTGATGCGGTGATCGAGGCAAAGGATTTGTCGAAGTCGATCCCACAGGCATTGGTGGCTGAAGCCCTGTACACGTTCGCTCTGGCTTACGTTGTACTGAATGTCGCCACCGCGAAGGCTAACGCTAACAACTCCTTCTACGGTCTGGCAATCGGCTTCACCGTTGTCGCAGCCGCATTTTCTGTTGGTGGAATTTCGGGCGGTGCATTCAATCCCGCAGTGGCCGTGGGAATTTCGGTCATTGGATTAGCCTCTTGGGCCAATATCTGGATTTACCTGCTGGCCGACTTTGCAGGTGCCGCGGCAGCAGCCACGGTCTTCATGATCATCAATCCTACCGACAAATAAGCGGAAGTGGTTTTTGACCACCAATCACCATTTGTTTTGAGAAAAGCCGTGATCTGGATCGAGTTTCCAGATCACGGTTTGTTTATTGATCGACCAGTTCAATCCGTTTCCAGAACGAGGTTTCGTTCTGCCAGTTATTGGACTGATTCAAAACTTCCAGCAGCACTTTCTGGCCGGCAAACTTCGCGAGGTCAACCTGAATCGTGGCCCAACCCCGTTGCGGCGTGGTTAACTTTTCATCAATCAGCTGGTCATACAACACCTGACCGTTGGCGCGGACCACCAGTTGCCAATCGCACAAGGGTTGATGCGTCACGTGAAGGTCAAGCATCATCGGTCGGTCTTTTGGCAACACCACTGCCGCATGAAAAATCGTCGGTTTATCGGCGGCATTCGCGTGGGTTCTTAACAAATCGGTCTGCCCACGATGCTCCACCTGTCGGGCGAGTCCGTGAGCCAGGTCAATCGACGAAAACAAGGGGGCAATCCGGGAAAATTCCGCCGGATAATCCTCCCGACGAGCAATCGTCAGCATCCCGTTTGCATCTGGCTGTGGCGGAGTTGGTTGGGGATTGACCAGCAATTTCGAGGCATATTCCAGATCCATGCTGGTCCGTCCCAGATAGACGTGATCGAGCCAGGCGGGATCGCCGTCCATCGAATTCAGTGAAAACCCCGTGATGTTGAACAGACCAAAGTCGGCAAACAGATCCCGTTGAATCAATTTCCACTCTTTCGGCAGTTCGCCACTTAACCAGAGAGGAAACGGAGTCTGCGCGGTCACCACACCCTGCTCGTAACAGTAGCCGAATTTCTGACCTCGTTCATCCACCCCCTGGGTTCGTCGAAATTGATGATTGGCCAGAACCGTTTGTGTGTCACGCCCAAACGCAAGGCCACCGTCACTGAATTGACCCCGGTTCGCAAACTGGAGTTGGATACGACTTCCTGTGGGCTTTTTCCAGGCAAAAATCACATATCGATACTGCCCCAATTGAGGCTGTTCACAGATCCACGTATCGAGCCCCCGAATACGGGGATTATTGGCTGACGACGAGGAAATTTTGAGCGAATGTGTTCCGGAATAAGGCTTTTCGGGGTCCTGCGCGAGTTGGCCATTCCCTGGATTCAAAACTTCCGCCATTCGTTCATCATCTTCATAGATCGTCAATAAGCCAGGGCGATCGTGACCAAGATAAATCCCGCGCCAATCGATCCAGGATTTGTCATCCTTCGGATAAGCAATCACTTCGACCGCGATACTTTTACCCTGAAAATTCGCAACCGGAATCAGCATCGGTTCGGGATCCGTGGTCGTCTGGCGAATGGGAACGTCAAATTCACCCAGCACTCGTCCGTCAACACGAATCTGCAGGTTCGTCGGTGAGGTGTTTTCGGCAAAACGACTCGCCACTACCCCCAACCAGCGGTCGCGTGGACCGACCTTGATGTTGCGACTCAAGAGGGAGACCGGATCGGATGTTCGGGCCACAAGGCGAAACTGCGGATCCCGCGCGTCGACCAGATCCACCACGTTGGTGACCTGCAGCGCACGAGACTCGTCCGCTGACAATGTCCAACCGATCAGCCCTGGCAATCGCAAGGGACGCCGAACGGCAACTTCTGTTTCCAGGGCAGCAGGATCGAAGCGAAGCTCGGGCTCATACCAATTGAAAATGTCCCGCACGTCAAACGGGTCGGCCCCCGCCGGACGCCCCTGATGCGCCATTCCGGTCCGAAGTGTAATTCGACGATGCTCGGGTGGACCCACCGGAAGCGGCTGCCAGTTGATGTCACCGACCAACTTTGAGCCGATCAGATTCGCTTGCTTCAACACCGATTGGCTGTTTCCGACCAGAACTTCCACATCCACACATCCGCCAGTCTCGGCAATCCGATCCAAACCAAACCGCGTGCGCAGGCTGCGTGCTGCCTCGGGGTATTCCAGCACCAGTTCGGAACTCCCTTGAACCCCAAATCCCCAGCCAAACTCGTAATCAGACGATTGCAGCGTTCCATTCTGAATGTTTTGATCTGGCCGGTAATCCGCAACTTTCCCGAACAACGCCTGATGTGTTGCCTGCATGGGGACCAGATTCGATAAGGGATATTCGTGCGGTGCAAAAAATCCCCAGCGACGAATCGTGCGATAACGCAGCCAGACCGAATCCAGACTCCACGCCGGTTGAATCAGTTGATACCACTGCTCGGGCCGATTCCGATCACCAAGATGTCGAGCCTGAAAACGCTCGACAGACGTGGTCCAGCGACTGCCGTCGGTTCCGGTGAGCTGAATCAAACGGGACTTCAGTTGCGGCGAAAGTGTGGCCAGCTGTTCATAGTAGGCGTTCCACGGATTGAGCTTGGGAAGATGGATTTCCCCAAGATCCGACCAAGCCACCTCTTTCAAACCCTCAGCAGTCAGCAGGGTAATCCCCTGCGAAGACCAGCGAAAGGAACGGAACGGCATCGAAGTCCCCGTCCGCAACCACGCGGTCCCCGGACGATATTCCGCCGTAGCAACCGGTTCCCAGACAATCCGGCGAACCCATTCCAGGGTCACTCGTATTTCCGCAGGACGTGTCACATCCGGTGGCTGAACTTCCGCCAGCGGGCGAACGACCAGATGAGGAGGTTGCGATTCGTAGGGGTTCTCGCGTCCATCCCGGTACGAAAGGACCTCACCCGCTAACCGGTCTCCCCCCTCAAACTCGACATACATCCCCGGATTGACAGGTAACATTTGCTGTCGATCCATGATCCAACGGACGGGAACCGTCGGATCGAACAAGAGTCGACCACCAATCTTCGGTTGTGTCGTCGGTTCATTCCACTCCCGAACTTCGGCTTCTTCCGCTCGGCTGTCATCTGCAAACATCGCGGCATAGCGTTCTGCCGCGGGTAAATACGACGGGATCAACATCATTAGGAAAAATGTCTGCCACAATCGCATCGTTGTTGCTCCGCAGTCTGCCCGCCAATTCAGTGGAAATCTCGACCGTCGCTTCTGCTGAAGAACAAAACTCCACTTCTGTTTCCGTTCGTCTCAGCACGATCGATCCGCTTCGATCATAACAATCCCGGGGCGCCAGACGTAGTACCCCGCCGGTTGGATGACATTTCTGCAGCAGACAAAATGTTCCGCTCCAAAAAAGGATTGATCTTCTACTCGGGGCGAGGCGAAGTCGCGGTCGAATCCGGACGAGCCAAATTCGACCGCGACTTCGCACCCTCACGCATCTGAGCCGGGATGTCGAGGCCGACCAGTTCATTCCAGACGCCAATCAGTTGCTGAAAAATCGGGCCGGGAATCCCGTTGCCGATCGGCTCGCCATCGAAACGGGTCACCGGCAGCATGCAGTGCGGTGTAGAGGTCAGAAAAGCTTCCGTCGCATGGCGAAGATCTGCCGGCTCGAGACGCGTCATCTCGACGGAAAGCCCGAGTGACCTGGCAAGTTTCATCAAGACTTCGCGGCTCACGCCATTCAAGACATGCTCGGCAGGGGTCCGCAAGACTCCTGATTGCACCACGAACAGGTTTCCGGTGGCCGTCTCGGTCAAATTTCCTGCTTGATCGCACAGCAATGCCATCGCTCCAGGGGAAATTTTCTTGGCTTCAAGATCTGCCAGATGCCAGTGTAATCGGCTGCGATGTTTGACGCGGGTGTCGATGACCTGGTCTGGGAAACTTTGGACCGAAGTGGTCACAAGATGGATCCCCGTCCCGTATTGGTCGGACCAGAGCTCGAAGGGGAGTGGAAACGTATGCACGCAAATCGACGGAGTCCGAGCCCGCGCCAGCTCATTCTGGCCAAGATACGTGAGGTTTTGCCCTACTGTGACAAAAACAATCAGCCCGAGATCGTGATCAGTCGGAATCAGCCGGGCATTTTCCGCGATGACCTTGGTGCAGATTCTCCGCAATTCATCACGATCGACGGGGGATTGAATCGCCACGATCTGCAGTGATTGTTCCAAGCGGCCCAGATGTTCGTTCAGGCAAAAGGGGATGTGCCGAAATGTTCGGACCATCTCGGTGACGGATGCCCCGGCCACCACCCCCAGATCGAAAACAGACAGGGCCGCTTGCGAGATCGGCAGAAACTGGCCATTCAAATACGCGATCGGTTCATGCATGTTGACGGGGTTGCCTGCTGAAAATGACGAGGGATTGACGGCGAACAAATCATCGTGATTCGCCCGATCGCCAGTTCCTGACGGCTGCGGCTTGGTCAGTTGAGGGCTATCAGGTTACGATAGTATAGCGAGTTCTACGATCAGAATGTTCTGTGATCTTGATCGGGAATTCAAAACGTTTCGTACAAGTGCAACCAGTCTGAATTCAAGGGTGACGAGTTTTGAATCACGATGTCTACGATAATCCGTTAATCGGACGATACGCCTCAACCGAGATGAGCCAACTCTGGTCGCCGCAGACGAAACACTCGACCTGGCGTCGGCTGTGGGTCGCCCTGGCGGAATCGGAACGAGAACTGGGACTGAATATCACTCAGTCCCAGATTGATGAATTGCGGCAACATGTCGATCAAATCGATTTCGTCGCGGCGGCCCATCACGAAAAACTGCTCAGACATGACGTGATGGCACATGTCCACGCTTTTGGTGATGTCTGCCCCTCGGCCAAACCGATCATCCATCTCGGAGCCACCAGTTGCTACGTGACCGATAATACCGACCTGATTCTGATGCGACGCGGTTTGGAACTCCTTCGATCCAAACTGGTTGCGACTATCGATCGCCTGGCGCGTTTCGCCGCCGAATATCGCGACCTCCCCTGCCTGGGATTTACCCACCTGCAGCCGGCTCAGCCGGTGACGGTCGGTAAACGAGCGACACTATGGTGTTACGATCTGGTGCTGGACCTGGAAGAACTGCAGCATCGCATCGCGCAACTGAAACTGCGCGGCGTCAAAGGGACGACCGGGACCCAGGCCACGTTCCTGTCCCTCTTTGACGGAGATCATGCGAAAGTCGAAGAACTGGACCGGATCGTTTGTCGTAAGCTGGGCTTCGACCATGCCTACAGCGTCACCGGACAAACCTATTCGCGAAAGGTCGATTCTCAGGTCATTGATGTCCTGGGGGGATTGGCACAATCTGCACATAAGGCGGGAAGCGACTTGCGACTGCTGCAAAGCCGAAAAGAAATCGAAGAGCCTTTTGAAAAGCACCAGATCGGTTCGTCGGCGATGGCTTATAAGCGAAATCCCATGCGGTCCGAACGGATGTGCGGCCTGGCTCGGTTTGTCATGAGCCTCACTTCCTCGGCCGCTCAAACGACTGCCAGCCAGTGGATGGAGCGAACGCTGGATGACAGCGCCAATCGACGCTTGACCATTCCTCAAGCCTTTCTGGCAATCGATGCGATTCTGATTCTGTACCGTAACGTGGTCGAGGGACTGGTGGTCTATCCGAAAGTGATCGCCAAACATCTGCACGAAGAACTGCCGTTTATGGCGACCGAAGAAATCTTGATGGCGGGGGTTCGTGCGGGGGGCGACCGACAGGAATTGCACGAACGAATTCGGGTTCACAGTATTGAAGCAGGGCGAGAAGTCAAAGAACAAGGAAAGGCCAACGATCTGATCGAGCGATTAAAGCGCGAGCCTTGCTTTGCCAAAGTGGATCTGAGCGGTGCGTTGGAACCTCGACGATTTATCGGCCGTGCTCCCGAACAGGTCGACCGCTTTATCCAGGAGGTCATCGTTCCGATCCGCCAACGATACGCTGCCGACCTGAACCGGGATGTTGAGGAATTACACGTTTGATTCGGATGCTGTTGATAACGGCTGTAACAGAGATCACGGCGGTGATGACTTCGACGGTTTCACACAAGAAACCACTCGCACGGAGATGAGGCAAAGTCTTTGCCCCGGGAGGCAAAAACTGCCGATGCCTGAAGGGTGCGATCCCCTGAGTCAACTCAATTGGCAAAGTGGATCGCATTCGAACAGGATCGAACCTCCAAGGATGGATGGACCTGCCACCGAAATTGGCATTCTCTGCTGTTTGGTTAATCCCCCCGGAGTTCCGCATGAAGCGATTTTTTCGCCTGTTTCAGCGTATGAACCGTCAGCAGACAGCAAATAGTCTGTCTATCTCGGTCGCACTTTTCGCCTTGTTGTTTCTGCATTTGGAAAGTTCTCCCACCCCCGCCGGAGCCGATATCGCCCGCCGCGTGGTCAATAAAAATTCGTTTGTCCTCGCCGGATCGAATTGCGCCAACCGATCACAGTCGGCGAGAGTCGCTTCGTCCACAACGCCGGAGACGTCAGAGAGCAACACCATCACGGACCTGAATGGCAAGATCCAATTGCTGGAACGAGGACTGGACTATCTGGCCAAGACGCCTGAGTACACTGCCGCATTCGTCAAACAGGAACTGGTCAATGGGGAATTGCTCGACGAACAGGAAGTGGAATTAAAAATTCGCCATGCCCCCTTCAGTGTCTACATGAAATGGGTTTCCGGAGAAGTGGGGCGTGAAGTTCTGTACGTCGATGGAAAAAACGACGGTCGCTTGACTGCCCATGGGGGTGGCTGGCGCGCCCGGCTTCCCTCGGTCTCGCTCGAACCGACCGGTTCACTCGCCATGGCAGAATCGCGACATCCAATTACCAAAGTGGGACTTCACTGTTTAGCTCAAATGATGCTCGATATTCATCGTCAGGATCTCCAGAAGCAAAGTTATTCCAAGTTCGAACAACTGGCTGACCAGGCTTTCGACGGCCGGAATTGCCACGTCTTTCTGATCGAGTACAAAGATCGACAGGCCTCACCCCAATACCGAAAGTCGATCTCGCTCATCGACAAAGAATGGTGCGTCCCGGTCTACACCAAGAATTTCGGCTGGCTCCATGGCGACGCTCCCGCAGATCCCGATCAGCACGACGAAGCGACGCTGATCGAATTTTACAGTTACGCAAACGTTAAGTTTCGCCCCAAGCTGATTGCACTCGATTTCGATCATACGAATGAAGACTACGGCTTCAAGCGTCAGTAACCGATAGCAAGCCTGAACCCTCGGCCTGCCTGTGACTTCAGAGTGACGATTCGCGTGTAACCGCTTACAGTTCGGGGACGGGCTCATTGTTCCCGCGATAAAGTGAAGATCAGCCAAATCGCTTAAACCATTCACTCATCGTTTTGCCGGGAAAACTGTCCCCTGTCCCCTCACTTCGCTGTCAACGGTTACTTCGCGTGCAAGAGTCTGTCGATGTCGAGTTTCGTGTTGTTCAATCAAACTCCGCGCACGTGGCACGTGTTCCACCTCGACCAGCACATGACATGGCGTCGCGGCAAGACCCGCAAACGGAGCATTCGTATCTTCGACGAAACTTGTGATCCCTTCGTCAGCCAAGATTTTTTTGACCAACTCCGCATCGAAGGGGACCGGAGTCGAATACACCGTGACAAGAGATTCGGGGGAATGGGGGGGCATCGGAGTCATTCCTGATAAAATGAGGTCAGACAGTTTTCAGAAGGTTGATTCGAAATTCTGTGGGGCTACGCGAGGAACTCAGGCGGAGATTGGTTCCGCGAGAATTGCTGATTCCAAGACAAACTGATGCCCGGTCGGATGGACGGTGAGTACGGGGCACGGGGCACAGCGGACGAGTTTCTCGGCAACGGATCCGAGTAACAGGTGCGTGATTCCGGTCAGTCCATGTGTCCCCACAACAATCAGATCGATCTGTTGTTCCTCGGCATAGTGCACGATTTCATCGACCGCAAATCCGGTCACGACCGAACTGACCGCACGACGTGCTTCGGCCCAAGTTCCGATTTCTTCTGATAAACGTTGCTCGGCGTCTTTGACCAGCCCCTTCACTCCGGTCGCAGGCATGGTCCATGAAGTGTCTGCATTGGGAAACGGCATACCCGGTGGCACGACCACATGCAACAGGTGCAATTCCGCTCCTAACCGATCAGCCAGTGTCAGGGCATAATTTTTGGCTTCGGCAGCTGGTTCGCTAAAATCGGTTGGGAAGAGAATTCGGCGAATCGAAACAATCATGATTTCGCTTTCAAACAGGCCAATAAAACGAACGCTCTGCACATTTCACGAGAGATCTCAATGGCTTTCACCCTGGAAAAACGAGGAGCTCTCTGACGATTTAGCACGACGTGTGCCATTCCGTACGAATCCACGGGAACAGGTTAAAAGCCTGATCGAAAAGCCAGACACGGCGCAAAGAGGCCAGCCCTGCATCGGTCGGTATGTCAGAGGGGAAGACCAGTTCACAACCAACTGGTCAAGAATCAACCACCGGCGACATTCCTGGCTGAAATTGTCGAAATCTCGGGTTTTGATCTTGATTGAGTTGTTTAGAAGGCGGAAATCACGTCTGCCCGCTGTGATTTAGCGGCTGATGACGTTTGCCCAGTCCTTTTGGTGCATGACCGTCTTTCAGCCTCTCACTTCCTCGATCCAGATCCTATAATGAGATTTGTTTGGATGCGTCACCGAAGGAGCCGGATCGTGAACTTGAATGTAGTCATCGAGGACCCCAATTCAATTGGTTGGCGATTCGAAAACACTTACTCGCTGCTGCCTGAAGCCTTTTTCGCGTCGGCCAAGCCAAGTACGGTCAGCGCACCCCGGCTCGTGATTCTGAATCATCGATTGGCCGACGATCTCGGTCTCGATTTGACTCGGCTTTCACATGAGTCCACATCATCGCTGTTCACAGGCCAGGATTTGCCCAGCGGTTCCCTGCCGATTGCACAGGCGTATGCTGGGCATCAGTTTGGCAACTTCACCATGCTCGGCGACGGACGTGCCATCCTGTTGGGTGAACACCGTTCACCGATCGGTCAGTTGGTCGATATTCAACTCAAAGGGGCAGGACCAACGCGGTTCACGCGTCGCGGTGATGGCCTTGCTGCCCTCGGGCCGATGCTTCGTGAATACATTATCAGCGAGGCGATGTTCGCCCTCGGCATTCCCTCCACGCAAAGTCTGGCTGTCGCCACCACTGGCGAATCTGTCTTCCGAGAGTCCAGACTGCGAGGGGCGATCCTCACCCGCGTGGCCGCCAGTCACATTCGGGTTGGAACGTTTCAGTACGCCGCCGCGACGCAGGACGAATCGAACCTGCAGATGCTGGCGGATTATACGATCAGCCGCCACTATCCGGAATTGGCAGGCTCACCAAACCGCTACGCAAAGTTTTTTCAGGCGGTGCTGGACCGACAAGCCGCGCTCATTGCACGGTGGCAACTCGTCGGTTTCATCCATGGAGTGATGAATACCGACAACATGGCGATTTCAGGCGAGACAATTGATTATGGCCCCTGCGCGTTCATGAATGTCTACAGTCCAGACACGGTTTTTAGTTCGATCGACCATGCCGGCCGGTACGCCTATAAAAATCAACCCTCCATCGCACAGTGGAACCTGGCTCGCTTCGCCGAGGCCCTGTTACCGCTGCTCGGTCCTGAACAGGACAAGGCGATTGTGATTGCGACGGAGATGCTCAACCAGTTTTCAACCCTGTTTGAACAGTATTGGCTGGCGGGAATGCGGGCCAAGTTGGGGCTCGAAAACGCCGAAGCGGGCGATCTGGAGTTGGCTCAGTCTCTGCTGATCTGGATGCAGAAAGCCCAAGCCGATTTTACCAACACCTTCCGCGATCTCTCGGAGAATGAGTTACCAGTCAAAAACCGCTATCGAGATCCGGACTTCCGAGTCTGGCATGCGCGATGGCAGCTTCGCCTGGACCGACAGAACCGGCCGAGAAACATAGCCCACGCGGCAATGAGAGGCGTCAATCCGGCTGTCATTCCCCGGAACCACCGTGTCGAGGAAGCCCTCACCGCCGCACAGGACCATGACGACTTGTCGGTGCTCGAACGTCTGCTGGCAACGCTGGCGATGCCGTATGAAGTTCAGGCCGATTCAGCAATCTATCAAGAGCCGCCGTCGGACGATTGCCACTACCGAACATTCTGTGGAACTTAGAAAAACAGTCCCAGCGGACCCCACGTTCGCTGTCATATTTATTTGATATTTATTTGAGAGATCACGCGCGAGCCGTCAGTGACTCGGAGTGGCGATCGATGACACGAGTTGTAATCAGAAACAGCTGCAACATCCCTTGTTTGTCCCGACGAAGCGGTGAGACGAGCAGGTCATTGCCGTCAGCAAACCCTCGAATCGACGAAATGAATTGTTCCTGAGAGTCGTCTTGCCGCCGACCCTGGTCGGGGATGTTGCAACAGAACTGCGGATTGTTGTTCAACGAACCCGTACCAGACGCAGCCCGAACCATTGAGTAGACATGTGGAAATGACCAGACTCTCTCAGCATCATAAAACAAACGGGGCCAAGGGACACAACGCCTTAGCAGGATTAAACCCTCCGCCGAGGCTACCACCCAGTGAGGCAAGATACCAGCCCCCGCGTCCGTCAGTGATGACCGGCCTATGAGTACCAACGGTTCGACCAACCGACTTCTGGATCATAGATTACCCTGCTTTGATCGCCCGGATCTCTGAGGCTCGTTCATCGACCGGGATCGTAGGGAGTTCTCCCTCCCCCTTGACCGGCAGGCTGCGCAAGTAATCCATGATTGCCTGCCATTCCTTGATTTCCCGAACGGCCCCGTTCTCGACGACAGTCGCGATACTCCCCTTGTCCACCGTACCCGGCGGTGGCAGCAGGTCGGGGGTACTGCCGCGAGGGGTTTCGAGTGCTTCGGTCTTCGACTTGAGAGGCTCACCGTTCTCGTTCTTGGGGACGAGAGTCAGCTTGCCCTTCGTATACTTCGGGATGGAAAGGATCATCATGCCCAGATACAGGGGACAACTGAGGCTATACAATCGCTCGTCCTTCTCGGTGATGTCGATCACGCGGTAGCCGCGATCGACATCACCGACCTCGATCGCGGTCACGACGTCGAACATTTGGCGAGACGAGTCGTACCGGAATCTGATACCGGAAGCGCGCGGAAAATACTCACCGGGGTGGGCTGGACTATCCACGAGGAAGAACTCGAGCAGATTTTTCAGTTCTTTGCCCGTGAAGTATGCCGTCACCAGGGTGCTGCCAGCCGTGGTGTCCACGACGCCAGCGCCGAGCGGGGCCACAGCGAACACGTCGTAGACGGTTTGCACGCCCGACTTCCCCCGCGTTAAACCGGAGCGCATCAGCCCGTTGGCGGTGAATCCGATATCCGCTTTGGTCGCTTTTCTGAAGGCATCGGTAA
>JBIKZJ010000549.1:0-3739 GCA_044354755.1 Schlesneria sp. | reverse complement strand
GATCGACACAGGTCGACGGCAAGGTCTGTGGACATGATTTACACCACCCTCACACTTTCCAGCAGCATGCCAACGATCAGAAACCACCCGTCGATCAACACGAACAGCAAAAGCTTAAACGGCAGCGAAACCATCGCAGGGGGCATCATTGTCAGTCCGAGACTGGTGAGAATCATGGCGACGACCAGATCGATCACCAGAAAAGGGAGAAAGAGTTGAAAGCCGATCAGAAAACCGACTTTGAGCTCGCTGAGCAAATAGGCGGGGGCCAGCACCGTGATGGGAACCTCGTCGTAGCTTTGCGGTTCTTGCCAGGAACTGCGGGAAGTGGAATTGGCCGTTGACCGCTGGAAATCCAGCAGCATCCAAACTGCGTCGGAATTATTCGCCTGATCAATCTGCTGGCCCATGAAGGCTCGTACGGGACCTAATGTCCGCGCCAGTGCCGTCGCTTCATCGATCGGCGATTCCTCGGCAGCGGGACTGGTATAGGGACGAATCCCTTCCTCGTAAGAGCGTTGCCAGACGGGTGCCATCACCAGAAACGTCAGAAACAGACAAATGGCAGTCAGCACCGGACTGGGGAGTCCTTGTTGAGTTCCCAGCGCCTGACGCAGCAATCCCAGCGCGACCGTAAAACGGACATAACAGGTTGACATCATCAACAGTGACGGTGCCAGGCTGAAAATGGACATCAATGCGACCATCTTCAGTGAGAGTCCCATCTGCTGGGGCGAGCCAAAAATCTCCGATTCCATTTCGGCTGGTTCAGCGGGTGTCGAACGATCCACCGCAGCGGCGACTTCGATGGGCCCCTCATGAACCGGGTTTTCTGCAACCCGAGATGTTTCTGTGCCCCGAGATGTTTCTGTGCCCCGAGATTGGGCAGAATCCCGAGATCGATTCGCAGGGGCCGGGGCCGGGGCAGGGAATCGGTTCGATTGCGCTTCCGCAGGCAGGGTGATCGCCAGCGACAAACCTGAAGCCAACAGCAGCCCCAATGCCCGATTCGATACCGTTGCAAATCGGGATTTCAAACCAGACGTTGCTGCATCTGGCCCCGAATTCAAAGGGAGTTCCTCTTTCAGGGTTCCCCGGCAGGCTGAGGTCAGTTGCTCGATTTGCAGGGGATCGTCGATTTCTGAAAGTGGACGTATTCCGTCAGGCCCCACCCCCAGAACGAGGATCCGGCCTCCACATTTGACCAAATGGATCGAGATTCGTGGTTCGAGTGTTCGTCGTCCCAGTAGCTCCAGTGCTTCCTCTGGTAATCGCGACGGACCGCGAAATCCCTGCTTTTTCAGAATTCGTCCCACGAGAAATAAAGCCCCTACGATCAATCCCAGGGAAACCGCCGTGCTGACGAGAGGGCTGATGGCAGAGGCCGCTTTGCCGCGCTGTTCTGGATTCGACTGCGAGGTGTGACTTCGAGCAGGAAGAGGCAACGGCCGGACGGACTCGCGTGATCGGGATGCGGGGGGGGCTTGTGCCGTCCCCTCATTTCCACAAAGGATTGCTGCAAAAAAAATGAGCCCGTACCACGAAAAATGGGAACTGAGAATCAGAGGCAAACTCGATTTGGAAAATCGAATCCTGCGGAAAAAACAGTTGATTGCCATGAAAAACAGCGAAATTCGGGAAAACAGCCGGTTCGCCAAGAGGAGGTGCACCGGAATCCGTGGTAATTGAGGTCGTTTGATACGAGACTTGCCGTTGGCCAATTCCATTTACCTCTGAATAGTCCGGCGGAAAATGCCGATTGTTCTTAACGGTGGAATACCTGCGAACGCGATTTCGAACAAGATCAGGATTGGGGACATTTGGGCAAGAATTGCTTATATTAATCACCACCGTCGTGACGTGGACTGATCGGGGGTCTCGGCGGGGTGTTTTTCGGGTGGTCGTGACGAATGGCGGAAACTCAATTTTTCAAACGTTACCGGATGGAAATCCCCCTCGGGGAATTTCCGCTTCCGCAAGCGGTATTACCAGAGGGTTATTTCTGGCGGGAATGGCACATCTCGGATCTCGAACGGCATGCGGCAACGAAGTTTCGCAGTTTTCGTGATGAATTAGATGCAGAAGTCTTTTCCTGTCTCGGCGAATATTATGGTTGTCTCCGTTTGATGTCCGACATTGCCCGACAAGAGCGTTTTCTGGCGCACGCCACTTGGTTGATCAGCTATGCGCGCCAAGACGAATTTCCGCAAGATTGCGGTACGATTCAGGGGATTGGTGCTGCAGGCGAGTCCGGAGCGATCCAGAATATCGGCGTTGTACCTGAACATCGGGGCTTGGGCCTTGGCCGCGCGCTGATGCTCAAGTCGCTCGAGGGATTTCTGCTGGCACGAGTGAAACGCGTGGTTCTCGAGGTGACGGCTAGTAACCTCATCGCGGTCGAACTCTATCGTCAGCTTGGCTTTCGGATCACGCGGACGATGTATCGAACGGCTCCGATTGAGGAATCCACGCGATAGTCCGCATCGCGATCCCGTTCCAGCGGTGATCCCCCATCACAAACATCCGTGTCGTGTCGAACGACCTCAGAAGCGGGATGGACGGCTCGAAATCCTGATCGAGCAGAATTGACGCAGCGGCTTTATGCGGCACGGCGAGAATCTGGTGCAATCCGAGCTTCCGCTGCGGATTGAAAAAACTGGGATTCCAACCGTTGAATACGAGACTCTAATTGCTGCAATTCGTCCCGTTTTTTTTCGGAGAGGACCTTCAGTCTCTTCAACTGCTTCGGCGGTGGGCCGTTCAAGAGTCGATTGACAAAATCAAACATTAACAGAGATTGCCAGAATCGAATCCCCAAGCCACGTAGCCGGTAAAGATTTGCCGCCTTGGTGATCTGGTTGATTCGCAGTTCACGACCAATTTGCACGGTCCCCAGCATGCCGAGGATCGGTAGCAAAATGATGATCAGTTCGAGAATATGTTCCCGGCAATAGTCGATTTTATTTTGAGAAATCGTCGCCATCAGGATAAACTCCGCAGCAAACGCCGACCAGATGATTCCGCTGGCGGCGGCAGTCAGCGTGGCAAATTGATAATCATCACCAATCCGTGCCGAGAAAAAGTATTCAGCCCCCAACAGCGGAAGAATCAGCAGGGACATCACGATCATCGGAACCTGTAGCCCCTGTTGAATTCGCCTTTCCAACTCGAAGCCAATCGCTTGCCAGCCCAGCCCGGGGAGCCAGATCCGATGATTGGTTTCATGATCTTTGGCTCCAATTCTCAGTGGAGGAAAAATCGCATACAGCCAGTGGTAGCCACCGTCTCGACTACCAAGTCGTACCGCCCAGAGGCAGTCGACCCAGTAAGCGGGGTAGAGCCCCAGAAATCCCAGCAGACAACCGTTGAAAACAGCGAGATGGTTCGGCCGGTAATTGATATGAAACATCCCCGCCAGCAGAATCAGCGACAGGATCGAAAGCCAGAACATTTCTGGTCCGGTTCGTTCATCCCAGAGTCGAAGTGACGCGCTACGAGTGTGATCATTCGGCGTACTTTTGTTCACCGAGGCTTCCTTACCAGTCAGGGATGATCCAGGACGACTGGATTCTGGCATGAATTTCACTTGGCAACAAGTCGAGTTTCAACCTCACCACATCACTTCTCGACCATCCATGGTTTTAATCATGACGCTGGTCCCCGCCGTAATTTCTGGCACAAACTTCCCGAATGAAGAGGTCAACGTCAACGAACCTGACTGCTTCGCATTCAAGCTGAT
>JBIKZJ010000594.1:0-3238 GCA_044354755.1 Schlesneria sp. | reverse complement strand
CAATCAGTTTTGTTCCCGGTCGCAGCGGTACATTTTTGATTTCGATGATCAATTCTTCATGATCGGTTTGCCTCGGTTCATTCTGCATGGCAACAAATCGAGCCGATCCCGATGCGGCAAAGTGGCCTCGACAGCCACTCAACGGAACGCGACTTTCCCGCTTATAGGCACAGGCGGGCTCAGCCAGCGAAAAAAACAAGGTAACGACAATCAATGAATGAATCAGAATGCCGCGGGGCATAAGGGTATTCCTGCAGAAGAGCGATCGAATTGTTGAGGGATTAAAAACAAGTCTAAGTCGAGGACTCGGCGAATGCCAGTCAGCCCAAATCCATAGTCTTTAACCCTCTTGCTGATCGCTGCTTTGCCGATCACTGTCGCTGGTCTGGAAAATTTTCCTGATGAAATTTGTCGGCAGGGGCGAATTCTGAAACGGAATCGGCTATACTCACTCATTGGCAACGATTTTAGCGGATATTCATGAACCCACCGCAACGGCAGACACGGACGCATCTGATCTCCCTGTTCCAGGAACTGGGCTTACACCCGCGCGGGGATCTGGGCCAAAACTTCTTGATTGATCTCAACTTGATTGAGATGATTGTGCAAGAGGCCCGGCTGGGCCCGGATGACGTGGTGCTCGAGGTGGGAGCCGGAACCGGCGGATTGACAACGTATCTCTCGGCCGCCGCCGCAGTCATTTCGGTCGAGTATGACTCGAACATGTACGGGCTTGCTTGCCGGGCGGTAGAAGGTCGTGACAATGTCACTCTATTACACACCGACGCTTTAAAGAGCAAAAATCAGCTGGCACCGGTGGTGATGGAGGCGATTCGAAATGCACTCGCTATTGATCCTTGTCGACGATTGAAGCTGGTTGCCAACTTGCCTTACAGCATTGGAACCGCCGTCATTGCGAATTTGCTGGCAAGCGATTTGCCCTGGGAATTGATGGTCGTGACGATTCAATGGGAACTTGCTGAGCGAATGCTGGCCAAACCGCGAACGGGCGATTACAGCGCCTTGTCCGTGTTTTTGCAGTCACAGTGTCATTTAAAGCTGCTCAGAAAGCTGGGCCCGAGCGTCTTTTGGCCGCAGCCGACGATTGATTCGGCGATCCTTCGGATCGAACCGAATCTCGAATCCGCCGCGCGAATTGTCAATCGAGGTGAGTTCCAACTGTTTCTGCGAGATGTTTTCACACAGCGACGCAAATTGTTACGGGGCGTCGTGGTGAACCTCTTTAAATCTCGCTTGTCAAAACCACAAGTCGATCAGGTGCTCGAGTCCATGCAGTTTCCGCCGGATACCCGCGCCGAGGAACTGAGCGTTGACCGATTGGTGGAATTGTCGAATCGATTGCAGCGCAGCGTGGAACAGGAGAGACTCACCATGTAGCGGATCAATCGAAGATCGACGATTTCTGGGGTCTGTCGGTTGAGGGACTGTTTCCATTGCAGAAGAGATCGGAAGACCAAAAATCAGGGAAAGACTCGATTCAGGCAGAAAAACAAAACAGGGGACCGCTGTGACCAGCGATCTGTGACCAGCGATCTGTGACCAGCGATCTGTGACCAGCGATGTCAGCCTGTGCGAGAATCAGAAGTAAATCGGCCAAGATGAGACAGGGGAGTCAGAAAATGGAAGATCGTATCGCTTATAAAGGAATCACATTCGACGACGTGCTGCTGGAACCACGGTATAGCGAAGTGATGCCGAACGAAGCGGATGTCATGACGCAACTCACCCAGAACATTCGGATCAACGTTCCGATCATCAGCAGTCCGATGGATACCGTGACCGAAAGCGAAATGGCGGTCGCCATGGCCCAGGAAGGGGGGATCGGCATCGTTCATAAAAACATGCTTCCCGAGCATCAGGCGATGGAAGTGGAACGAGTCAAGCGAGCAGAGCATGGTGTGATCGTCGACCCCGTCACACTCCCTCCCGAAGCCACCGCCGCCCAAGCGTGGGATATCATGGAGAAGCGAAACATCGGCGGTGTTCCCGTCACGCGGAATGGTCGGCTGATGGGAATTTTGACTCGCCGCGACCTGCGATTCATGCCCTCGGGCGACCAGCACACGCCGATTTCGGAAGTCATGACCAAAGACAATCTGGTGACGGCCAAAGAGGACACCACTCTGGCCGAGGCACAACGGATTCTCTTGGAAAATAAAGTCGAAAAACTGTTGCTGATCGATGACAACTATCAGCTGAAGGGGCTGATCACGATCAAGGATATTGACAAGAATCTGCGATACCCGCGTGCGGCAAAAGACGCTCGCGGGCGATTGCGAGTCGGTGCCGCGATTGGGGTCGGAGACTACGAGCGAGCCGAGCGGCTGATCGAAAAAGGGGTCGATGTTCTGTGCGTGGATAGTGCCCATGGTCATTCGAAGAACGTCGTTGATACCGTGAAAGAATTAAAGCGGCGCTGGAATATTGATGTGATCGCCGGCAATGTTGCCACGACAGAAGGGGCCATGGCACTGATTCGAGCCGGTGTCGATGCGGTCAAGGTAGGGATCGGCCCAGGATCAATCTGTACGACGCGAATCATCGCCGGAATTGGTGTTCCACAGCTCACGGCCATCTCCAATGCCTCAAGGGCTGCTGCCGGAACCCAGGTCTCGATCATCGCAGACGGGGGAATCCGTTATAGTGGTGATATTACCAAGGCACTTGCGGCGGGAGCTCACGTGGTGATGCTCGGCGGATTGCTCGCGGGTTTGGACGAAAGCCCCGGAGAAACCATTCTCTATCAAGGACGTCGCTTCAAGCGTTACCGCGGAATGGGATCATTGGGCGCCATGGTCAAAGGGAGCAGTGAGCGTTATCGGCAGTCGAATACCGATGACATTCGTGCAGCGGGACCCTCCAAGCTGGTCCCTGAAGGGGTCGAGGGGCGCGTCGCTTATCGCGGTTCGTTACCGAGCGTCTTATATCAACTGATTGGTGGACTGCGGGCGGGTATGGGCTACTGTGGCGTGCAGACGATTGCCGAATTGCGTACCGAAGCCCGTTTTATCCAGGTGACACCCGCCTCGGTGCGTGAAAGCCATCCACACAATATTTCGATCGTGGAAGAGTCGCCAAACTATTCTGCAGAACATTCGCCCATGGAATCGCACTAAAATGGAATCGCACTCAAATAAAATCACACCGATTTGACGTGATGATCTGCTTGCAAGAGAGATTTTTGTTTTTTACCCATGACACGCTTTTCATCTGAGTG
>JBIKZJ010000348.1:0-6994 GCA_044354755.1 Schlesneria sp. | reverse complement strand
AGAAAACGGTTGAACAGACCCCTTGCTGTGGCCAGTCGTGGACACGGCCGGTTGGCAATTTCGGTGAAGAAGCCTGCCACAAGAATTTGCCGGTTTTTTCTTCAAACGCGACCAGCGCTCCGAGGTCAATCTTCGAGGGATACCGCTTCAAATAACCATGGGTATTATTCGTCCCTACAAAAACCTTGCCATTCGCCACGACCGGGTTGCCATAGGTCTGCGAACCGAGCGGTGCGGCCCAGAGCACATTTTCGCCCGTTTCCAGATTCCATTCAGAAGGAATGTCTTCTCCCTCAGGCGTGTTATTCCGATGTGGCGAGCCACCCCACTGGGGCCAGTCGTACTTACTGACCTTCATTTTGGTGATGAAATTCAGTGCGTCTTCGGTCGGATTGAATTTTTCCGCGGCCGATACCAGACCGACGCCGATCAGACACAACGCGGCCCCAGCCAACTTGGTCGAGAGTGATTTCATTTTGAAAACCTTATCGGGAATAATTGCCAGACCATGAGCTTACGGCTTTGATCTGTTGTTTTGATCAAGTGAGGCTCACAAGGATTACTGTTAAAAGAATTACTGGGGGACGACTTTCACGTTATCAATGAAGATTTCGGCATCTTTTGCATTGCCGACCAACCCAGGACTCCCCGTCTCGTTGGCGGGACTATCGACCCATTCGATCGACCAGGCGACAGGCTCGGCATCGTCACGTTTCCAAACTTTGCCACGACAGACCGAAACTTTCTCGCCATTCTGGTCTTCCGTCGTGACGATCAGCTTCATTGTGTACCAAGTCTCGGGCTCCCAAGGAAACTCGACTTCATGAATCTTTCGATCATGCGGCACCCAAGAATAGAGCTTCAACTTCTGAGCCGCACCCATCATTTCAAAGCGGTAACGTTGATTCGTAAGCCCAATATCCGGAATTTTGGCATTTTTGTCTGCATCCACACCCGCATCAACCTGATTGGCGAGCACGTCTGCCTGCACCTGATAGTTCTTCGAGCCGGGATGTCCCAGCCAGCCTTGGCTCCGCGTCCCCTTCGGAATCGTGGTGATCTTGCACATCACCCCGTTCCCCTTGATCTTGCGTGGCCCCTTGGTCACGACCAATTGAATCGGAATCTTGTCATTCCCGGTCCATTCCCAGCCGGTCACGACCCCTTCGTCCTGCAGTAATTTCAACGAGGGATCCAGCTTTTCCTTCCCCAGATCCTGACTGGTGATCGCCTCGAGCAGACCCAGATATCGCTTGAATCCGGTAAAGGCCTGTGCCGGTGTCGAGTCGTCGTACGTCGCTTTCGGAGCAGGAACGTTGGTGAACTGGGTCGTCAAGATGATGTACAGCTTGGCGGCGAGTGGATCCTTGGCTTTCAGTTCGCGATAGAAATCGTAGTCGACCGCAATGTGTCGATACCGAATACCAACCGCAGTGACCGGAACCTGTCCATCGTCAAAGTTAAATAACCAGGGAGTATCCGGCGTCACTTCAGGAATGACGCGAATTCGCCCCTGACTCTTCATCTCGCCCACTTCCACATTCACAATCACCGCACTATTGGCACTGCCACCCGGTCCGGTATACAGCCCCGCTTCGTTAATCGTGCCCGGTCCCTGAATTGCAAACTTCACATCCTTCGGATCGGCTGTCTTCAAATACTGCCCGTTGGTATTATAAAGATAGACCGAAAATTGCTGCTTGTTGGTCGGCTTGAGCAGCGACTCAACCGGAACCACCAGTGCCGTAGCGGGCTTCTGGTCCTGGGCAACGGGTGTTTCCACCGCCGCTACCGGAATCGGATCGGCCGAGGGGGCAACATCCTTATTGCCGATGCAATACATCATGGTTTCGCAGGCGAGATAAATCCGGCCGTGCGAGATGATCGGCGAGGCGTTTACGTCACCCTGTTCGAGACGCAGACTGTGAATCTTCTTCAAACCCTTCGCGGCATCGGGAGCAAAAATGAACCAGCGGCCGTTTCCGTCCACCACGTAAATTTTCCCATCCGCATAAACCGGACTCCCCCGTCCCATCGTCCCGATCTTGGCTTTCCCCACTAACGCACCAGTCTTCAAGTCGTTGACGAAGAAGATCCCACCATCGTCAACCGAATAGACCCGATCATCAATCACCAGCGGAGCGGTCTTGCCGATGAATTCTTCCTTCGTCCGCCAAAGCTCGCCGGTTTTCGTAATGTTCCCCGACTTCGAAGCATCAATGGCAAAAAGGGCCCCCATGGCCGTATCATCCAGATTCTCTTCGCTATGACCGCACAACACCGTGGAACCGATAATCGTCGGTGCAGTGTTGATCCCGCGGAGCGACACGTCGTAATTCCACAGAATCTTCCCGGTACGAGGCTGCAACCCGTAAACACTGCCGTCGCCACAACCAATCACAAACTGCGTCTGTCCATTGATCACAGCGATCGCGGGGGCACTATAGGTCGTATCCTCGGGAAGTGGACGCGTACTCTGAAACCAGACGGTCTGACCATTTCGCTTGTCAAACGCAATGATGCGATGGGCGGGACGAGCCATCTCGCCCCAGCCGATGATCACGCCACTGACGATGACGAGGTTTTCATAAACAATCGGAAAATTGGTTCGGCCCCCATAGGTGCTGAGCAGACCATATTCTTCACTCATCGAATGCGACCAGAGTGTCTTGCCGGTCTCGCCATCCAGACATTGGAAATAGCCGCAGACACCGAGTGCAAACACATGCCCGGTGACCGGATCACCGACGACACTCGACCAGCCCACACGGGTGTCGGGAACATCGGTTAAAAAGACGTTGAAGATGCTTTCCCACTTGGTTTCCCCCGTGGCAGCATCGACGCAAACCACCTTTTCCGCTTCTTTCTCAGTCCCGGGATTATGGCGCACGATCGTGTAGAGCTTGCCATTCATGACGATGGGAGTCGATCGGGTTCCGAGATCCGCCCGGCTCCAAATCACATTTTCCCCTTCCGGAGACCATGTGTCCGGAAGATTCTTTTCTCGCGAGATCCCATTCATCTCGGGACCGCGCCAGTATGGCCAGTCCAGGGGATCTGAGGATTTCTTGTCTTGAGCGAGCAGGCCAGGTGGGGCGAGCAGGCCCAATGGCAAGGCCAGCATCAGGCTAAACAGGCAGGCGAACCAAGGTCGCATCGGCATGGTGAACATCCTGTATTTCAATCTCAACTTCGAACAGGCGGGGTATTCGTCGCAGCGTCAAAACAATTTCTCTTCAACATACCCAATGCCCTTCCTGCGAGCAAGGAGAGCGGGGCGATGTTTACCCAAACGACCATTGAAGAATCCGAAAGGATCCGATCGAGGTGGCCCGGAAACGTCCGGATCCGGTTGGGGATCATCGCCACCCAAAGGCCGCAATCTGCCGCAAGAAAAGAACGCAGCACGCAGCGAGAAAAGGCCAAATCCGCTATTCGGACTTCGCACCCAAACCCGATTTTGTGACCGCAAAGTTCACCGATTGAAATTTTGCGGACCGGCAGACATCGTAAACATAAATGACATCCCCCATCGTCACTTCGCTGCCGATTTCCAGCGTCACCGGGATGTCGGTCGAGGCATTGGCCAGGGCTCGCAGTGTCGCCCCCAATTGTTCCAGATCCGGAAATTCACGCCCCTCCAGAAAGGCGACGGTCACTTCGTCAATCCGTTTCAAACGAATCGAAACTTCCCCCAGCGGCTGTTCCATTTCGGGAAGCGTCGCCGCGCCGACAGCCCCAGCACGAAAATCGGTCGGCAATAACAGCTCTTTCATGTGTCCCGTCGAGGCACAAATGAAGAAGATCAGCAGTTGAAAGACGACATCAATCAACGGCGTCATCGCCGTCTGCATATCAACCTGAGTCGCTCGTTGTCGAGAAGTCGGAATACGCATGTTCGCTGCTCTGAAAGTCGCCCCATCGGTGTCACGAAAATCTATCCTGACGAATTTTCGGATTCCTCGATAGACCTGTTTTTCCAGCCTGACTGCTGTCGGGATTTAGCAACCGCACTTCAGGGCTGAAACCGTACAAAGTGGATTCCGCAACCATCTACTCGGCGTTTTTTCTACTCGGCGTTTTTTATAATCGGCGTTTTTTCCAAAAAGCTCATCGCGATCAATCATCGCTGCAGCAACTCCACCTGCGCCAATCCCCCGACGATTAAGGGTTATTGGATGGCAAGCGGCCACAGCACCAATAACTCCCCAACCGGTCATCATTCCCAATACGCCGCAGATTGCAGCGGATTGCCCTGACGAAAGCGGAATATAACACTCTGAGCCAGCAGTTTTTTCCGATTTTCTCGCTGCCGATGGTGTTTCCTTTTGGTGGCGGTCATTCGCATCGACGAGACTCGACTTCGTCACCATCACTTCGATGGATTCGTCAGTATTTTCGAGCCGACGAAATGTCATTCCTTCCTTTTCGAACAAGAAAACAAGTTGTTCACCCTGCGGATCGGCCTTGGGAACAGAGTCACTCATCGATTGCAACCGAGTTTTGGCCGCATCACGAATGGCCCCCTTCAGTTCTGAGTACCACGCTTTTCCAATCCACGAGATGTCATCACCGGGAATCACTGCACGCACGGGCCACCCGTGCGTGTGCAACGAGTTAACCATCGCCGTGCGGGCAACCTCGTTCGTCGTGTGGATCAAGACCGGAAATTTCACCGAATCACTCGGTTGCGCGATCAGAAAATCGACAACTTTGCATCCCGACGCAACACCGCTCCCCGCGTCAATCGAATCAGGATGATGGTCCAGTCCGATCACGGCGAGAGACTCGTGGTTCCCTCCCGCTCGCAGCCAGTCGATCATTTCCGGTGCGGTCCGAAACCAGACTGGCCTGTATTGATAGAGTCGATCATCAAGCCAGCGAAACATCTCGACTCGCCGTTGGTGATCCTCTTCCAGGATCGCGATCACGTTTTTTTGAAGGGTTGCCATGATGCGACATTCTGAATGCCTCGACTGCGAAACCGGTTTTCAGTTTTCAGTTTTCAGGCCCGTAAAAGTAAACGACCTCTCGATCAATCACGACACCATTGGCGGCGAGTTTTTCCAACAGACATTCAAGACCAGCAGGTGAATGGAATTGAAATGTTCCGCTCAGATTGTTCAGTTCAGTGACCCGACCCATTGGGTCCAATTTGATTTCACCTGCATAGAGTGCCTCCTTGCCTTGACCCAGAACCTCAGGGTGTCGGTGCGGCCCATCCGGCACGACAAAAATTGCCTCAGTCTCATCCACGACATAGACGTACTCCCCACCAGCATGCCGCGCGGAATCCAGCTTTTCACTCGCGGGATGCCGCTGCTGCCATAAATTTCGTCCCCGCGGACGTTTTAATCCCTCAGCAAACATGAAGTCCTGACTCCAAATACCGCGAGAAACCCTCTCTACTCTGAGTACGCCGCGCCAAGCCTTTTCGTCCATAATCTGATGATCGCGATCGTACTCCAAGACCTGTGATTTGCCAATCGAAATTTCCCGGTTGTTCCTTGTTCAGCCGGTGCCGATTTTTCAAAAAGGCAAATCATCATGGACGCAATCCCGGCAGGGGATAACGCCAAGGCGCAGAGACGCAAGGACGAGGGAAACGGCAAAATCCAATCCTCACCCTTGGTATTCCAGGCGTCCCTGCGTCATCGCGTCTTTGCGATAAAAAAGTCTGACCCTCATGGAGCGGCGGGGTGGCACTGCTTCGAATTCCCCTGAGAAGTACTGCGCTTCGTATTTTCGTTTTGCCTGGCGGCATCAGGCCGCCAACCGGGGCCGTCGAATTTGTGGTGACAGGCAACGCGACGTTCGGTACTGCGCGTCCGAAAGCAGACAATCAGTGGCATGAGGCCGAAGAATCGACTCTTCGTTGCCTCACAAATCCGAGAATTTTCTGACGTTGACCCCGGGGATTCCTTTTGATGGCTTTCCAGGTAACGCCGGCAAGAAATGCGTGAGAAATTTATTTTTAAATATCTCAAAAAAGTTGTTGACAAATCGTGTGATTGCGTTTATGATTTTTTGAAAAGTTTTTGGCGGCGAAGTGCCCGCGTGAGTTTCGTGAGGGGGAGAAGTGGTCTCTGGCGTTTTCTCGATCGCAGATTTCCTGAAGCGAGTCGTCGGGGACTCGAGGGGCTGGTTCGCGCCCCATCGCTTGGTTTTGTCCTGGATTTTTTGTTGTTTTCGATCAACCTTTTTCATCGACAGGAGCTGGCTGATGCGTAAAAAAAAGTGTTTGAGGACTCCCCCCGCTGGGGCTGGTCCGTCTCCCAAAGCCACTCACCAAACAGTGGCCGTCGGGTGGGATTTCGCAGGTTCGGCGGCTGCGAAAACTGCGTCGATTCCTGCACGGGGGACGCGAATTTCCACGGTCAAAGCAAGCGGATCGATGACGGCCAAATCCAAGACGGCCAAGGGGTCGCCCAGTCCCGCCCCGGCAGACGAACCCCCGGTTGCGCTCTTCAGTCTCGCCGAGATCGTCGATAAGCCCATCGAATGGGTCGTCGAGGGGGTGATTCCCCGTGGGGAACTGACACTCATCACCGGAGAAGCGGGGGTTGGGAAAAGTGGTTTTCTCGCCGGACTGATCGCCAACGTCACGCGGGGTCGGCTGGGACCTCGTATTGCCTGGGATGAAGCACCAGTCGGGATCCAGGATGCGGATTTATTCAGGGAGGTGATCGTGAACCCGCAAGATCCGCTGGCGCGAGAGCGTCAATTCGAAAGCGATCGCGCCGCGAACTGGCTGCAGGAACGCCTGGGCAGCGGAAAGGTTGCTGCGTTCGAGGTTCAAGCCGAAGCGGCCGAGAACGAGATTACCGAAGCCTTGCTGCGACGGGCGTTTCGGAGTCTGGGCTGTAAGACGAACAAAGAGCAGGCCAAAGGGGAAAAAGTCCGTTGGTACTGGCGATTGCCAGACGATGGTTGTTTGTCTCGTCCCGCAAGTCCTCGGTTCATGACGCGTCCGCTCCCCGAGATCGAAAATCGG
>JBIKZJ010000347.1:0-7006 GCA_044354755.1 Schlesneria sp. | reverse complement strand
GATTCCACAATAAAATAAAGGGAATCAACGAAAAACACCATCTGTCCGGCACAGGAAACGCCGAATTGATCGAGCCCAATACCGATCAAAAACGATCTAAAAAATCGCAACATTGATTCGCATTACGTATTTTTTTTAACCAATTTGATTCAATATCGAATTTTTATTGATCACGAAGTCGTTTCAGGGGGAAATCCCCTCAACCGGCCCCCCCCGTGAAAATCGTGCCATACGCGGACGAATTGCTAGTCAATGGGCGGAATGACAATCTCCGATTGCCACACCTGACAATTTTCTCTACGATCAGCGTGCCCTTCGATCAACCAGATTTTGCTGGAGGTTGTCGGACGAGAAAACAGGCCACAAGGAGGTGGATCATGCGGTCTCATGGTGTTGCAACGATTTTATTGATGATCCCAGTGCTGACGATTCCAGCGCTTGCAATCTTTGGCATTCCGCAGTTTGCGCCGGTCGTCGCCTCTCCGCTCGAAGAAGAGGGTCAAAATGACCGGGAAAGACGGGTTGGACATTCCGCCCGATCACCGCATGATGAACTCTTCGAAGACGTTGAGGGATTCGGTGCTGATCAGGGGTTAGATCGAGAGGGTCCCCTTCGCAAACGCTCTTCTTCCAATTCCACCAACACGAAAAGTCGACCACCACGCGATCAGCTTGCATCAACTGCCGGTTGGGGTGACGATCTTCAACGAGTCCCCGAGCAACCTCGGCGATCCCGGTCCTCTTCCCCCACTGACGATGGCAGAACGAATCTGTCAACATCGGAAGTACTCGGCGAGAATCGCGAGATTAAGTACGAACGAAAGCGGCGAAATTCGGGCAACAGCGCCGATGCCCCTTCCGGGCCACTGAATGACTCGTCCAACAATCTCATTCAACAGATTGGTTATTCGGAAGAAGCTCCCGAGCAAGAACCTCAGCGGAACCCCGCACCCCGAAATTCTGTCGATCCTCGTGATTCCCAATCCCGTGAATTCAACAAGGGCGAGGTCACCTGGGGTGCCGCCGTCGAACGACTCAATCAATTGGACATTCGCAGCTTTCGACTGGAACCGGGTTCGCGCACTGGACTGTTCGTTTTCATCTGCTCGTATACCCCTGCAGAAAATTCCAGTGTCTCGTACCGTTTTGAAGCCGAGGCGGATCAGCCACTGAAAGCGGTTCAGAAGGTCCTTGATCAAGTCATCGAATGGCAGCAGCGGCGATGAGGACCGATTCGTTTTGGGGTTGCCACTCAAATCGTTACCCGACAGGATGGCGTGACACTCCCTATCAGGGGCATCGCTGGTCCTTTTTTGCCAAGCCCGATCACGACGCTTCGACCATTCTGGTGATCGAAGGGACGCATCCCGCCTGTGTTCGTACACCAAAAATGGCCCGAACCGAAGCGGTCCTCATGGTGTCCGACTCGGCCCTCTCCGCCAAAAGACTGGCTCAGCTTGCCACACTCGCCGATGTCCACGATGCCAAGCAAGTGGTCGACCAGTTGAATCTCGCTTATGAATACGATCAATCGGCATTTCATATCGAGAGTATTGCCAGTGGATTTCGGCTATTGACCAAACCGATCTACTCATTTTGGCTGGGCAAACTTCATCAGCGACAGGCGGAACTGAAACTGACTCCGCCGGCACTTGAGACGCTCGCCATCGTTGCCTATCGGCAACCGGTGACACGAGCTGACATTGAAACGATTCGTCGTGTCCAATGCACAGACATGTTGAAGTATCTCATGGAACGAGGTCTGGTGCGGATTGGGGGTGAAGAAGAGACGCTCGGTCGACCGTTCCTGTATGAAACAACCCGACAGTTCCTGGAACTGTTTGGTCTGCGGGGACTCGATGCTCTTCCCCTGGCGGATTCACTCCGGAAACTCAAGGCGAAGATCGCCAAGACCCCCGAAAGCGAATCGTCCGAGCCCGAATCCGAATCCCCGGCCACGACCTCGACCTGACGCAACAACTGCGTCAGCTTGTGCGAACGGATCCAGCGTCTCTCGCGGGATCATCCGCTCCCGCCAATAAGACAATGGCATCTGCATCAATCGCTTCCTGTCGACCTACTGGTCCGACCCGTTCCCCGGTCTTGGCTTTGACATTCACTTGGCTGGGATCAAGATTCAAGAGCAAGGCAATCTGGTGTGCGATCGGTTTCTTATACGCGGAAAGCTTGGGTCGTTCTGCATGGATGGTGCAATCCAGGTTGACGATCTTCCAACCTCGGTTTTGGACTTCACGGACAGCCTGCTGCAGAAAAATTGCCGAATCCACATTCGCCCAGCGTGGATCGGTATTCGGAAACCACTCGCCAATATCTCCCAATCCGGCTGCCCCCAACAGGGCATCCGTCACCGCGTGCAAGAGCACATCCGCATCGCTATGACCATCGAGTCCCATCTCATAATCGATCGTCACTCCACCTAAAATCAGGCGACGCCCTGGAACTAACCGATGCCGGTCATGCCCCAATCCGACACGCATGCGAGTCTCATTCATCTCAACACTTTCCCGTTTTCCGCAACCAACTCCTTCGCAATCACGATGGGCGAAGAATGAAGGATCATCGCCAAAAAGGAAAGCCACCAGCCGCGATCCCCTTTCCCGGCAGGAACCCGGTCTGCCGAGGGGAACCGCGCCAGCTGACTTGATGTTTCTTGGATTGGGAGAAACACTAATGGGGATCAGGAGTGCTTCCTTTGTGGTGACAAACCTGTCATCCGGAGTCCCCTGACCCGCGTACGAGAGCGAGACGATCATGATGCGGCGATCTCCAGAACTGAGTTTTCTGTCGCGACTGCGATTCCCTTTGCTGCTTACCCCCTGGCTGCTGATTCCGTTGCACGCCGCCTCGGCGGCCCCCCCGGAATCAATCGCGATCCCCTATCCTGACCACTCGGAACTGCTCGTCGTTCGCGATGCCCAGGGGACCTTGGCACCCGTCAAAACCCTCGCCGATTGGGCTCGACGACGGGCACACCTTCGTACGAATATGCAAGTGGTGATGGGCCCGCTGCCCGACGATTCACAGCGCGTACCGCTGGAAGTGAACACTCTCTCGGAAGAGATTCTCGACAAATACATCCGTCGAAAGGTGACGTATACACCCGAACCTCACGATCGTGTCCCCGCCTGGCTGCTCATTCCCCGCAACCTGACGGACAAGCGGTCAGCCCCCGCCATGCTCTGCCTGCACCAGACAAACCACGTGGGCAAAGACGAGCCGGTCGGCTTGGGTGGTCTGATCAACTTGCGTTATGCTCACGAACTGGCCGAACGGGGATTCGTTTGCATCGTGCCGGATTATCCCTCATTTGGGGAATATCGATATGACTTCAAAACCGACGGAAGTCATTACGCCAGTGGCTCGATGAAAGCGATTTGGAACAACTTGCGTGCGGTCGACCTGCTGGAAGGGATGCCTCAGGTTAACCCAGCTCGCATCGGGGTGATCGGACATTCACTCGGTGGACACAACGCCCTCTTCACCGCCCTCTTTGATGAGCGACTGCAGGCCACCATCACCAGTTGTGGGTTTACCCCGTTTCACGATTATTATCAGGGTAACCTGATGGGCTGGACCAGCGACCGATATATGCCACGGATTCGCGAAATTTACCACAACGACCCGAATCAGGTCCCCTTTGATTTCTACGAGATCCTCGCCGGACTCGCGCCGCGCGGCTGCTATTCCAATTCACCACTGCACGACAATAACTTCGAGGTGGAAGGGGTGCGGAAAGCGTTTCAAAAAGCGAGTACCGTCTTCTCGTTACATCAGGCCAAAAACCGTTTGAAACTGGCGACACCCGACGCCCAGCATGATTTCCCCCCCGCTCAACGGGAAGAGGCGTATCAGTGGCTGGAAGGAATGTGGAAGTAGCGTCGAGGGAAATGTCGATAATGCAATCTCTCCGGCACCGCTCACAGAAAATTGGCCAGCGATCGCCAAATCCCGGATTGGATTCCCTCGAAAACCAGTTATGATCCGCAAAGCCACTTGTCTGGCTGGCAACAGAGAATTGACTTGATCAAACTTTTCCTTCTGCACGAGAATCTTCACGATGTCGCGGTTCATCACGTTATCCGTTCCCGTGCTGATGAGCCTCATCGCGGCTTCGTCAACGTTTGCTGCGGAACCCGATGCCGCTGCGATCGAATTCTTCGAGACGCGGATTCGACCTATTTTTGTCGAACATTGCCAGGAATGCCACAGCTCGTCGGCCGCATTGCTGAAGGGTGGTCTGCGGCTGGATCATCGCGAGGGGTTGCTGAGCGGGGGTGATTCCGGTCCGGCCATTATTCTGGACAAACCCGAGACGAGCCCACTACTAAAAGCCCTGAAGTACGATGGGATCGAAATGCCTCCTAAAGGGCGATTATCCGCGCAGATCGTTGCAGACTTCGAACAATGGTTGAAAATGGGGGCCCCCGATCCCCGCGAACGTCCCCTGATTTCTCTTCCCCTCAAAGTCGATTTTGCCGCAGCCAGCAAACTTTGGTCATTCCAGCGACCCGAGCGGACCCCTCTTCCTGCCGTACAGCAGGCGGAATGGCCACAACAGGATCTTGACCGGTTCATTCTGGCGAGGCTCGAACAAGCGGGGATGAAGCCAAGTCCTCAGGCCGAACGCCGCGTTTTGATTCGTCGGGCCTATTTCGATGTCATCGGACTTCCCCCCACGCCTGAGGAGGTCGAGGCCTTCATCAACGATCCCTCACCGCAGGCCTACGCGACGGTGGTGAATCGCTTATTGGACTCGCCGCATTACGGAGAACGCTGGGGGCGACATTGGCTGGATATTGCCCGCTATGGCGAGGATCAGGCGCATACCTTCAAGGCGCGTAACTATCCACAGGGATTTCGTTACCGGGACTGGGTGGTCGAATCGCTCAATCAAGACCTTCCCTACGATCGATTCCTGAGCGAACAAATTGCGGGTGACCTGCTGGGCAGCCCGAGTGATCCCAAGCGAATGGCGGCGCTGGGGATGTTTGCGTTGGGGCCCGTCTACTATCAGGACAATGGTGAACAGGCGAAAGCCCTGGCTGACGAATGGGACGATCGAATTGATACCTTGACCCGAGGGGTCTTGGGCCTGACCATTTCGTGCGCTCGCTGTCATGATCATAAATTTGATCCGATCACCACCGCCGACTACTACGCTCTGGCGGGGGTTTTTGCCAGCAGCGATTACCAGGAACGACCCATTGTTGCCAAAGAAGTGCTCGATCAAAAAGCGGCTGCGGAATTGGTCTTGAAAGAACAGCAACTTCTGGTCGACCGATTCCTGGATCAACAGGCACGGCAATTACGCCCTGCACTGGTAGCCGAAATCCCTCAGTACTGGACCACTGCCTGGAAAGCGCTCAATCAGCAGCGCACCAAACCCGATGACAAACAGTTGATCGAGCGAATCGCTAAAGAGGAAAAACTCAGCGAACTTTTACTGAAACGCTGGCTCGACTATTTGAATGCTCCTGCCGAAGTTCGGCAGCAGCGTCCCTCTCTTTCCGCGTGGAACGAATGGGTCAACAGATCCGATAGCAAACAAGACCTCTCGGGTGATGCTGTTGCACTGGCTGCGGTCCAACAGATCGCGGTCGATTTTCAGACTCAAGTCGTGACAATTTTACCGCGACGGGAACAACGGTTTGCCGAGTATGGTGAGAACTTTGCTTTTGTGAATGAAGCCGATCGCGCGACTGTCGATCCTGGTATTATTCCACTGGGGAATCTGTTCGATGATCCACAAGGGGGGATCGCCCTGTCGGCAGCTCTTTCTACGGATAAGTTCCTGTCAGCCGCCAACGAAAACAGCCTCGGGGTTGATCGCGTGGTGCAGGGTTGGGGCAAGCAGACCCAGATTGCCAAGGGGATCAATTTCGACTTCAGTCAGTTGGGAAGCGATCAACGCGCTCACGGCGGCGTGATCAACGATGGCTGGGATAATTCCGGTGCCATTCGGACGCAGGGACAGCGCTTTGCAGCGAACTCCGGACGAACCGAACAGGGGATCGGGATGCACGCCAATGCCCTGATCACGTTTGATCTGGGCGAACTGCGTCAGGCAGGCCTGATGCCAGCTGACCAGCGATTTGTTTTTCGAGTCGATCGGGCGGGACTCAATGACGATACCTTTGGAAACGGCGATTCCAGTGCCCACCTCGCGGTGATTGTTTCGCGCCCCCACCGCAAAGGGGACGTGTTTGACGGCATTATCGCGGGCTATGTGAATGGCCAACTGGTCAAAACGGTCGAGAACGACCAAGTTTACTATTTCTCGGGCGAGATACCACCACTCCTGAAAGCAGACGGCCAATTTGTCAAATTTGAAATTTCGATTCCCGCGGAAGCGCGCTACCTGACGTTGGTCAGTACCGGTGCCGGTGTCGGTCCAGGTGAAAATACCATCAGCAGCGATCACACCGTCTTCTCAGGCGCGCGGCTGGAATGTGATCCCCTTCCGGCACCGCAGGCTGTTGTCGCGGCAACGGCGACTGCCGAGCCCGCTGTGGATCTGCAGCAACCACGCCTGGAAGCCAAGTTGTTGTCCGAGTTATTCTACGATCAGGGGCTGCTGGCGTTACCGAGTAAAGAAGCCGAAACAAAACTCCCTGAACTCGTGAAACAAGAACTGGTCGAAATGCGGAGGGAACTGGAACGGGTCAAGAAAAACTTCGATGGCATCCACGTGCTGATGGCTCATTCACTGGCCGAGGGACAAGGGCGGAATCTTCCCATTTATCTGCAGGGGAACCCTACGAAACCAGGCGGAGTCGCTCCCCGATCCATGCCGATCGTCTTTACGGAGGGGACGCGTCTGCCGTGGGAGACCAAAGGGAGCGGTCGGGCCGAATTGGCTGCCGCGATCGCCTCACGCGATAACCCGCTGACCGCTCGAGTCATCGTCAACCGCGTCTGGCGTAGCCATTTTGGATTTGGCTTGGTCCGAACTCCCAGTAACTTCGGTCAACTGGGGGATCGACCG
>JBIKZJ010000346.1:0-7013 GCA_044354755.1 Schlesneria sp. | reverse complement strand
ATCGGTTGAACAGAATTCCGTTCACTCCGTTGCCGTTCATGAACGTGTCATAGATGCTCGCATGCATGTACGACGTACCGTTGCTGTTGAGCACAATTCCGTTCACCCTTTCGTTAGAGAACGAACTGGCAACTCCCGTAAACAGGGGATCATTAGGGCTGTCAATCAGCAGGTTTAATGTACTGCCATCATTCGTTGTGGCGGACATACCATTTCCCGTTGGAAGACCACCCGAGGTCAGGCCCGTGCTTGACGAGTTATTGGCCAGCACGTTATGCAGGTTGATGTTCGTCACCGAAGTTCCGCCAGTCACGAAGGCCAGGTTGTCACCAGACGTTGTGTCCGTGTTGTTCCCTGACCCTGATCCATTTCCACTGAAGTTATCGCGATGGCTCGAGAAGGTCAGGTTACCGGCACCCGCATTCGTGACTCGCAGGCCGTTGCCAGCGTTGTTGGCCCCGTTGTTATCACGACTGTAGACATTGAGGCTGCCGGTGGCAGTCCCGTTGGCTGCAATCGCCACACCGTCATTGAAGTTCAAGCTCAGAGTGTTGTTCGCCAAGAGGGCACCCAGTGTTGAGCTCTCGCGTTGTTCGATTTTCACGCCACCACCCGAGAAGACCGGAACCCCAGCACCATTCACGCCAAGTCCGTTCGAAGAGGCATTATTGTTTTGGATGATGACGTTGGGGGCCTGGGCAGAACCTGCCGTTTCGACGTGGATGCCGAAGCCTCCGTACCCTGTAACGGTATTGTTACGGATGTTCGAGGTCGCCAGTGCAGAATTGCCCGAGGCAATCACATGAATCCCGTCACCACCCTGGCCATAGCCGGGGATGGCAGTACCATAGACATCACCCGACGCCGAGACCGCAATCGACCCGGGTGTAAGTTGTGCCACTTGGGCAACCGATTGCAAGCCATTACTGAAGTTCACCGTGACGAAGGAACCATTCGTTGCCGCTGAAGAGAGTGGCGAACTCCCCGTGTTCAATTCAAACCGCGAGGTCGCATTGAAGACACTGGCTGGAGCGAAACCCGTGAAGCCCATCGGTAGCAACTGACTCCCGGTGGCTAAACCCGAGTTCGCATTGGTCGCAGGATTGTTTCCGAGAGTCATCAGCAACGGTGAAGTTCCCGCTGTAACCGCTCGGTTATTGAGTGAGGTCAGCAGGCTATCGCTGATTGGCTGGATCACCACCGGATTGATGTTACCCGCAGTCCCCTGGTTTGTCCCCGCGATGGTGGCGGGGGTTCCCGCCAGATTCCAAATCACGCTGTCGATATCGATCCCGGGGTCGGAATTGTTCGTGATGGTGAAGGGGTCCGTACCACTCGTTCCATTGAACGAGAACTTGAAGGCGTTGTGAGGGGCTGCCACGGTGGGGGTGGCACCATTCGAGATCGTGTTGTTGCTGATGTCGTAGGACAATATCCCGGTTCCACCCACTGCCAGATTGATCGCGGAAACCGCGTTGGCCTTGAAGGTGTTCCCAGGGTTGAACGTCGTTCCATCGGTGTAGGTCACAATCGGGCCACCAATGTTAATCAAGGTGGTTCCACTATCCGATTGCAGGCCGATCCCGTAACGCAGATTACCGCTCGTCACGAGTGGATCACTCGGATTGTACCCGAAACTGTTATTGATCACATTCAAGCTGGTGATCGAATTGTTGGTGGAGCTGATATTCAGACCATCCAGCTTGTTTCCGATGAAGACGTTGTTGTAAATTCCGGGGGCGTCGAAGGGGACACCAAATAATGACTGGGTCGTGCTAGGGGAAACCGGGATCACACTCGGTGCAGGGGGTGCCACGAAGTTGAGGCGTCCCCCATTGGCAACCAAACTCAGGCCGTTCGCACCGTTATTTTCGAAGAGGTTCGAGCGATTGGCAGTGGTTGCGGTCCCACTGGGGCCACCGATGATTCCGCTGATGCTTCCACCCGATTGGGCCACCAACTGCAATCCATGATTGGCGTTCGAATCAAAGGTATTCGATTGAACAACCACATCGAGCGGCGTCACAAACGGTGGTGATCCCGCATTGGTCACCTGAATCCCGTTGCCCAGGTTATCGTGGACGTTGTTGTTGATGAACTGAGATTCCTTGCCTGCGGCGATGGTTCCCGAAAGGTTCGTCAACAAGACCCCGTTCAATCCCCCTTGAATTTCATTGTTGTTAATGTTCACGTTTTGGTTGTTGTTTCCCCGAATTCCATTACCGGTGGCACTCCCCGTGATGTTAAACCCAGAGACTTCCATCCCCCGGCTGTTGCCACCGGCGAATGTAATTACGTCACCACCTGTGCTGTTAAACAGTTTGGGACTTGGGCCTCCCGTAAAGCCTGGCATGTTCAAATTCACACCCGGCAGATTGGCGGTGGTGAAGTTATGGGCGATCGAGGTACTGAGCAACCGTTGACCATCGAAGAGCTCCAGCGTCTTGCTGGTGTCAAGATTCGTTGAAGTCGAGTCTGCTCGCGATTGAACCAGGATGATCCCGTATTGCTGACGCTGTGCTGCGGAAACGGATTCGTACTGAGCAACGCTACCGAAGGGACTATTGGCGGTCCCGTTACCACCCAAACCGAGATTCGGGTTGATATTCGCGACGAAGTAAGGGCGACGAGTCGTCGGATCAATCGCCAAGTCGACCGTCTGAAAACTATCGGTCTTCGCCATCACGCGGTTCTGACGGAAGACATTCTGAGTCAGACGATCATGCACGCGTGGATTACGCAACCAGCGGCTCGGTTTGCCGTCGGGCAGATTCACGAAGACCTGAAACTGAGTGTTCAAGCCGAAGGCAGCATCGTCGGTCACCTGAACACCGAACGAAACATCTTCGTTGATCTGAGACAGTAGCCGTCCGCTGACACCGGTGAAATTCCCCCCATGCTGGCCGTTACCGGTAAAGAAGTAACCACCGATATAGGCATTTAGCCCATAGCGACCCAGGATCGGGGTCGGACCACCCATTTCTGCGTCAAATCCTGTATAGGATTGTTCGACCGTATTGTTTCGGATCAGCCCAATTCCGCTGCCGTACAGAATGGAATTTGGGCTGAGCTGGCTGTAAAGCACATGATCCGGATTGCTGATCGGGATGTATCCGTTAATTCGGTAATCGACGTAACGGCCGAGCGATTCAAAGCTCAATCCAACCTGTTGATAAGGTTTCGCATGGCCGTTGTCGAAGTCGAACCAGACTGAGAGGCCGACAATTCGGTCGAGCCCTTCCATCCAGTAACGCCATCCAGTCCCGACCGAGGCTCCACCGCGACCATCGTAGGTGACCATCCCCATTCCATGCACGAACAGGATTGCGTCCTCTTCGAGCTTGTAGGGAGCGAACACCCCGATGTTGCTGTAGCCTGCATCGTACCCGTACAGCCCCCCCCCACGTGAGTCGATATTGACTCGCGGTGCGAACACACGATCGACTCGGGTCATCCCGAATGTTGATCCGGTTCCACTGGGAACAGGTTGCGAACCGAAGTCGGCGTCTGGCGCCGGCCCCGGAGGAAACGCGGGACCGCCGCTAAATGCTTGCGGTCCAAGCTGTACGGTGCCAGTTGGCTCCGATAACTGAGCCTGCGCGATTCCGAACATGGTTGACAAGGCAACCAAGCCCAATAGACACCGTTTGACTGAAAAATTCATCGGTTGCTCCAGCATCCTGCTGCGAAAACCTGCCCAAAAACCGCTTGTTCCATCGAGTCAGACACGTGCCTGACGCTGACGGAGATTCCGCCTCTAGCGGTTATCCCTATTTTTCGGAAAAGTCAGAGGGCTCGGTTGAGGGAAAAACCGTCAAGTTTGATACTTTTGGTGCAATCGAGTAAACAGACAAAATCGCCCCAATCGCCACAGTCTTCCTTTTGTTCTCAGACTCGCTATTTTCAGCCAAAAGTTGCTGCAGAGCGGCAAAAACAGGTGATGTGCCTCCGAACAGAAGAGGCCGATTCTGCCGAACGAGCAAAAGTCTGGCTGAGGGGCCAGTGAGGCCCGATTCACAGCAGATGAGTTCCAGGAGATGGGTGAAAAATCCCGTTTCTACTTTGCGATCGTTCGTGTGGCAGGTTACTGGTTTTCAGTGTTTCAATGGCGTAAAACCATGGAGTCTGAATTGGGGGGAGCGGTCCTGATCCGAGCCGGGAAAAAGGACGAGGCCATGAACATGAGTGGCCACAGTCCCAATTGCTTCGTGGTTTGAGAATCCGATCGGACTTCGATCAGCAGGGAACTTCTGTGAACGATATTGCGATACGCGTTGAAGGCCTGACCAAATCATTTCGGTTGGGGCATCGACTCTCGTATCACCGATTTTCGGAACTGATCGAGAACCTGGCGAGGAATGTTGCTCAGTTTCCTGCTCGCCTGTGGCAGGGCCAACACCGCCCGGTCACGGCCGAATCAGATTCTTTTTTTGCGTTGAGCGATATTTCGTTCGAAGTCAAACAGGGTGAGGTCTTCGGATTCATCGGTCGAAATGGGGCAGGAAAAAGTACGTTGCTGAAACTTCTTTCTCGGATCATGCGTCCTACGCGTGGGCGAATCGAGATTCATGGCCGGGTTGGCAGTCTGCTGGAAGTCGGGACCGGATTTCATCCCGAATTAACCGGTCGAGAAAATATTTATCTCAATGGGGCCGTGCTGGGGATGACGCGGCGCGAGATTCGTCGGAAGTTCGATGAAATTGTCGAGTTTTCTGAGGTCGAGCGTTTTCTCGATACGGCGGTCAAGCATTATTCCAGTGGGATGTATATCCGGCTCGCCTTTGCGGTGGCGGCTCATCTTGAGCCCGAGATCTTGATTGTGGACGAGGTGCTTGCCGTCGGTGATGCCGCATTTCAACAAAAGTGTCTGGGGAAAATGGGGACGGCCAGTCGTCAGGGGAAAACCGTTCTGATCGTTTCACACAGTCTTCCCGTCATTACCAATCTTTGCCAGCGCGCGATTCTGCTGGAGGGGGGGCGAGTCACTGCCATGGGCCATCCCACTGACGTGGTTCGTCAGTATTTGGCGAATGTCCGTTCGGCGACCGGTGAAGTGGTCTGGACCTCACCCGAAACGGCGCCGGGAACCGAGATGGTTCGGTTGCAATCGGTGCGGATTGTTCAAGAGGGGCTGAATGGTCCCACTGCCGATGTCGATATCGCCAAAGAGATTGCGATTCAGATCAGTTACTGGAATCTGATACCAGACCAACAGCTTTACGCCGCCTTGTGGCTGAAGGATTCCAATGGGGTGTTTGTGCTGTCAACTTCGAACGTCAAGGCGATCAGCTCGACCGATGATCCGTGGTACGGGACCCCACAGCCAGTTGGATTATATCAGTCGACGTGTATGATCCCCGCGAATTTTTTGAATGAGGGACGCTATGTGATCTCGGCGATTGTTGGTCGAGTCCCTCAGAAAACCACGATTCTCGAAGAGTCTGTTCTGACTTTTGATGTGCACGATACCGGAGCCATGCGAGAATCGTACTTTGGCAGTTGGTCCGGTCCGGTGATTCGCCCTCGCCTCCCTTGGAATACGATTCAACAATGACATCTTCTGTGAACGATTCCTTGATGCGTCGCAAGCTGGTGTCTCTGGACACGCTGGCTCAGGAAATCGCGTCATGCCAGTCGCAAGGTCTCAGGGTCGTTCATTGTCATGGCGTTTTTGACCCGATGCATATCGGCCACATTCGACATTTTGCCGCCGCTCGCAAGCTCGGTGACGTGCTGGTTGTCACTGTCACTCCCGACCGGTTCGTCAACAAAGGGCCCCACCGTCCGGTCTTTTCTGAAGATCTTCGAGCCGAAGCGATTGCATCCCTTGAGACGGTCGACTTCGTTGCGGTCAACCGCTGGCCGATGGCGATTGAAACGATTCAGACGCTCAGGCCGAATGTCTTTGTCAAGGGGTCTGAATTTCGTGGGGGGAAGGATCTGACCGGAGCCATTGCACTCGAAGAACAGGCGGTCCAGTCCGTCGGAGGGCGACTTGAATTCACCGATGATGTGACCTTCAGTGCCTCACATCTTGTGAATCGGCATCTGTCCGTCTTTCCGCAAGAGGTGAGCGATTATCTGGCCGATTTTTCGGCGCGATACCCCACGGGCGAGATCCTCAAATTTCTCGATGGTGCCCGCAGGTTAAAAGTACTGGTCGTGGGCGAGACCATGATCGATGACTACCAGTATGTGGAAGCGATTGGCAAATCGTCGAAGGAACCGACACTCGTCGTGAAGGCACTCACCAGTGATCGCTTTGTCGGCGGCGCTGCCGCCGCGGCGAATCACGTGGCGGGGTTTACTGATCGCGTGGCCCTGCAGTCAGTCCTGGGCGAAATCCATTCGGAAGAAGATTTTATTCGTTCGCGATTGAAACCGAACATTGATGCCCAGTTTTTATTTCGCGAGCGGTCACCCACGATCGTCAAACGGCGATTTATCGAACAGTACTTTTATAGCAAGCTGTTTGAGGTCTATGAACTGAATGACGAGTTACCGACGGTTGCCGAAAGTGCGGCCTGGACTCGCGCACTGACAGGGCGATTGTCGCAGTTTGATGTGGTGATCGTCGTCGACTCGGGACACGGATTTCTGACTCGCGAGCTGATTGAACTGCTTTGTCATGAGAGCCGATTCCTGGCGGTGAATACCCAGACGAATGCCGGAAATCTTGGCTACCACGTGATCTCGAATTATCCGCGTGCTGACTATGTCTGTATTGCCGAGAACGAAATGCGACTGGAATCACGCGATCGCCGCAGCGACCTGCGGCCGATGATCGAAAACGTCTCGCACCGATTGCATTGTCCCCGCGTTGTCGTGACCCGTGGCAAGAAGGGGTGTTCGACGTATCGGGCAACGGAAGGGCACGTGGACGTTCCTGCGTTTGCCTCGAATGTCGTCGACCGCATCGGTGCGGGGGATGCCTTTCTTTCGATCACGTCATTGTGTGCTGCTCAAGATGCCCCCATGGAAGCGCTGGGCTTTATCGGTAATGTGGTAGGAGC
>JBIKZJ010000345.1:0-7020 GCA_044354755.1 Schlesneria sp. | reverse complement strand
CGCGTGGAAAGGCCAGCGTGAACGTCGAACGAATGGTTGTCCGAGTTGGCCACCTTTGGCCAGTTGACCTGGACCACTCGTGTTCCGGCTTCGATCAGGCGGCGAGCCAACAAACAACTTTGGCCGAAGGTGTTGTTGCCGTATTTTTCACGCAATTCCTTCGATTCCGCAGACAGGTTGAACGCTTCCCGCGCTTGTCCGGAAAGAACCAATGACAACGCCTTACCGTAGTATTCATCGAGTGCGTATTTGCTGACCGCCTTGTCGAGGTCGTTCAGGCTGGCATTGACCGTGTCTCGCAAGCTGGCGCGGCGAGCCAATCGGTCTTGGGGGACTTCGGGACGGAGTTGCAGGTCGTCGACGCGAATCCGTTCCATCTTCGCCATATCCATGTCGTCACCGACCGGATAGAGGGTATAGGGATCAAACGCGCGACCCATGAAACCGGCGTTTCCCCCTTTTCCGATGACACCACTTTCCTGCAAGGGGCGTGGCATCATGACATAGGGGAGCATCGGTACTTCCGGTGGACGTGCCTTGATGATGTGGCAACCCCAGTTTGGAAAATCTTTGGGACTCGGAGGCTCTAACTGACCGGAGGGACTCACTTTGTCAGCGGTGTAGCCAGTCATCATCTGGTAAATGGCGGCGGTATGATTGAACAGGCCATTGGGGGCGTAGCTGACCGCTCGCAGCAGTGTGGTTTTGTCGATTTCCTGAGCCAGTTTCGGCATCAATTCGGTGAACTGCACCCCTGGGAGCTTGGTGTCAATCGGCTTGAACACACTTTTGACGTTATCGGGAACATCGGTTTTGGGATCCCACAGGTCCAGATGGCTGGGTCCCCCCTGGAGATAGACGAGAATCACGTGCTTGGCCTTGCCGAAACCGAGTCCCCCATAGCGGATGTCTTCAGCGGCGCGGGCTTTTTCGTTCTGCAGCAGTGCGGGGAGTGAAAGGCCCAGCAGGGAGGCTCCACCAACGCGAATCAGTTCCCGTCGATTGAAGCCATCGCAGTTGTCTTTACCGTATTGGCCGGGGATCACAAACATGCGGGTCACTCCCAATGGAAATCGATTAAAATTTGGTTCGATCACAGCAGGGTCAGGAACGATTTTTCATACGAATACATCGGCTGCAACAACTGTGTCTCTGTGGGTTATACTGTCGTTTTCGAACAGCTGTCAATCATTTGATGCGTTGGGCTGTCTTTTGCTCGATGAAATTCGAAATTGGGGAGCTCGAAAAAACGAGGCTTAGCGGCAATAACTGCCGGTTCGTGACCCAGCAACCCAGCAGGATCAGCACCTTCCTGCCGTCATTTCCGAGGATTTCCATAATAGGGCAGGGGTTTCGGTTCGGGTTTCGATTTTGGTGAGGCGAGGAAGATTGTGCTTCGATCGGGAATCTGTGATGAGCGATTCCCGGTCAAACTTGTTAGACTCGTGTGTCAGTCGGGGGGAGATTGCGATTCCAACGCCGACGATTTGTTCTGCTTTTGATCCGCGGCATCACTGATTTTTATGACTGAACGCACTCCTGGACTCGTTGTTGAGATCACCGTCAGGCAACCCTCGTCACTCGTCGAACCCGATTTTCTGGAACGGGTCATTTGTCGAGTTCTGCAGGACGAGGGGTTTACGACGGCGAAAATCAGCCTGGCGATCGTGAGCGATGCGGAAATTCACGCGATCAATCGCGAGTTTCTCGGGCATGACTATCCGACCGACGTGATCAGCTTTCGGCTGGACGATGCGGAGGGAGGGTCTGGCCCATGGACTGGGGAACCTGACGAATCTTCGGCACGGCACTGTGTCACGGAGGATGATGCGGTCACGGAGGATGATGCGGTCACGGAGGATGATGCGCAAAATGATGCCCAAACAGACGCATCGGCCATGCTGGAGGGAGAATTAATCGTCAGCGTGGAAACGGCATTGCGTGAGGCTCCTCAGCAGGGATGGAGTCCCCGTGCGGAATTGTTACTGTATGTGGTGCATGGATTGCTGCATTTGTGTGGTTATGATGATTTGACGGACGAGGCAAGGCCCACCATGCGGGCTCGAGAACGCGAGGTTCTCGCGATTTGGGGATATTTTCCGACTGGATTGGAAACGTGACGTGATCATGCTGTCGGTTTTGGCATTCGTTTTGATGGATGGTGAGTTACAGTCACCTCGATCGTTGGCAACAGAGGTCATGTTGCCGATTTTGGTATTCGTGCTGATGGCGATCGCCTGTTGGAGTGCACTGGGCTGCGATGCGCTGCGGGAATTTTCTTACAGTCGCCTCAAAGATCTCTGTTCAAAACGAGGGGGAGCGGATCGTTTTGGCCAGATTTTGAAACAACAGGGCGAGGCGTTGCTAGCGCTCGAGTTTTTGTTGACGATGGCGACATTAGGTCTGGCCGCGGTTCTTTGCTGCTGGATCGGCTGGGTCGGTTGGCCATTGCCGGTCTCGGATCCCGCCGCTCTGACGACTCCTGCACAATTTATTGTCCGCTACGCGTTGTTTGCGATTTTGGTTTTTATTGCGGCAGACTTGCTGCCATGGACGATTGCCCGCGTCGCTTCGGAAAATTTTCTGTGCCAGTTCTGGCCGATGATTCAGGGGTTACAAACGTTTTTGTCTCCACTGCTATGGATTGCCAGGCAACTCGATCGTTATGCACATCAAGTGACCGGTCGCCAGGAAGTCGAGACGGACGATACTTCAAAAATTGAAGAAGAGATCCGATCGGTCGCCGAAGAGGGGGAACGGGAAGGGGCACTGGATTCGGGAACAACCTCAATGATCCAGCGGGTGATGCAGCTTCAGGATGAAGATGTCGGTGCGATTTTAACCCCCCGCACGGAAATGGATTGCGTCAGTGTGGATTTGACGCTGGAAGAGGCGCGAAAGCAGCTGATCGAATCGGGACACAGCCGTATTCCCGTAATTGGCGACTCGACCGACGAGGTGCTGGGAATCCTCTATGCCAAAGACCTGCTGAAGGCACTCGCCCCAACCAAGGTGGGAGAGCGGACGCCCGTCTTGCGAAATTTCATTCGTAAACCCGTTTTTGTACCGATTACGACCGCCATTCCCAGCCTGCTGGAATTGATGAAACGGAAAAAGGTGCATATCGCAATCGTGCATGATGAATATGGTGGTGTTGCAGGACTGGTGACGATGGAGGACATCCTGGAAGAGATCGTAGGGGAAATCGCGGACGAATATGATGACGAGCAACTCGACAATGAGATTCTTGAAATCGACGAACAGGCTGTCGAGGTTTCCGCGCGGGTCCGACTGGACGAACTGAATCGTCGCTTTCAGTTCGGCCTGCCAGAAAATGAAGACTTCGACACGATCGGAGGATTCGTCTTTGCTGAAAAAGGGAGTATGCCATCCCCCGGCGAAACATTTTTCTGGCGTAATCTGCAATTTTCCATTTTGGATGCAGACGCCCGAGTCCTGAAACGATTACGAATAGACCGCGTTGCCAGCCCCTCGCAGCCCCCTCGAACGCCGAACTAAATGATGCGCAAGACCCGACTGCGGTTGATCCGACGTTTTGAATTGGGATTTCCCGATTTACTCTTAAGTTATTCTCGATGACTCTCGATTTTTCTCCCCATTTTTTGGAATTTTTGCCATGGTAAAAACCGCTTCGACGATGCTCCCGCTCGGAACCGCTGCGCCTCATTTTTCGCTGCCGAATGTCGATGGTAAGCAGGTCTCTCTCGAACAATTTCAGGGAGGAAAAGGATTGGTTGTGATTTTTCTGTGCAACCATTGCCCCTTCGTCAAACATCTGCAATCGGGTTTGGCCCAATTCGCTCGGAATTGCCAGAGCCAGGGGGTGGCCGTCGTCGGGATCAGTTCCAATGACATCACGTCACATCCGGATGACAGCCCGGAAAAGATGGTCGAGGAACATCGTTCGGCGGGTTACACCTTTGCTTACCTCTACGATGAAACCCAGAAAGTGGCCCAAGCCTATCGAGCGGCCTGTACCCCGGACTTCTTTCTGTTTGACCAAAACCTGTCACTCGTTTACCGCGGTCAGTTCGACGACAGTCGCCCGGCTAATGGCATGCCGGTCACGGGAAGCGATTTGCGTCAGGCGGTTACACACATGTTGGCGGGAACAGGGCCACTGGTCCAGCAGCGAGCCAGTATCGGTTGCAACATCAAGTGGAAACCTGGCCAGGAACCCGATTATTTCAGTGGCGTTGCCGCCGTGGAATCGCCGTAAAGAGAGTGTCGCTGTGGCGGGGGCCTCGCGCAATGGATTTTGAGAACAGGTTGAGCGAGGCCCGCAAAGATCCGCAGTGCCCGGTTTGGCGGGCACCTGTTTGCGAGACACCTCATTAACAGCCCCCGCAAACCCGAGCCGAGTCTCTGGCATTACGGAAAACCAACGTTCTGGCACTTTTTTTCTGTGAATCGGTGGTCAACCCGCATTGCTTGCCGAAACCGATCCTCACGAGTTGTCGTTACAACCGGAATACACGGCACTTCCGTTACGACTGGCGGTCCAGTCGGTTTTTGCCTTCTACAGATTCCTTAAAGTTCGATGCCGAAGCCACTCGGTGGTCGATTCGATGCGACAGCCGTTCTGTTTGACGTCGCCGCAGATTTTGTCGTTGTGCGCGCCTTGACTGCGTTCGTACGATGATGTGACTGGTGGGTCGGGATGGTGTGTCGAGTGGGTGCGCCTCTGATTGCTACTCAACGGATTGGGTACCAGCCAGAGCGTTCAAGCGGAGTCTGCGATATGGCCCGGAATCGAATCGTTTGTTGCAATATTCTTTGTCTGGCATGCATGGTCACTGTGGGGGTTTCTCCTGTGGGGGTTTCTCCCGCAGGGGCTCAGACATCGACCAGAAAGCCGGTCGTCGAACGATCCCCGCTGCTGAAGGAGCCAACCACTCCGGAAGAGAGTTTTGCCGCCACGGTACTCATGGTTGATCTGGCCCGGCTCGACCTCGCAGGGAAGTATCTGGATCAATTTCAAGAGTCTGAGCCCGATGATTCGCTGTTGCTTCGGCTACGCGACAAGCATGGAACGGCAGAATTCCTGAAACTGGCGGCGACGAAAGAGCTGCAGCCGGGTGCGAAGACGTTGCTTGAGCAATTGAATGCAGCGGCTCGGAAGCAGGCTGAAGATCCAGCTATCGTTGATGCCATGATCCAGCGACTGATTCAGGGGCCACCCGAGCGTGACCTGGCGATCACAGAATTGCGGAACGCCGGTGCGGCGGTGGTTCCCGAAATGTTGAGGAAAATGTCCGAACCTTCGATGACCGAGTATCAGGATACATTTGTGGTGGCCCTGACGCGGATGGGAAATCAGGTGATTCCCCCGCTGATTGGTGCCTTGGATTCACCGGACGAACGAATCCGTGGGGCGGTGATTGATACGCTGGGGTGGCTCGATGCCGCCGAAGCGATTCCTTATCTCTGGTTTCCAGCGTTTGACGAACAGCAACCAATGGGTGTGCGTGATGCGGCGCGAAGAACAATCCTGAAACTGTACAAGGGCTCGGCAGATCGGGGCGACCAATTGTCCTCGGTGGTGGCCTCGAATGAACTGAAACGGCTGGCGAAACTGCTCTATCGGAACACAGATATCCTTCCGGTAGGCGAGCAGGGGGGGGTGAACCTCTGGTCGTGGGATCCGCAACAAGGGACCGTCATCGAAAAAAACGTCTCACCCGACATTGCGGCGTTATTCCTGTCGACGCGATTTGCTCGACAATCTTTGGCACTTTCTCCTGAGCAGGCCGAGCCACAACGGCAATATCTGGCATCGCTGCTGGGTCTCGAAGTCTTGCGACACGGTTGGGAGAAGCCTCGCGTGGCCGATCCTGGTTCGGCGATGTATCTGGGGCTGACAGCGGGTGAAGAAACGATGGCACAGGTGCTGAAAGAGGCCTTAGAAGCGGGGCGTCCTTCAACCGCGGTCGCGGCCCTGGAAGTGCTCAGTCAAATCGGCACGCGTGAGCAGGTTTTGTCTCAGTCAGGCTTGAAGTCACCGGTGATTGCGGCGATCAATTCTCCCGATCCCCGCGTTCAGTTTGCGGCCGCCACCACGATTTTGAAGCTGGACCCAAAACATGGGTTTTCAGGATCCAATCGCGTGGTTTCGATTCTGGCGCGAGCTTTGACCGATTCCCGTAATTCCCGAGCGATTGTGATTGATGCGGATAATCGCCGCGGCAGTTTCATGACGGGCGTGTTGTCAGAGGGGGGCTTCGAAGGTTTCCTCGCGGCAGCCGGGCGGGACGGGTTTGAGCAGGCCACAACCTCCGCAGGGGTGGAAGTGATCTGTGTTCACGTCAATTGTCAGCGATGGGATTTGACCCAGACCTTATCCAATTTGCGAGCGGATGCGCGAACCTCGGCGATTCCGATCGTGGTTTATGGTCCTGCGGGTGTTCGTGAAAGTGTGTCCCGCCTGGTGACACGCTCGACCCCCTCCGTCTACGTGACCGAATCAGCCACTTCGGGTGACTTCCTTGACCAGATGTTACCCTTCATGAAGGCGTTGCAAACACCAGCCATGTCCCCCGTGGAACGGGACCAGCAGAAGAGTGCTGCGGCCTATTGGCTGGCGAACATCAGCAGTGGATCCCTGGGGCGGATTTTTGAGGTCTCGCAAGCGGAAAAAGAACTCTCCACCGCAGCGGAAGATCCCGCGATTGCGAAAAACGCCCTGATTGCGATCGCAGGGATTGCATCGGGATCCGCTCAACGGCGGTTATCGGATGTGGCACTCAACCCACAGACGAACGAGGGGATCCGTCAAACGGCAGCCAGTCAGCTCGCCTATCATATTCAGCGGTATGGTCTGTCGCTGACGAAGGATGAAGTGATCGATCTGCATTCGGGGTGGAAGCAGACGCAAAGTCCGATTGTCAAATCAGCACTGGCCAGTGTCATCGGATCGCTTCGGCCCAATCCGACCATCGTTGGTGAGCGATTACGACAGTTCCCCGCCCCCCCCGCACGCGGAGCACGCGGGGGGCAGGT
>JBIKZJ010000344.1:0-7031 GCA_044354755.1 Schlesneria sp. | reverse complement strand
CACCCCGAACGCAATCGTCCCCGCACCGATTTCTTAGCTGGTCAGTCGTTGCTTCCACCGACCCCCTCGGCTCGTTTGGGCGCGGTCTATCGTGGGTTGGCTTTACAGGTCAAAAATGCGCTCAAAAAACCTCGCGCCTCACTCCGTTTGTTGCTTCTCGACGGCCTCGTCCTGGGTTCCCTCTGAGCAGCAACTCTCTCGTTCGGCGGAAAAGACTGCGCTGGCTGGCCGGAACTCAGCAGGCGGAAGCCCGAGATTTGGCTTCGAACACCTCGGGCGTGACAGCCTCATAGGCCACCCTTGCTCGGGGTTGATTACGCATCCACGCGACGATCACCCCGTTGGGGTTCTGCGATGTCGTCGTGCCGGTTTCCAGGGGCTTACGCCGCCTGGCTATTGACTGTCGTCCCGTTGGGACTGGGAGGCAGAACACGCTGGAAGTCACGATCGGAGACTCGCAACGCCCTGTCCCCCAAAGCATGTCCCGCCAAGCATGTCCCCCGAAGTGTCCCCCAAAGAGGAGTTTTTACAAACTCTTCTTCGTATTACTCAGGTCTCTGAACGCGGGCCAGCGTTGTGTTTGGTCCATACACACCGTGTCGGCACACACCGCGACTGACAGCGAACACTCAGTTCCGAGCGAAAGTCGGTCAGCACCGTCCCCCGCGATCGTTTGGGAGCGGTCTGTAGGTGGGTTGGATTGACAGGTCATCCAAGCTCTCAAAAAAAATCGCGCGCCTCACTCCGTTCGTTGCTTCTCGACGGCCTCGTCCCTCGGTTCCGTACGAGAAACAACTCTCTCGTTCGGCGGAATACACTGGACTGGTCGGCCTGAACTCAGGAGGCGGAAGCCCAGGGACCCGCTCCGAACACCCGGGGCGGACCAGTACCGGTAAGCCGACCGCACGCTGCGAGCGCCGCTGAACCAACTGCCGCCGCGTAGCACACGGCCCGAGCCATTCTCGGGGCCCATCGGATCAACCTGTGCCTCCACGGCGTAATCCCCATTCCAGTCACTGCACCATTCCCAGACATTGCCGAGCATATCATACAGGCCCCATCGATTCGGCCGTTTGCCTTTCACTCGACGTGTGCCACCCTTCTCGAACGAATATTGTTTGTCATCAAGCCATGTGATCGGAGCCCCGTCGGCGTGGTCGTATTCATGCCCACTGTTGCCCCCATACCATGCAATCGGATCGAGCGCCGGGGCGTTGCCATCACCCAAGATCTCCAGATCTCCCGTATAAATCGCTGTCGTGCTTCCGGCCCGGCAGGCATATTCCCACTGGGCTTCGCTCGGTAATCCAAAATGAATCCCCATTCGCGCCGAAAGTTTTCTCGCAAAGGCGATCGAATCGTCCCAACTGACCTGCTCGACGGGCCGATCCAGATCGGTAAATCGGCTCGGATTCTCACCCCCCATCACCGCCAACCACAATCCCTGGGTACACGGGGTATCGAACAGCCAGAATCCCGTCGTGATCGTCACGGGATGTTGAACCTCGTCCGAATCTCGGCCCGATTCGGTTTCCGGTGAGCCCATCAGAAATTGACCTGGAGGGATCCAACGGAGTCGCTGCCGGCAGGAATTGACTTCCAGATCGCACCATAAACCGTAAGAATCGCGCCCCGATTCCACCCCCCAAGTTGGCATTGGCGCCAGTTCCAAATACAGAACCTCGCAATCCGATTCGAGACTGATCTTCCTGGTGGGGGGAATCCGAAGCTCGCGCGCGCTGGCCGTTTCGGTCCATTGCATCCAACGAGCTGATCGCGGCGCAAGAGTTATGCTCGAACGTGTTCGAGTACGGACGGTCTCTGTGATGCTCGTCAAGTCGACGCCGACGGTCAGCAGGTCAGATCGCGGTGTCGCACCCACCTCCACTGGCAGGATCCAGCGAAACCCAACCTGACTTCGGACCGACTGGATTTCGTTGTCGCGACGATTCGCCGCACGAATTTCCTTCGCCTCATCTCCCCAACTCCCCCCGCGAATCATTCGACCTAACGACCGTTTGACTTTGTGTGCGTAAACGGGATTGGTGCGCGGTTTCAAATCATAGGGACGGAAACTCCAATCCTGACACCATTCACATACATTTCCTAATAAATCAAATAAGCCATATCGATTTGGCTTTTTCCCCCGAACATCATGCGTTTGATCACCGCTATTCCCTTGATACCAGGCGACCTCATCCAGATCACCGTACCGCGATGCCCGTTGGTGCTTCCCCTGCGGACCACGGCACGCATATTCCCATTGGGCTTCCGTCGGAAGTTGAAACGAAATTCCCTGGAAATTTTGATTGATTTGTTTGAAAAATCGCTGCACTCGTTCCCAGCTTACGTTTTCGACCGGCCGTTGAGGTCCCGAAAATCGACTCGGATAATTTCCCATCACCGCCGACCAGATCTCCTGAGTACAGAGAGTTTCACCCATCCAAAAGCCGGGGCTGATCGTTACTTCATGCTGTGGCCCTTCATTCGGTTGCCGACCCTCTTCGGTTTCCGCAGACCCCATCAAAAACGAACCTGCTGGAATCCAACGCAAAAAGGATTCGATTTCCTCGATCACGAACGAGCACCATGGGCCGAATTCGTCGATTCCAAATTGATGTACCCAGGCAGGAGAATTGCCCGATTGCCAGAAACGCTGTGCGGCAAATTCCGCTCGATCCCCCTCGTGTTCCTGAATCCGAAATTCAAGACTCTTGCTCCGAATTTCCCCAAGCAGACTCCCCGGCCGTGACGAGCCGATCCGTTCGGATCGAATTCCCCGCTCCCCACTCTTTTTTCCCCAGCCCGTTTGCGCGGCGGTCACCTTTACCTGAGAATCGCCTGAACTCGCGAACTCAGTGGCCTCCCTGAGAAGAAATCGATCCCCGCGTTGCTCGAGCTGGAATCGAAGTTCAGGAAACGTTGGCTGGGGTGTCACCCTGGAAGGCATCCAGGGGGCCACCACTCCTTCATTGCGACCCTGAATCTGCTGCACGATGTTGGCGAGTGCTTTTCGCACGCTCTCATCCATCTCTGGCAAGGAGGTCAATTGCTTCCCCAGACGTGACAGCCAACGGGCATAGTCGTCCAGCTGCGCTCGATTCCCCGGCTCGGCCAGCGACAAGATTTGTCGCTCGGCCAATTCCAAATCCCTCGCCGGAATCAGACGCTGCGAATCCCCATCTAACCCCAGCAACTCACCAACCCAGACATCTTCCAACCCGTTCTGCCGGGCACGGCGCATTAAACTGAGCACTTCTTCCCGCAGTGATTGCGGCTGTTGCCCGAACTGGTGGGGAAACCATTTGTTTCGTTCATTGGTGTCCAGATCCGCAGCCGTACTGTGTGGACTCGCCACCAACGGACTTTGCCAGACCCGCGATTCCCAGCCGGGATCATCACGCGTTTCTGGTAACAACTTCCGAATCGCGCGTAACAATTCGGGCTCCAGTCGATTCGCCGCTGATAACATCGTGAGCAGCTGTTCCCAGGCCGCGTGATCCTCGACGGGATACTTCCCCCGCGTCACCGGTCCCCAGGGAAGAATCTGCCAATAGCGAGCGACCTCGGGCGAAATCAACTCCGGCCGACAAGGGACCAGCGCCACAGCACGATTGCCGTTCTCTTGATACCGGCGTCCCAGCTCCCGCCAAAACCGTTTCCACTGGTCGTATTCGGAAGCATCCCTGGTGGTCGAGACCAAGCCACCCAGATCGCTGAGTGCGAGGACCAGTGTCCCTGAGGGAGGAAGCGGGGCGGCTTGACCAGAACTGGCAGGGGGATGCAAAATCTGGAATTGGCGGCGACCGGCAAACATCCGGGCAAGCGTGAATCCGGAGTCGGGATACAGTCGGGATAAGGCGAGCGTTACATCATCCTGATCCAACCAGTAAGGAGTCAGCCGGGTGGCTCGATCCTCGAGACAGAGCAGCTCATGCCCCCAGACACGACGGGGTCGTTTGGGGACCTGAAACAGGAACTGACCGCGACTCAGCCGTTCAACAGCGGCGGCCAGATCCAGTTCATGGCGCGAGCGACTGGTACTTGCCGCACGACGTAATTGGGTCGTGATGGCATTCAGGGGGGCGAGTGGTTCACGTGGCAAGGCGTTGGCCAGCGAAAAGCCGAAGGCCTGACGAATGTGACCCAGATCCCCTGCGGAACGATCTTTCTTACGGCGGCGTCGGCGGCGTGTCTCCGGCACCCGATCGGCGAGCGACAAAAAGCGGGTGACGCGCCAATAACAGGTCGGTGCGGGGTGAAATTGCGTCGCGACAGGCTCGACCGTGGGATCGGAATTCTCTGGTATTCCTGCCGGGTCAACCGGGTCAGGGGACAACTCGTCCGATGTCGAGGTTTTATCGAGTGGTGGGGGTGATAATTCATAGCCGAGTGCTGTGGTGATTTCGGGCGAGAAGTGCGGTTGGCGGTCGAACCAGTCCGGATGTTGACCCATCAGATCAATCAAATCGGCATAGCTGGTCAGTCCCAGTTTGGGTGTACGAGAAAAGGCCATGCCTCAAGTTCCTGCCAGGATTCGATGAATCACCTTATTGACGCCGATTAACCACACCGTTCAACCGGAATCGATCATTCACGGTTTCGATGACTGTCCGTGATCCGATTCAGGCATCGGATTCGCTTGTCTGTTGCATCTCGATTGGTTTCCGGACGATATAATTGGCGACGATATCGAGCAGATCCAGCGCGGATTTCCCCGAGACCTCGGACTGCCTGATGACCGCTCGTAGCAGATCAAGATATTCGGCCTGACCGGGTTTTGGCTGCAGTTGATGAGCGATCGCGGTAGCACGATCGCGTGCCAGGATTTCGGCCGCTTTGCGATAGACTTCGGGGCTGGCCTGTTGCTGGAAATGGGCTTCGGCACGATCGGTCAGCAGCTGGAGGAATTTTTCTGGTTGCTGGGTGACATCCGGCAAGACCAGATGCAAGACAACACAACGCCGCACGAAGGGGTCGGGCAGGATCCGTTCTTCGTTGGTGGTGATGATAATCAGCGGAGGGGGGTCGGACATTTCCACCCGGCCCGAATCACCCAGGGGCTGAAATTCGCCGGAACCGAGTGCTTCGAGCAATCCATTCGGGACATCACTTTCCGCCTTATCGATTTCATCGATCAGTACCACCCAGCCATGCGGGGCGCGGGCCCGATTGTGACCTTCCTCCAATCGCGAGGCGTGTTTTCCATTAAGATGTTGTGCGAGATGTTGTTCCGCGTGGGTCGAGTTAAACGCCCACCAGAGGGGTCCTGGCTGGACAAATTTTTCGATCCTCAGCCGCTCACGCACCTGTTGTTCGTACAGGTCATTGGGATTGGAATTGGCATTCGGATTCGAGGGATCCGGGTTGGGTTGAAGTTTGATGGTGCTGCAGAGTTGGGCTTCGGCTAAGCGCATGACGGCGTCGAAGCCGAACAGCAGATCACGGGATTCGGTCCGGGAATCGACGACATGGCGAATGAAGGCGCGCTGCAGTCTTTCGGCAGCCGCTTCGGCGAGTTGTGTTTTCCCGACCCCCGGTTCCCCCCGCACGAGCAGCGGTCGCCCGGCACCCAAGGCGGCATTGATGGCCGCGATCGATCGTCGATCAAAAGCATGAACCCGCTCTAACCCCCCACTGCCGGAAAGCGGAACGGGCTTGTCAATTATTTCAGGGAGGAACGAAAGGGGAGACATATTTTCAATCGACCTTGATGGAAAAGAGACAGGTACGGATCGAGACTTCCAGGGAATTATCGGGAGTCGGATTTTCCATGACCTCGACAAACACCAGGTGCTTGACGTGCTGGCAAATCATGGTAATCACTTGCCGCAGAAATTTTCGTTCCTGGGGATCGATCGGAAAATGGACAACCGCATAGATCGTTCGGTCCCGGATCTTCGACTGCGCGGTGACGAACGAATCGAGATGACTCGCCAACTGTTTCAGTGTCGCCTCATCGTATGTTGGGGTGGAATTGACCGAGGAAATCCGATGGTTCCTTAGGAATCGCGAGCTAAATTGTGTCTCAAGATGTTGGAGGAATTCGCAGGCGCCGCGGAGAACGTTATCGGATCCCCCGCCGGAATTGGGTAATTGGCACGTCGGCATCGCGGCCTTACCAAGCCCCGTTTCATCGACATCAATTGGCCGAACATCATAACCCGACATCATGACATCGGCGATCGTCTGGTGCTGCACGACACCCTCGACGAGATTCACACCATTTTCCTTCATCTGTGCGAGCATCCTGGTTGCGAAGTCTTTTCCCCAAGTGAGCGGAATCAATCGATCCCTGACTTCTGCCAGCAGGCGTGAGGAAGAATTCAGCGACGAAGGGTGACTCGACCGTTGGCTATCCTCGGCGGCCCTGATCAAGGCGAAGAGAGCCGGTTCGACCTCGCAATGTTCGACCAAAGTCCGGACAAATTCGGAACGTGTGTGGAAAGGACCGGACTTCACAAACTCTTGCATTTGACAAATCTGAAGATAAACCTGCGCATCCAGTTGATCAATCCGTTGCTGGATCTCGGCGGTCAGTTTCTGGACTTTGGGATCGGTCGAACCGGGCTTAGGGGGTGCGGCGGAAATGTCGGGATTTTGCGGAGTTTCGGTGACCACGGTGGGGTTGGGATCAAGCGTTATCACGGTGATCGTTGAGCCGGTTTCTCCTGTAGGCGAACAAAGCCACATTCGATTTTCCGGGGCAATACCAAACGCGACAGCGATACACATCAAATTGTGGTCGTTGATGCTGTGATTTTTACCGGGTTTCATGATGTTAGTAATCGTTGACTTCTTAGGCCCTTCGCTCAAAGTCGGATGATTTTTCAGTTTTTCTTTGATGAACTCGCTAATTGCTTCTGAGGAATTCGACACATCGTTATTATCTAACAGCGTTTGGAACTTTTGGACATCAATGATTCGCTGTTGTTTTGCCATTTGATTTCACTCACGACAAAAGTGGGGGTCACTCGGAATGAAGCGTCCGTTTGGATTGGGGTCGAGTAATCCACCGCAGGGGTCTGTGA
>JBIKZJ010000037.1:0-23460 GCA_044354755.1 Schlesneria sp. | reverse complement strand
GCAGGTCGATCCCGAACGCCTCGGCCAATCGCTGTCACTGATTTTCAATCATGACTTTGCGATGATCGTAATTCTTGCCACTGACGGGATCGTCACCCAGCAGGTAGCAGCGACGAACCACGCGATTCATCACATGCACAACCGCAACTTCATCAGGCGAAAACACTTCCGCTACAGATCAAAACTGGAGACCCGAATAATTCGAGCAACATCGAAACGCATTTTCAAGGTAAAACCGTGTCTCCAACGTGATTCACAAAAAACTTTTTTTAAAGGTTAAAATTGCATTTAATATTTTTATTTTCAGAAAACTCAAAAATTCCATTAAAGTTTAAAACAAATTTTTCCCTGGCGTTTAACGTAATATTTTCCCAGCCGGGTGTTTTGACTAGGCCCGAGCGCAAAAGACGACGAGCACTGCTTGCGGGCGGACGTCGAAGCCATGGCACCGTGCACTCGGCAATGACCCAACGAGCGACGCCGCCGCAGGCCTGTCATCGGCCCCGATTGACGCGCTTCTCTTCGAGGCGCGGTTAAACCGTAAGATTTTACCATCGGGTACACGCCATCACCGTTTGACCCGTAGCCACAGGCGCAGGCGGGTCGGTGTTCAGCCGACCTCTTCGAACGTCGCTGGACAACAATGTCTGTTCCGACCTGAATACCACGAAACCATCGGTGACACGGGTCTCTTGGTAGCGTACGTCACGGAAATGGTTGCCACGCGCAAGCGGTCGGGTTAGACTCCATCAAGTCTGGGCGTTTACTACGAGATTCACTGCAATTGCGAGCCGAAAACGTGTCGATTTGCGAACAACGCCATGCACAAGCGGGCTCAATCAACGGACAGAGATCGGTTTTCGTTGCTCGTCACTCTCGATTGTCACGTTCGGAGATTCAGGGATAACCGGATTGAAGAGGCTGCGTGACAGGCTCTACCGACTACGACATTCCCCTCTTTGGCATCATCGAAAACATCATTTCTGGGAAGCGATATTGAACTGTGGCACAGCTAAAACTCAAACTTGAACAGGAAGTCGAGCTGCGCGTACTCAACGGTGACTGTGGAAAACTCTTGCCAACGCTGGATGCGAATTCAATCCAGTGTTGCGTAACGTCCCCCCCTTATTGGGGACTGCGTGACTATGACCACCCGGATCAAATTGGTGCCGAGCCTTCCCCGGAACTGTATGTTCGTAACCTCGTTGCCGCGTTTCGCGAAGTACGCCGAGTCCTTAAAGCGGACGGAACACTTTGGCTGAACGTCGGTGACGGATACGCTCGAAACGGTGGAACAGGAAAATGTGGCCCGAATGCGGTCGTGGGCAACACCAAAAAACTGATCCAGAAGCGAAATTGTAAAGTCCCCGATGTCTGGGGATTAAAGGATCGGGACCTGATGGGGCTTCCGTGGCGAGTCGCTTTTGCGTTACAAGAAGATGGTTGGATCCTCCGGTCTAAAATCGCGTGGATCAAGAAAACCGCGATGCCCGAAAGTGTCAAGAATCGGCCTACGAATGCAACAGAAGAAATCTTTCTCTTTGCCAAATCTCCTACTTACTTCTACGACTCGACGGCAGTGCGCGAAGAATCCGGTGCAAACCTGCGGAACTATTGGGTCCTGGGGCCTGATCCAAGCAGCTATGGCCACCCCGCAGCCTTTCCTCGCGAGCTGGCCCGCAGATGTATTTTGCTCGGGTCGCGGGAGCATGACTGGGTGCTTGATCCGTTTGGAGGGTCGGGAACCACAGGAATCGTGGCAAATCATCTCGGCAGAAATGCGATGTTAATCGAACTGAATCCGGAATATGCGGAATGTGCGAAAGAGCGAGGCCTCGATGCCACGCCGTAAAGGTTCAAAACAACTCATTATTGATTACTTTTTTGAAAATCTTGGAAAGGTGCTTGAGTCGCGCGAGATCCAGGCGGCAAGCGGTGGTGCTGTCGAATGGGCAAGACGCGTTCGCGAATTGAGAAACGAAGAGGGGTATCAAATCCTGTCCCACAAGGACCGTGCTGACCTCAAACCAAATCAATACCTGATGGAAACCACCAAGAGAATCCCGGCATTCAAACGAAATATTTCCAAAGAAACCAGAGCATGGGTGCTGGAACGCAACGGCTATACCTGTCAAATGTGCGGCACCGCTGCAGGGGATGCTGATCCGTTTGGAAGTGATCGTACCGTTCGACTGACTATGGGGCACATTATCGACAAGTCGAAAGGGGGGAGCGATTCACCTCAAAATCTTCGTGCAATTTGTACGAATTGTAACGAAGGCTTACAAAACACCAGTCTTCCCAAGCCAGATCGGATCCACCTGCTGGCCCAAGTTCGACGCGCAACTATTGACGATCAACAAGTCGTTCTCGAATGGCTGCTGAAAAAATTCCGGCGGAAGTCCACCGAATGACGTTTGTCCTGCAACAAACTACACCGCGGGACAATTCAAAGGGGTCAGGACTCATAAACGCGTTTCACGACCGTTCTTAACGTTGGCTGAATCAAGTTGTATCGTAAATTAACCAATACCGAACAAGGCATTCAATACGGACGGCGAGTACGCCGCCGGTTAATTTTAACGTTCGGCGGCATTAATGGATTCGCTCCATGTGGAAGCAATTCATTGAAGCACTGACACCGGATCGCGAATTTGGACCGCCAGCACTGTGGGCCGAGATTACGCTTGCTGAGGAGAAACTCGGTATTAAGTTCCCAGATGACCTTCGCAACTTGCTGTTCGAGACAAATGGCGTCCACGGGCAATACCGCCTCGGACTGATTTGGCCCCTTGAACGGATCGTTGCGGACAACACGAGTTTTCGGGCGAACGAGCACTCCAAAGACTTGCACATGCCGTTTGACTCGCTCCTGTTTTTTGCTGATGCTGGTAACGGAGATCAATTTGCCTTTCCAATCCAAAATGGAGCGATCAATCGACTTGATGTATTCGCGTGGAACCATGAAGACGATAGTCGCTCTTGGGTTGCGTCGTCACTTGCCAAATACTTGGAGTGGACCCACAATGGCATAATAAAGCTTTGACGAGACGCCGAACAAGGCGGTCAACCCGAGCGGCGGATCAGGCGGATTCTGTAATCAAAGATTCTTTGCAGTCGCCGGGTTACCTTGGTCGTTTGGCAAAGGAAACGAATTCGACAATGTGGCCGTTCAAACACAAACAACTCGACATCTCGACGCTTCCGAAGCTCAGCGACGATTCCCACAGTTGGGGCGTTGCTCAAGCTGATGTTGATTCCTCACCACTGATCATTCGCTACAACGAATCCGCTCAATCTTGGGTTGGTCATTCTGAGTTGCCAATCAAACTTGGATTTGCCATTCCCTTGAATTCCCCAAACGAAGGCGGATTGCCTCATCCCGACGAGAATGAACAACTTAACGACATTGAAGATATCGCTGTTCGCGAGATCGAGGCGCGAACGCAATCCTTGCTTGCAATGGTTTTGACAACTGGGGTCATGAAAGAGTTCGTATTTTACATTCCGAAAGGGACGGACATCAAATCGATTCATGAAGCCATTCAGTCAGCAGTAACCACGCACGAAATTCAGTGTATGGCAATCAACGAACCAAAATGGGACTCTTACCGTCAGTTTGCACCGTGAGCGAACTGGCGTCCCAATTGGCGAACAAACAAATGCACCCGAGTTGCCGATCGAGCGTTTCCCGAATCTCACCGTGACGATCATGAAGTGTCTCATTTCCTGGCGATTCACGGCGAGACTTTATTTACCACACCCCAGCCCTGATGGACCCGATGATTCAAGCCCTGATTTTTGATTGTGACGGCACGCTGACCGACTCGATGCCTCTGCATTTCATCGCATGGAATCACACGATGAAACGTTTTGGGATCGAGTTCACGGAAGACCGTTTCTATGCGCTGGGTGGCATTCCCAGCGACAAGATCATTCAAATGCTGTCCGACGAGATGAATTTGTCGCTCGACGCGGTCGCTGTCGCTCATCAGAAGGAACAAGCGTTTCTGGACAGCATGCATTTGCTCGTTGAAATCGAGGCGATCACCTCCATCGTGCGGGAAAATAAGGGAAAACTTCCGATGGCGGTGGCCAGCGGCGGCTTCCGTGACATCGTCGAGAAACAAGTCGCTCACATTGGCCTGGAAGGCTGGTTCGATACGATCGTCACCGCCGAGGATACCACCCGGCACAAGCCGGAACCTGATGTCTTCCTGGAAGCGGCCCGCCGACTTGGCGCGGCGCCAGCCCACTGCCGCGTCTACGAGGATTCTGACCTGGGGATCGAAGCGGCCCGTCGGGCCGGCATGCAATGGGTAGACGTGCGAATGTTCCACCGACCGCGAAGAATCACACCACTGTAGGCTGACAGGACGCAGGCGTTGACGGGCTTAGGCCATGGGGACACAAAGCACGTTCATCCGCTCGCTTTCATCCGCTCGACGCGGTAGCCTCAATCGCTCGACGCGGTAACCTCAGCAGCGACGCGGCGACCTCAGCAGCGATGCGGTGACCTTACCAGCGAAGCAGGCATGTTCCCCAGGTGAGTCCCGCTCCGAAGCCACTGACAAGCAGTGTGTCGCCGCGATGAATCAGACCCGCATGGTTGGCTTCGTCCAGAGCGATCGGAATCGACCCACCCGAGGTGTTTCCGTAGTCTCGCAGGTTGTTGAACATCTTTTCCACGGGGATCGCCAATTGCTCAGCCACATTGTTGATGATGCGGATATTGGCCTGATGCAACAGGACGAGCGCAACATCCTGGGGAGTCATTCCCGCTTTGCGCATCACCACTTCGATGCTGTCCGCAACGGCACGTACGGCCCATTTGAAAACGTTTCGCCCATCCATTTGCAGAAATTGGCGGCCGGTATCGAGATCTTCATGAGTCATGGGGCTTTTTGAGCCACCCGCCTGACGACCGAGCATCGAGCCACCACCACCATCGGATCCGAGCTGATAGCAGATCAATCCCTGGTGAGCATCCCCCTTGGCCAGCAAAACCGCACCCGCACCATCACCAAACAGAGGGGCAATCTTTTGGTCAAGCGGGTTGACGATTCGGCTGTTACAATCGCCACCAATCACCAGTGCCAGCCGGCTGTTGCCTGTGGCCACGTATTGAGCCGCAGTGACCAGCGCGTAGACAAAGCCCGAGCAGGCGGCATGCAGATCCATCGCGGGGGCGTCAATTCCGAGTTTTTCCTGCACCAGATTGGCGGTGGTCGGACAATTAAAATCGGGAGTAAATGTTCCGACAACCACCAGATCAATATCCCGAACGTCGACATGCGCATTCTCGATGGCCCTGAGGGCGGCTTGAATGCATAGATCACTGGTGGCCTGCTCGGGTCCTGCGTAGCGACGCGACTGAATTCCCGTCCGCTGTTCGATCCAAGACGGATCGCAACCAAACTGAGCCTGCAGATCCGCATTTGTGATAATGTGATCGGGAACGTACGAACCCGTGCCGATCACTTGGACTCCCATGAGGGAACGGGTTCGGCGGCTCCAACTGGATTTCGATTCGGCATTTCGGCTCGGGGCAACACCCGCCGAGGCATCCAAGCCCATCTCAGGGTTGCCGTTTGACCGCAAAACTCCGCTCTCGTACATGGATCATATCCTCGATCAGCGAATCGTAAAAACCAGCTCGATTCTGCTGAGATCCCAAAAAATCGCGTTTATCGACCATACTTGCGTGTTGAAAATCACTTGTGACGGCAATCATCAAAACGTCAAAATACAGAAAATATGGAATCCTCAGTATATCGTCCGAATTTCTTTCGCACTAGCGATCCTCGATCGGTTGTCGTGCAAGTTCCCGAAGTTTCAGGGATTATGGAGATTTCCGCAGTTTGAGCAAGATGGATTAGCTCAACGTACAGGGTTTTCACTGTTCAGGTACTTCACCAGGTTACGAATATCCTGGATCGACAGTCGGTTTAACAAACCTTCTGGCATCATCGAGACCGATTGCTGCTGACGTTCCGCGATATCTGGAACGGCAATCACCAGGCGATCCGTTGCGGTTTGTAAGGTGATGGTGCTGGAATCTTCGGCTTTGACGATCCCGTTGATGACACGACCATCCTTCAATTCGATAATGGTCACGCGATAGGCGTGTCCCACCAGAGCACTCGGGTCCATGACATTGATCAGCACGTAATCGAGGTCAGTACGCTGAGCTCCGGTCAGATCGGGACCCACTTGTCGGCCTTCACCAAACAGCAAATGGCATGACGAACAATTTTTTTGGAAAATGGCTTTGCCGTGGTTGGCGTTGGTCGACGACGGATCACCCGCGAGTACTTGCCGCTTCATTTCGGCAATTTGCTGAGCTCGTTCCGCAGTCGAGGGTTTGGCTGCAAAGAGTTTGTTGACGAGTTCTTTCAGCTTCGGCTCTTTGAACCGCTGCAACTGGCGGATATCAAATTCGGAGAGGTCCTGTTTCTCAATTTGACCGGCATCAACAGCTCGCACCAAAGCCAACGCGTTTTGTTCGCGCGCGGTGAGCGTGCTGATGGCATCCCCTTTTTCAGACTCGGTCAATTTTTCATAACGACTCAGCAACTGGCCACTCACCTCGCTGCGATCAAAGCCCGCCAAACCACGGATCGCCGTGGGACGCAGACTCGCCTCATTCAGTTGATTCAGCAACAAGTCCGCCACTGCAGGCCGTCGGGTCGCGACCAGGTCGGCCAGGGCGCGTTCGCGTCGAGCGGTTTCGACTTGGGAGTTTTTCACGAGTTTCACAAACTCATCGAAAGCGCGGTCACTCCCCTGCAGCAAGGAAATTCGCTGGCTGAATTCGCGAACCATCGGATCGGAACTCGACGAATAGCGTGCTTCAACCCCTTTCCAGCCTGCGTCGGGAATTAAATCACGGCGTCCGTCGATCGCCGCATGCAAACCCGTCAGGAGATCTCGCTGTGACGCCAGATCATCCTGAGATTCCTCCAGCCAACGCAAGAGGGGGGCGAATCGTGGCGAATTTCCTGTCGCGAAATGCCGGGCGATGAATTGACGCAACTTGGGAATTTTTGTGGCAACTGCCAGCGAAAGCGCTTCGCCATCCGGTTGTGCAATCAGCGGTTCGATGCCGTACCAAGTCAGCAAAACCAGATTATTATCAGCGGCATCTTCCGCATGGGCGACGAGTCCCCGCGCAATCTCGCTCCGTTGGTCAATCGGCAATCGTTGCAGGCCCGAGGCGAGTTGCAGCCGAACATAAGGGGATGCATCCATTCGGGCGAGTTCGGCCAATTCCGATTGCAACTCAGGCGAAAGGTTGCTTGCTTCCATGGTCAGCCTGACCAGCCAACCGCGAAGCGTGTCGTCTGCAATCCCCTTGATTCGTGCCGCGTTTTCTGCAAGCCGTGAAGGACTTAATTCACCGATTGCATGCAGCGTCCAAAGCCACTGTAATGCTGTTGTGGAATGAGGCTCACTGGCGACAACCGAGGCAAAACCCTGTGTCAATTGCGTCACTGCGGCGGGGGTGAGGGTGTGGTTTGTGGCCCGTTCGTGTAGGACTCGTCGCGCGTGATTGGCGAGAAAACCATCCCGATTCCCCAGCATGTCGATTAAATCGCGGTCCGTCAGCTTAGCAAAATCGACAGCTTGGGGACGCCGTTCTCCGTACGCCACTTGAAAAATACGACCATTGTCGCGATGAATCGTTGCTTCTTCATAGTTATGGCATTCACCGGTATCCGACCAGTCCGTAAAGTAAATCCCGTCGGGCCCCTGCTTCACACATACACCCCGAAACCACTTGTCGCTGGAAGGAGCGAAGTCGGTCTGATGTCGGGCGACGTAACCGGATCCTTTTCGTTCCAGCTTGTCACGGTTCAATCGTTGGCCATGGATATTGAGTGTGAACAGATTATTGCGATATTCGGCGGGAAACTGATCTCCCACGTAAATCATGGCACCCGAATGAGCATGACCACCACCCGCTTCACCATGTTTTCCCGTTCCATCGCGTGAACCTTCCCATGTTCCACCTGCCCAGTGAATATGGTCGGCACAGGTCTGCATCAGTTCAAACGTTTTTGGATTAAAGTCCTGCCCGAACATCCGTTTAAAGCGGGAGCCGGGAACCACATGAAACACATGCTCGATGACGCAATTGGTGAGAAAGGCCTCACCACGGTCGTCGAAAGCCAGTCCCCAGGGGTTAGTTGTCCCGTGTGCAACGACCTCAAATTCCTGACGGACGGGATGAAACCGCCAGATTCCGCAATTCATGGGAGTCCGATCGGCATCCGGCGTTCCTGGCTTGCCAATCCGTGAATTGGACAGAATGCCGTTACAGCCATAGAGCCAGCCATCGGGCCCCCAGGTCAGGCCATTGGCGACATTGTGTTTGGCCATCAGGTCGAAGCCATCGAGCAATATCTGGGCTGGACCATCAGGAACGTCGTCACCATTGGCGTCCGGAAAGAAGATCAAGTGAGGAATTGCTGTGACGAAGACGCCACCAAATCCATATTCGATCGAACTGAAATTGACCCCTTTGTCGAAAAACACGGTCCGCTGATCAAATTCACCATCATGATTGGTGTCTTCCAGGATCAAAATCCGATCCGATCCTTCTTTGGTCCCCGCTGGACGCCACGAGGGATACGACCGGCACTCGACCACCCACATCCGACCCCGGTGGTCAAAGGTGATCGACATCGGCTGAACCACATCGGGCTCACCCGCAAACAGCGTGGCACGAAACCCCGCAGGGACTTGCAAACTGGATCTCGCCTCTTGAGGCGAAAGGGGACCATCGGCGGAAAATACCAAGCCGGGAACCGACAGAAATACCGCCGCCATCCATTTGAGATATTGAGTCATCGGAGTCGCTTTCGTGGAAGAAACAGGTATGCTGCAAGATATCGTAGTAAGTTGGCAGGCAAATGTTGAGCGTCCCGAGCGGACCAAATTCGCAAGTTGTTTTTTTGCGTCTCATCCCTGTGCCCCGTGACATTGCGGTCGACAGTTGTTACAGACTGAGTCGGGTCCTGAGCCAAGCGGTATCGCGTCCGCCTCGGAACGGGATGACCGATTGTGACCCACCGACGAAATCGAATTGTGATGAAATTTCTACACGCTGCGGATTTGCACCTGGACAGTCCCCTGGAAGGCCTGGAAACCTATGAAGGGGCCCCTGTTGACCTGATTCGGAGCGCCAGCCGACGGGCGCTGGAAAATCTGGTTCAACTGGCGATTCAAGAGCGGGTCGACTTTGTGGTGATTGCCGGCGATCTTTACAACGGCGACTGGCGCGATTTCAATACCGGACTGTTCTTTGTCCGGCAGATGAACAAGCTTTGCGACGCGGGGATTCGACACTATTTAATCGCCGGAAATCATGATGCGGCCAGCGTGATGACGCGCAAGTTGCGATTACCCGTCAATCCGGATGGCTTGAGTGTCATGCTTTCGAGTGAACAACCCGAAACGCGACGGTTGGAGGATCTGGGTGTCGCAATTCATGGACGAAGTTTCGCTCATCAGGCCGAAACGAAAAACATGGTCCCCGATTACCCCTCGCCGGTCAGTACGTGGTTCAATATCGGCATGCTACATACGAGTCTCAGCGGCACCGAAGATCACGACACATACGCACCGTGTACACTCGTCGATCTCCGTTCCAAAGGCTACGACTATTGGGCACTCGGGCACATCCACAAACGCTCACTGCTTCCCGCTGACGGTTCACCTTTGGTTGCGCCGCCGGCGCTCTATTCCGGGAATATCCAAGGGAGGCACATTCGCGAATGTGGTCCGCGAGGTTGCCTGCTGGTGACGGTCGATTCGAGGCAGCAAGTCGAAGTCGCGTTTCGGGCGCTCGACGTTTTTCGCTGGGAGGTTTGCCAGGTCTCTTGTGAAAATGCGACCAGTCTCGATGAGATTCTCGCCCGATTTGGTCAGGCCCTGCGTCGGCTGATGGAACAGCAGGAAGGGCGACCACTTGGGCTGCGTGTCCGCCTCGAGGGGGCAACGGCCGTGCATCAGGAAGTCACCAGTCATCGGGTCGCGGTCACGGCCGAGATTCGGTCGATGGCGACCACCCTTTCTGATGGAAAAGTGTGGATCGAAAAAGTCATAATCGGAACTTGTAGTCGGCAACAAGGTCTGGGGGCATCGCAACACGCAGGCCCGCTGGGAGAGCTGGAACGGTATCTGAAAGAGATTCCCAACAGCCCGGAGGCCCTTGCTTCGCTGGTGAGTGAACTGAAGGATCTGGCGAAAAAACTTCCCGGCGAACTGATGCAGGGACCGGAGGGACTGTTGCTCGACGATCCCGCATGGGTGCGGGAACTGATCCAGGACCTCAGGCCGATGCTGTTTGATCGTTTTCAACAGTAATTATGGTGGAATTCAGCAAGCGAGTTTGAGTTCGGGTCGTCGATGTTGGGACGATTCGCTCCGGGTGCATAACGTGGATTGGGGCCAGCGATGGTGTTGTCGAGTTCACAACAGATCACGGAAAACGAGTCGGGGGGTGATCTGACCACGACGCTCAGTCAGGATGCCGACGCGATTCAACGGTCAATCGATATGAGTGGCCTGGCGGGTGAGGCACCGTCGGTGGTCCCTGGCTATCGAATTTTGAAGCCAATCGGCCAGGGAAAATATGGCTCGGTCTGGCTGGCGCGTGAGCAAAATACCGGCAAGCAGGTTGCGATCAAGTTCTATACCCACCGACGCGGCGTCGACTGGTCGTTGTTGGGCCGCGAAGTCGAAAAACTGGCGGTCCTGTACACCTCACGAAATATCGTGGGATTACTGGCGGTGGGCTGGGATCATGATCCGCCGTATTACGTGATGGAATATCTGGAAAATGGCTCGCTGGCCACCCGACTGGACAGCGGGCCGCTCGCAATTTCCGATGCGGTCAGAATTGCCACGCGAGTCTGCCAGGCACTTGTGCATGCACACGGAAGCGGGATTCTGCATTGTGATTTAAAGCCGGCCAACATTTTGCTGGATCAGGATTTTGAGCCCAGGCTGTGTGACTTCGGCCAATCGCGGCTGGCGGATGAGCAGAGTCATTCGCTGGGGACGTTATTTTTCATGGCCCCCGAACAGGCCGATCTGAAGGCGGTTCCCGATGCGCGCTGGGACGTGTATGCCCTGGGGGCGTTGATCTACAATATGCTGACCGGAAGCCCACCGTTTCGGAACGAGGAAAACGAGTCACGGCTCAGTCAGACATCCTCGTTGGAAGATCGATTGTCGATTTACCGAAAGCTGGTCTATTCCAGCCCCAAGCCTGCCCGGCATCGACGTGTGTCCCGAGTCGATCAACAGTTGATTGAAATCATTGATCGATGCTTGGCGACGGATCCCGCCAAGCGATTTCCCAATGCCCAGGCGGTGCTGGATAAATTGACCAGTCGCGAACGATTTCGCGCCAGGCGTCCGCTAATTCTGCTGGGGCTGGTTCTGCCGCTACTCTTGCTGCTCTGCATTGTTCCGTTAGCCTTTGAAACCATGAAGGATGCGGTGAATACGACGCAGGAAAATCTGACCCGTCGCGCCCTGGAAAGTGATGTCTTGTCCGCCAACTTGCTGGCGGACAGCATCAATCGTGAACTGGAAGACCGGCGTCATGAACTGGAGACACTCGCCGCCGATTCTCTGTTTCGTGAAAGCGTCGCCGAACTGGCGACAAAGATCACTGCGGACCGTGAGCCACTGACACTCAGACTGGACCGACTGAAGCGGGAAAATGACGAACGCCTGAAAGAGCTCAGTCGTGTGCTGGATTCCAGCTGGTTCCTGCTGGATTCTGCGGGGATTCAGCGATGGAGGTCTCCGAAAAGTCCGCGTGCCGACGAAAATCTAGCGTGGAGGGATTTTTTTCATGGTGGCGGAAACGATTATCCTCCCAATGACATTCCGGTTGATAATCACGCGATTCGCAGCTGTCGCATCTCGATTCCATTCAAGTCACCGAATGGTGAACTGTACGATGTGGCGCTTTCGGTCCCCATCTTTGACCCCCAGGAAGGGGAAGATGTGATTGGGGTGCTCGGACGAACCCTGACTCTGGGGAGTTTGATCAAGGACTACCAACGGAACTGGCAAAGCCGGGATGCAGATGGCGTGAATCGCAAGCTTGCGATCATTGATGGCCGCGATCTGGACGGGGAATATCACTGGCAACTGCTCGCACACAGTTGGATGGATGACTCTAAGCTTGGCAGCATCAGTGAAGCCGATTTTAAGAAACTTCGCCTGGAAGGAATTCTGAATAAAGAGGTGATCCAGGATCTGGCATTGCTGATGCGACAAAGCCGAAAAGGGGACGACGAAGTCCCGGTTGGGGAATATGACCGCACCCGATATTACATCGACCCGGTTCAGCAATTTGATCCCGAGTCCTATGGGGGTGAGTGGCTCGCCGCATTCAGTCCGGTGGGGAGTACCAAATGGGTTGCGGTGGTTCAGGAACGAAAGGATGCGGCGCTCAAGCCCGTGGAAGATCTGCAATCTCGTCTACTCAGTTCGGCGAAAGGGGGAATTCTTGTGGTGTTTGGTTTGGTGGCCGGGTCTTGGTGGTTGATCATGGCACTGCTGAACGAACGAGCCCCTCGATGGCTGAAATTCTGGCAAGTTCGCACGAAAGACCAGGGGTTGGGGACGATGTCAATGACGGGGAAGAGTGTTGAGAGTGATTGAAGAGAGAGTTTTCAGTTTTCAGTTTTCAGTTTTCAGCAAGAGGGCTGGGGGCTGGGGGCTGGGGGCTGGGGGCTGGGGGCTGGGGGCTGGGGCAGGGGCAGGGGCGAACTTGAGTCCTTTTTGCGGATTTTGGGAATTTCGCGGCAAAGTCCTCCATCAATTTTACCCAAGGTACTCACGTGGCGATTCTCGCACTCAAGTCGCGCCACGGAACCGACGATCAAAGTAAATGACATCAAGGTCGAGCACGTTGTCAGAAAGCAAGACTCGCATGGCAACGTAACTCGGCGACGCAACCTGACAAAGATCCTTCGTATTTTTAAGGAATAGTGCATGTCGAACGGGAATCACGACCAGTTTCGGTTGGGCTTCCTGACAGCGGTCGAGGATGCGGAACGTGGGTATGTTGGGGGGCTTTTGATCACCAATCGGTTTGGAAGACCTCTCGAATTTCAGTGTACTGCCCCTGTAAAACCGAATCGAACACAACAAATCCTGTACGGCCCGACATTGAAGCCCTACGTTTTGTCGGAATTAATCGGCCGTACGCTCTTGGAAAAAGTCGGGGTCAAACCGCATCTGATTCTGCTAGAGTCATTGGATCTACTCGATTTGCGCAGTGTCACCTCGACCCCCGTGGCCAGCCTGGTCCTCGCGCCGATTGCTGCGAAACCTGCTTTGCAGGAACAGGGGGACGGGAAAGAGGTGGCGACGGCTACGGTATTTCCAAATTCCCTGCGATTGGGGAATGAAGTGGTTGTCTTTCATTCCACACACGATGAAGACCGTACAGAAATCGAGAAATTTGCCAAGCTTGTCCCGGTCGACGCGGATCTGCGCGAGCCATTCGAGCGAGTTCGCGAAGCGCTGGCCGAGACGGTTCGGTTGAGTGCCGCGCGACCGGCGTAGTGCAATTCCGATCTGCCTTGAAGGATCGAGGCGTCAGCGAGGGAATCCCTGCCCTGATTTTCGGGGGAATTCCTCGTCACCAATCCGTTTTACCGAGTGATTTGGCTTGTAGAGTGATTTGGGTTGTAGAGTGATTTGGGTTGTAGAGTGATTTGGCCGAGACCGGATCAAGGATGATCGTATGGCGGATGGAATCGACAGTTCTGCGACCAACAGTTCAGCGATCAGAAATTCTGCGACCGGTGGAACGATCGCAGGTCATTCAACCGGTGGTCCCCACTGGACTCCGCTGCAAGAAATTGATGCACGTGACCTGGGAAGCCAGACCAACGATTTACTGGATGAGCTTCAGCCGGATGTTTCGGTGGCGGCGATTCCGCTACAAATTCGTGCCGAAATTCATTCTTCGGGTCAAAACGTCGCCCTTCGCCGCTGGCCAGCGGTTGAAGTCGAGTCACAACACTTGCCGAAGTCTCCGGGTGTGATGCCTTCCTGGAAACCGACTCGTCCCAAAATCGCCACGTACGGGCTGCAATTTCCCGAAGGGATGTCGCTGATCGCCAAAGCGGCGGCCGAAGGGAAATCGGATCATTCCGATCCGGCAAAAGCAGGGAAATCGGATCCACCCCCGATCGAAATCCTGCCGGGATACGAGCCTCCCACGCTGGCGTCACTCGTCGACGGACTGGTCGAGGAGCCGAAGCCAAAGCAAGTCACCCGTATTAAACCCCCTGACGATGCACTTGCGATCGAGGATCGGCTGTTTTATCTGTTGCAACCACCGCTGCAGTCGTGGCTGGCGGGGCAGGAACTGATCATGCCGTTCGAGCCCTTCCCGTATCAGTACGAGGGGATCGGCTGGCTGTTCTCGAAGTCTTCGGCATTACTTGCGGACGAAATGGGTCTGGGAAAGACCATGCAGACCATCACCGCCATTCGGCTGTTGGTTCGCAGCGGCCAGGTTCGTCGTGTGCTGCTGATCTGTCCGAAACCGTTGTTACCGAATTGGCAGCGGGAATTTCGGACTTGGGCTGAAGAATTGCCCTTTGTGGTCGTCGAAGGGGATGGCGAGCGGCGAAAATTGACTTGGACGATTCCGGGTGTCCCGGTTTTGATTGCCAACTACGAATCTGTAGTTCGCGATTTTGCCGCGTTTGGCGAGGGGGAGTTTCCGAAGTTTGACCTGATTGTGCTGGATGAAGCGCAGCGAATCAAAAATCGGACTTCACGCACAGCGGAAACGGCTCGTGCGCTCCCCCGTCGCCGCAGCTGGGCCTTAACGGGAACTCCGATCGAGAATCGCCCGGAAGAATTGGGAGCTTTGTACGAATTTTTAGAGGTGGTCCCCCCCAATGCCACTCCGGATTTGCGGCAGTTGCAAGCGCTGGCCAAGCAGTTCATCCTGCGGCGAACCAAGAACCTGGTGATGAAAGACATGCCGCCACGACTGGATCGTGACGCCTACCTGGAATTGCTTCCCGCACAAAAATCCGCCTACGAAATGGCAGAGAATGAAGGAGTGGTGCAGCTCAATAATCTGGGGGATTCGATCACCGTTCAGCATGTTTTCGAACTGGTTTTGCGGCTGAAACAAATCACCAATTTTGACCCTTTAACGGGTGAAAGTGCAAAACTCGACCGGCTGGAAGCGGATATGGAAGAAATCGCCGCCAGCGGCGGCAAGGCTATTCTGTTCAGTCAATGGACCAAAGTCATTGATTGGCTCGCCAAGCCCATGGAGAAATACGGCGCACTGATTTACCACGGGGGTGTTCCGAACAAACAGCGTGAACCCATTCTGGCCCGATTTAAAGAAGATCCCAATGCCCATATCTTGCTAATGAGCTACGGTACGGGAGCTGTGGGCCTGAATCTGCAGTTCGCAGGATACGTCTTTTTGTTTGATCGCTGGTGGAATCCTGCGATTGAAGATCAGGCGATCAACAGGGCCCATCGAATTGGCTGCAAAAGTCAGGTGATTGTGACTCGCTTCATCTCGAAGGACACCATTGAAGAGCGAATCGATAAAGTGCTGACGGAAAAACGAGAACTTTTCGCTGCGATTCTTGGAGATGGCGATGATACCAACGTCACACTCAGCATGAATGCATCGGAAATCTTTGGTCTGTTTGACCTGAAAGCACGTCATGGTAAAGGGACGCGGGCCATCGGTCCCAAACCCGTTGTCTGACGAAGATCGCTGAAATCCGTGGATTTTGGCAATTAAAGCGCGATTGTTCGAATACCGATCCCCATGTCTGTTGACGGACGCCGCGTGACTTGCCATATTCTCGTTCCTCGATTTGATTTTTGAGTTTGGCGGAAGACGCAGGTGTGACTGCACGGGAGTGTTTTGCATGGGTCGGTATTCGGGTCCCAAAGGACGTATCAATCGCCGTTTAGGGGCGATGGTGTTTGAAAACGCCGGAGCTGCACGGGCATTAGAAAAGCGACCCAATCCACCAGGGATGGCCGAGCGTCGTCGTAAGCTATCCACTTATGGGATGGCACTCGCGGACAAGCAGAAGATCAAGTACCACTACGGTATGCGAGAAGCTCAGCTTCGCCGCTATTTTGCGAAAGCTCGGGCTCAAAAAGGTAATACTGGCGATATTCTGCTCGTCATGTGTGAACGCCGATTGGACAACGTTGTTCGTCGCGCAGGCTTCACTGTGACTCGGTTGCAAGCTCGTCAGGGGATTGTGCATCGGCACTTCCAATTGAACGGCAAAACCGTTGACAAACCCTCGATGTTTGTTGGTCCCGGCGATGTCATCACCTTGCGCAATCGTCCAAATGTGAAGAAATTGTACCGCGAAATCGTCGACAGTTCATCGCGACAATCGATTGACTGGGTCTCGTTTGACTCGAAGGATCTCGAAGCACGGGTTCAGGCCTTGCCGACTCCGAGTGATGCCACGGTTCCTGCCATTGAAATCGGTCGCGTGATTGCATTCATGTCCCGCTGATCCGTTCGCCGATCGACGACGAGTCGCCGGTCAACTGAGAGATTGGCAAAGAGGAATCAGCAGCAGGCAAGAGCAAGCTGCAAAGATCAAATCAAAGCGGTGTTTTCGACTCACACGAAAACACCGCTTTTTTTATTCCAGCCCGCTCCCGGTCCTATTTCGGGTTTGGCCTGCGGTTCTACTGTTTCGCAACCTCTTGCGAGGTGGCAGGAACAGGATTACCGAGTCCTGCGGCGCTCTCTTTGACCATTTGGTCTATCAATTCACGCATCTCGGGTAACTCCACGCCCCCGTTCAGCGAAAAGCCGGCCCGCTCTGAAACCAACAGACTGATCAGTGTTCCCAGCATTCCCTGGCCAGCCATTCCATTGTCAGCCGAATCACCACCCCCCTGGGTCATAAACAGACGTTCCGGGACGAGTGGTTGTTGTGACTGAGCCAGTTCGCGAGCGGCAAATGTCAGTGCAAACAGACGCGGGTCGCCATACGATGCGATTTTTCGCTGCAGGACAGAGGCTTCCGCCAGTCCTTCCTGCAAGATTCGCTGTGCTTCTCCGCGACCGGTCAGCCGATTTCGTTGACTTTCTGCCTCGGCGAGCAATCCGATCTCTTCGGCATGGCGTCTTGCCCGTGCGATTTCCGCATCCCCTTCACATTCGGCCATTTGGACCTTCAGTCGTGTGTTCGTTAATTCCGTTTGAGCCTGCATGATCGTGCGATCATTCTGCCGTCTGGCCAGCGCCAGCTCGGCATCTCCTTTACTTTCCGCAATCTGTACCTGGAGTTTGGCGTTGGTCATGGTCGCCTGCATTTCGGCTTGGGCTTTGGCCTCATTCAGTGACCGCAATTTGTCGTTCGCTTCTCGCTGACGCTCATAGGTCTCTAACTGTTCGATCGACAGTTGTCGGATTCTGAGTTGTTCGAGGAGCGATTCGATTTTTCCGTCGGCCTTGTCGGTATCAGGTTTACCAATCAGAACATCAACGCATTCGATGTCAAACTCATGAAAACGGCGTCGAAGTTCTGCCAGCGCTTCTCGCTGAATCAGATCTCGTTCGTGCAGCAGTTCCAGCATGGTTTTTCGATGTGCGATATCACGAAAGTAGGCTGACAACATTGGGTCGAGTGTTTGAGTAATCAGTTTCTTCACATCTCCGAAACGCTGAATCACGGCCGGGGCCCGCTGATAGTCTATATGGACGACCACCGACAGCGGGAGACTGGGTTCGTAGGCATCACGCGTGACCAAGTCGATACTGCGCAGGTTTTCGTCGTAATGATGGCTTTCGGTTCGTCCCGTAATCCAGTGCAAGACAAAATTGGTTGTCGGAACCAGCACGATATTTCCCGCGTAGGTATTGAAGGCGTACTTACCTGGACCAAGCGGTCGTTCCCAGACTCCTCGTTCTCCTTCTGCAACTTGCTCGCCGTGACGAAAGGCATCGCCGGAAAGGTCGCGACCGGTGGTGCCGTAATAACTGACGACGACACCGACATGGCCAATCGGAACCACGGTTTTCGGAGTCGTTTCCACCGTCGCAAACCAGCGATTGATAAAGTATGTTCCATCCGTAATCGCCTGGTACTGGCGTCCTCGCCGTCCTCCCGCAGAAAGAAACGCTTCCGGGTCCTGAAAGTTATTGTGCTCGAACAGGGTGTTTGAGGCCCCGGAATTCGTGATGCCTCCTGTTGCCGATTGGCCAACGGGAGGAGCGATTAATTCGCCAGAACGGAGCGACGGTCCATCATGAATGGTTACGATCCCAATGGTATCATCGACCGATGTCCCCTCTGCTGAGTTCGCATCCACCATAATACTATGGCCACCGATGACAATCGGTTGAAATCCTTTGACAGACCGAAGCTCTTCCTGCCATTTTCCGACCGCTTCTCGCTCCATCCTTTCCTGCGACTGGAGTATGCCAAAGACTTGCCGTTCGGTAATGACCACGAATAGAGCCGGATTGATCGCATAAACCCCTTCACGCAGAATCGCCCGCTGGCGACCTCGCTGACCCAACCGAACGGCATTTCCGGCATTGGTAATCAAGCCGGTTTGGCCCTCACCTTTCCGTTGAGTGACGGGGGCCAATTTGTTGGCTGAGGAAGGGGCCGTCATCGCTCCGGCAGGATCAAGGAATGCCATCGCATCTTGAAAGTGATTACAATCCACGACCCGAGCTAAAGTCTGGCTCGGGTCTAACGATTCACCATCGCGAGCATAAACGTAGCCGATTTCGTTTTGTGGAATCGTTACCAATCGTGATTGATGGATTCGATATTGCCATCGCCAATAACAAAAATGCAGTCCACCACGCAAAAGATTCGCTTGATATCCCGCTTCGCCATTCAACGCGATGATCTGGCCTTCGCCGAGCGACCCCCTGTTGGACCAGAACTTTTCAATCACACCGACACGATTATGGGGTATGTATCGGACTCCAAGCCAGACGAGAAGCAAGATCGCACTCGGGACCCCCACCACCAGCATATTGAAGAGACTGGCGCTGAGGAACGAATTCACATCGAAATTCTGCAAAAAATCCACCGCGAATACCCCTGCCAACGAATGGAAAAGGGGAACAAAGAGACTTTTCATGATCAACCTCCGAAACAGGAGGCATCCAGGTTCTCACTCAGGTCACTCAAATTGATCATGGTCACTTTTTAACCACGATCAGCAATAACTCGCAACCAGCCACCACATCGAGGGGGCTGTTCCGGCTGTTTGCCATTTTTCCCTGGGCAAAGGCAAGAGAGGGATCCTCAATCTTGCTCACAATGGATGCTTTTCAATTCTTGGTTGAGAACACATGTCTCAACCCGCCTGCGAGGTTAGCTGTCGGGCTAGAGCTTGAAAGTGCTCTGCTGGAGAGGCAATTTTCTTTGCATCACAACTGCGCCCCGAAGGCGACTCGTATTTCGAGTCGCCAGTAGTGGTTCCCCCGCTCTCACCTGCGAGGATGAGATTCGGCTTCATCGCTGCTTCATTATCTCGCAGAAAAACGGGAAAACGGGGAGATAAGCAAACAACATTCCAAAAACACAAAGTCAAACACAGAATAGGCTTGTGATGTTTCTCGTGATTTACGCCTTTGTCAGCAGGACAGTTAGTTTCCGAGACAATCTGCGAGCGAAATTGGGTGATCTCCAGCCAGAGATCCAGAAAAAACCAGACTTTGTCTCAGATTTTCGAGCGGGAGTTCCGCTGAAAAGCCAACCCGGATCCTGCGTGCAAGGGGGGATTCCTGATTCCGCTGGCGAGATCAAGTGGTTATCATGCTGAGAACGCGTGACGCTTGGAGAAGAGGTTCGGTCTGGTTTCCTGAAGTACCGTGGGCTGGCCGTTGCAGTGACGATCTTGTCGGGCGATCTTCGCAGTCGGTAACATGGGAGAGTGAAATCCGGCGGAATCCCCAGTCTCTCGGGTTTTCGCCGCAGAGCGTACTTTTTTGACTGACGGTGGGTGAAATGACGGTGACCTCAAAAGTCTTGATTGCCGATGATAATCTGCAAAACTGCGAGCTGCTCGATGCATACCTCGCGGAAGAAAATTATGAAATTGCGATGGCGCATGATGGCCGCGAAACCCTGAAAAAAGTGGCCGAGTTCCGTCCAGATTTGATTTTGCTGGATATCATGATGCCGAAACTCAGCGGTTACGAGGTGTGCAAGCAACTTCGAGCCGATGCGGCCACGCGTGATATTCCCATCCTGATGGTGACCGCACTCGCCGAAATGGGAGATATCGAGCGGGCGGTTCAGGCGGGCGCCGATGATTTCCTGACCAAGCCCGTGAATTGCCTGGAATTGACGATTCGCGTCAAATCGCTGCTGCGGGTTCGCCATTTAACCAGCCAGCGTGATCGACTGCTGGCCTATCTGGAAGAAGTGGATGCCTCGGCCGTCAAAAATCTGGGGATCAAATAGGCGACTTTCTTCCCACAGTCCGCATTTTCGAGATTCCCCATTTTCATTACGATACCCTTCATGATGATCCCTTTCATGATGATCCCTTTAATAATGATCCTCAGTGCAGCAAAATGAAATTCCATGGGTAAACGCATCAGGCCTATCCTGTCACTGTTGCGATGACCCAGGCGATTGACTCCTCCAGCTGATTGTTAGAAGAGCGCATGAGCAAAACTAGTCCGACATCCTTTGCGGGACTCCGTTCCAAAGAGATGACCGCAAATCCGCCGACAGCTGCATCCTCGGGCTCGCACCAGGATACCGCACGGGAAACGCTCGAGTCGATTGCATTTGCTTTCGTGCTCGCCTTGCTCTTTCGCACCTTCGTCGCCGAAGCGTTTGTGATCCCTACCGGCTCGATGGCTCCCACGTTATTCGGCAGAAACAAAGATGTCACCTGCCAGGAATGTCACGAGACTTATCAGGTCGGTGCCAGCGATGAACTGAATGAAGAAGGCTTCCTTGTACGCCGCATTGAAGAATCCGTCTGCCCCAACTGCCGCAACCCCAACAAAATTTTTGATCTCCCCGTTTTTAAGGGGGATCGAATCCTGGTCAATAAATTTACCTATCAAGTCGGAAATCCCGAGCGCTGGGATGTCATTGTGTTCCGTTACCCGGAAGACTTGCAAAAAAACTACATCAAACGACTGGTCGGATTGCCCGGCGAATCGATCCGCATTGCGCGCGGTGATGTTTATGCACGGCAAGGAGATCAGGGCGAATTTGAAATCTTGCGAAAACAGAACCCGGATAAACAGAAGCTTTTGCAACTTCTCGTTTACGATGATCGCCACGCCCCTGTCAAACTGCTGGCCAAAGGATTTCCAGAACGCTGGAGCCCGATGGCTCGTGAACATGCCACCCTTGAAAATGCCATCGAGCCAACTCCATCTACCGAGCCAACTCAGCCAATCAAGCCCATCGATGGCTGGGTGCGCGATGAAAAGAGCTGGAAGCATGATCCTGCCGTACGTAGCTTTACCATCGAAGCAGGGGCCGAAGCGACAAAATGGGTTCGTTACCAGCATCTGATCCCCTCACAGTCTGACTGGAAAGATCTTGCGGCGGCAAACGAATTGCCGTTTCAAGCCCGGCCACAGCTGATCACGGATTTTTGTGGCTACAACACCTACACGGGTGGTCGCAGCTTTAATATGGATGATGATCGCTTCTGGGTGGGAGATTTAACCCTGAATTGCACCGTCGAGATTAACTCCATCACCCCGGCAACAGCAACCGGTGTCCCGAATCCCGAGTTGATATTGGAATTGACTGAGGGAGTTCGTCACTATCTGTGTCGTATCAACGTCGCCACGGGACTGGCGACGTTGCTCCGTAATGATGAGTTGGCTGCAGACTCTTCGGTCGCGGACATCACGATGGCGACCGCTCCGACTCCCATTCGCGGTGTCGGGAAATATACCATCAGTTTTGCAAATGTGGATGATCGCCTGTGTCTCTGGGTCAACAGCAGTTGGATGAGCAGTGGCTTGATTCCCTTTGGGAATGGTGCCGAGTTCACCCCTCCCGCAAACCGTAATCCTCAAGAATCGGATTTAACTCCTGCGGGCTTTGCCGTACAAGGATTGGGAGCCCGAGTCTCGAATCTCGTGCTGCAACGGGACATCTACTATCGGGCCGAAAGCGTCGCGAATGACGCGGGCGATTTTTCCAGCCATGAACAGGAACTCGTTGATTCCTCACGCATCCGTGAAAGTTTGACCGATCCGCTTGAGTATGGAGCGCGGTATTCCAAGCATGCCAATGAAGCCATGTTTCATGCTCTCGGGACGGATGAGTTCTTTGTGATGGGTGATAACAGCCCACGCAGCCAGGACAGCCGGCTTTGGTCAAATTCCCGACGTGCTGTCAATCGCCATGCCGTTCCACGACAAGCCCTGCTTGGCAAAGCCTTCTTTATCTACTGGCCTCACGCGATCCCTTTCTTGAATAGTGGCCGTGGATTTCCTGTCATCAACCACACACCCGCTCGCGATCGGAACGGACCTCTGGTCGAAGCGTATCCCGATTATGCCGCCCCCTTCTATCCGCAATGGTGGCGGTGGAAACGCATTCGCTAAACTACCGTAAGAGAAACTACCGTAAGACTCGTCATGGAGGACGAAGAATGTCGTTATTACAGTGCATGAATCTCGTCAAACAATTTCCCGGTAAACGGGCTGTCGACGGAGTCTCGTTTCATGTCGACGAAGGGGAAGTTGTCGGACTCCTCGGCCCCAACGGCGCGGGAAAGTCAACCAGCTTCAGCATGGCGGTCGGACTGGTGACTCCGACCGAAGGGCGAGTCATTTTTAATGGCGTCGATGTCACTCGCTGGCCCCTCTACAAACGTGCTCAGCATGGAATGGGGTATCTGCCCCAGAACGATAGCATTTTCAAAAAATTGTCCGGCGAACAAAATCTGTATTCTGTCCTGGAATTTCAGCCCCTGTCCTACAAGGAACGGATGGCGCGGGCGGACGAACTCCTCAGTATGTTCGGTCTCTCCAGCAAGCGCAAGCAGACGGCGGGAACGCTTTCGGGGGGCGAGCGTCGACGTCTGGAAATCGCTCGATGCCTGGCCAGTCGACCCAAACTGATTCTGCTGGATGAGCCCTTCACCGGGATCGATCCCGTCACGATTCACAGCATTCAGGATATCATCGCCGACCTGCGACGCAGCGGGATCTCGATCTTGTTAACCGACCATCGTGAACGGGAAACACTCACCATTACCGATCGCAGCTACATCGTCTTCTCGGGAAAAATCCTGGTGAGTGGCGATGCCGCCACCGTTCTGAACGACGAAAACGCGCAAAAGTTCTATTTCGGCAAACGATTCGACGCCAGTTCCATTATCGAGAGCAAAGGGGCCTTCCAAAGCCAGATGGATGCGGCCGCCGCCAATCGGGCCGCG
>JBIKZJ010000343.1:0-7065 GCA_044354755.1 Schlesneria sp. | reverse complement strand
TCAGTTCGACCAAAGCCGCCGTTGCCGAAGGGATCGTTCCTGGTGGCGGTCGCTCGCTGATTCATGCGGTCGCCGCCATCGCAAAAGAAGAACTACTTTGTGAGGGGGATGAGAAAACGGGGTTACGAATTCTTTGCCGGGCGCTCGAAGCCCCGACGCGGCAGATTGCCGAAAATTCAGGCTTCGATGCGGGGGTTGTCGTTGACCGGATGCGAAATCTTCCCACGACTTCGGGGTTCGACGCCGCCAAAGGGGTCTACACGAATTTGCTCGAAGCAGGGATTATTGACCCCACAAAAGTAGTTCGAGTTGCGTTGGAAAACGCCGTATCGGTCGCAGGAGTGCTGCTGCTTACCGAAGCGACCATGACCGATTTGCCTGAACGAAAAGAGATGGCGAGTCCCCCACAGGTTGATTTTGAAGGATGAAGACATCATGGCAGAAATCACACAACCACTCATTCACCCTTGGCTTGTTGCTGTTTGGCCAGGAATGGGGCACGTCGCGATCAGCGCGGGCTATTACCTGATCTCGAAGCTGGATATGCAGATGATCGCCGAATTTGCACCGCAAGAACTGTTCGATGTGGAATATACCAACGTTCACCAGGGGATCATTCAGGCTCCTCGATTACCTCGCAGTCGGTGTTTCCTTTGGCGAGATCCCAAGCAGAAACATGATTTGATCTTGTTTATTGGTGAAGCACAAGTCCCTGAGGGGAAGCAAGCGTTCTGCCATTCACTGATTCAATTTGCCAAACGACTGGGGGTCGAGCGCGTCATCACGTTTGCCGCGATGGCGACCCAGATGCATCCGGAAGGGACATCGCGTGTTTTTTGTGCTGCGACCAGTCCTGAACTCCTCGAAGAGCTCACACATCGCGGGATCAGAATTTTGGAGGAGGGGCGGATTGGTGGATTAAATGGCGTTTTGCTAGGGGAGGCCGCCGCCTTGGGACTGCCAGGGGCCTGTCTGCTGGGTGAGATGCCACACATTTTTGCTCACATTTCCTTTCCCGGTGGATCGTTGGCTGTCTTGAATGGATTTATGGCGATGGCAGATGTAACCATTAATTTGGATGAGTTAGTCCAACAGGCAGAACAGCTCGGCCGTAAACTGGGTGAGGTTCTGGCTCAAGTTGAAGGGGCGATCGAAGCGAGTTCTGAGGAACAACCGCTGGATGACGAAGTGAAATCGCCCCGTTTGCCTGAGCACAAGTTAAGTCCTCGCGATGAAGATCGGCTGTTTCGAATGTTTGCCGAGGCGGAAACAGACCGCTCAAAAGCGTTTGAATTAAAGCAGGAACTCGACCGTTTGTCGGTCTTTTCTGATTACGAAGATCAATTTTTGGATCTTTTCAAAAAGAGTGATGACTCAACCGCTTCGTGAACGGAATCCCGTCTACATTCAGATCACTCTGCTGATTCCGGGGGCGATCAGAATTCCCCGTCGCGAACTGGCCAAAAACCGCCTGTCCCTGCGGATCCAGGGAATCCTGTTCCAGTCAACGCGGGATCGACATCCCAAAACTTGCCGAGTTTCCCCTTCTTGGCGATTCCACGTTTGTTAATTGACGCCGTTTTTCCTCCACGCTATCCTCACCTTAAGGATTTTGACTGCGCAAAATCTTTGTTTATGAAACAAAAAACCATTCGTGGAGAGATTCAAAATCAATCGTCAACGCCGAGTCTCTCGTGGATTCACTCTGATTGAACTTCTCGTGGTCATCGCGATTATTGCGGTATTGATTTCCATTTTGCTTCCTGCGGTGCAGCAGGCGCGCGAAGCGGCACGGCGGACCCAGTGCAAAAATCAGCTCAAGCAATTTGGCCTGGCACTGCACAACTACGAGGGATTGACCGGGGTTTTTCCTCCTTCGTGCATTTTGAATCCTTATCGGGAAGGGACGGCATACGGCATCGATTTCAGCGATGATTACCGGGTGGCTCCCCCGGGCTTTGCCTGGGGGGTTTCGCTCCTTCCCTTTTTGGATCAAGCCAGCTTATATCAGGCGTTCAATTTGAGCGAGCCGTGCTGGTCCCCGTCGAATGCCATCCCTGCCAGGACTCGCATCTCGACATTCCTCTGCCCTTCGGCCACTGGGGGTGGCGATGGATTTGCCCTCCAGAAACAGGGGGCTGATAATCGGCACGGAGTACCGATGGTGCGGAATGATGGGAGCAGTCTGGTTTTTGCGCATAGCCATTACGTGACCAACGCGGGGGTGAATGCGCCGTGGGGGAGGACAACCCCCTACTGCTACAATTTCGACATTCCCGAACCGTTGGCGGGGAGGCCGGATCATACGATTAATGGCCCGTTTTATCCGAATTCTCATACCCGTGTTGCGGATGTCACGGACGGACTTTCGAATACTATCTTCCTCGGTGAACGGAGCTCGATTCTCAGTAATAACACGTGGGTCGGGGTTGTTCCTGGTGCGGTGGTTTCGCCGCGCCTTGACTTGCGCCCCTGGTCCTCGGACAACAATTCGGCCACCGCCTTAGTCGGATGCCACAGCGGTCCCGACGCACGTGATCATCCCCAGCGGATTATCCATTCCCCGAATTCGCCGTTTGGTCATACTGACGAGATGTGGGGCGAGCATGGTTCCGGTTGCAATGTCTTGTTCGGTGATGGTTCCGTTCGCTACTACTCCGCGTTCACCGATGGAAATGTTTGGGCCGCACTCTCGACCCGGAATGGGGGTGAACTTCAACATGGCGAAAATTGACGCGTCACTCGGAAAATCACCAGGGTTCTGGATCGCAGGGATGTTGTTGGTGATCGCCTGTGTGGCCGCGATCCGGATTTTCATGTCGGTGCCGCAACTGGATGCGGATGAAGAGGTTTTCAAAACCGTCGATGCATTGTTCACTGCGATCACCAGTCAAGACCGACAAGCTCTCGATCACTGTAAGCAGCAACTGGCGGCATTTCAGCAGGAAGGGGCCATCGCGGGAAATGTCGCCGCGAAGTTTGAATCGATTATCGATCAGGCGGAGCAGGGGGGATGGGAGGTTGCCGCCAAAAGGCTTTACTCGGTCATGCTCGCCCAGCGAGGGGGTTGATGTGGCGATATGAGTGCTTGCGGATCATCAGATTCAGCGTCGCGAAGCCCAGTTGTAGAGGGAATCCTGGAATCCACCGATGAGCGGGTGTTGCCTGAATTGAAAATGGAGATTGTCAGGAAATGAGCGGAAGTACCGCTCAATATTCAGGAAGTCGTAGTGAGGAGACGGCAATAATCGATGGGCATACTCGTTAAAACCGGCCATTTCCACCGGGTTCTGCCAGAGGAGTTTGAATTTGTATTGAGATTCCATGTAAGGAACCTGATGTCGAATAATGCAAAAAATTTTTATTTTTTTAAAAATACGGAAAAATTTTTCAAAATGTAAATTGACTGGATTTACATGATTCGATAAGTCAAACTGGCTAAAAAACTCACTGCTGATGACAACGGTCTCGCATTTTGACTTTGAGATCTCGTCGGCGAGATTCCGGATCATTTCCTCAAAAACGGGAAGCGGATTTCCTGTATTCCACGTATGTCCCTGAATGGCGTATGCCAGCGGATGGTGACAAGAATTCTCGAGGCAACTCTGCGGATACAGGATCCCTCTTTTTGCAAGTCGGTGCCGTGAAGCGTTGAGCCCAAGTTGAATGGATGTTGACCCCGCCTTGGGGCAGCCAATATGTAAAATTAAATGAGGCAAATGTCATCCTCGAAATCGTTCAGAAAATATCAGAAAAAAGGTTCAACCACAAACCCAGTGCGCGAGGTACAAATCCTTGACTTTGCAGCAAGTAGGACGAGCAGCAAACAGGACGACTTCGGTCCTTGATTCGTTCCCTTTGACGGCCATGAGTATTGGACTGCTCGGTCTCGACCGGCTTCGTAATCCGCTTCTCACAGCAGCGTTCTGGCTAATCCGTGGAATACGGTATTTAATTCATGAATCACATCCTTGTCAAAAAATGCGAAGATTGTGGACCACGAATAAAACGAATCGCACGAATAAGAAGAGATTTCAAGATTCTGGCCCCTGCACCCTGCACCCTGAAAACTGAAAACTGAAAACTGAAAACTGAAAACTGAATTTTCCAACCGCGCACTCGGTTTGTCGTTGAGCCGAAAAAACGTCAATTCAAAGTTTTACGTGACGAAGAGGTCACTTCTGGAGAAGTCCCTGACCAGTCGGGACTGTCAACACCATCCGGTTTTTACTGGTGGCGAAGCGATTCCACATCTCATATTGATCTGCATGCTCTGCGAATGCGTAGTCGTCGATCACCACCATGGCACCCGGTACGAGTCGATCCCAGAGGGCTTCGATGGTCTGTTTTTCGTACTGGTGATTGTTCAAATCAATGGACAAATACGCAATTTGGTTGATTTCCGTCGTGTTTAACGAATCGGGCAGTACCCCTTTTATTAATTGTACGTTTTCGAAGTTTTTGAAGTTTTGTTTTGCGATTTCATAGACATCCGAATAAAACCGATTCATCTGATCCGCCTTGCCACGGTCGTGATCGTTGAGTCCCTCGACGGGAATTCCCTCGAAGGTATCGAATAGCAAGAAACGCCGTTTTTTTGTCTCAAACTTCAGATAGTTGCAGATCGCCATCGAGAATAACCCCGTATGTACGCCACACTCCACGAAACCCCCTTCCAGGCGCAGCGCATTCGATGCCGCCCAGCAACAGACATGTTGACGCCAGGGAATCTCTGGAGTGAAACCCGCATTTTTCCAGCCAGCTATGTTTCCCTCATGTGCAAATCTCACCGCTTCGACAAATTTGGGCTCGCGAAGAAATCCCAGGTTCTTTCCTCGAACCCCCAACCCATCGCTCCACCAATCCAGCTTTTTCCACAACCCGAAAATATTTTTCAAAAACATGGGATACTACCTCAATCGCAATTTTTAGAAACCGGAAAGTCGAATCATACTCGCGATATTTTAATGGATACCGGACTTCGGGTGCCGCGTGTTGCGATCAGAAGCTTTGGTAAATCCCCCCAGGCCCAATTGGATTGCCGCAGAAAAGAGATGCCACAGCGAACGAACATGTCTGTGCCTTGCCAGCGAAATCGCTTCACGGCAGATGGTGGCGCAGGTCATAAACAGGGCTTTTGGGAACGACGATCGCTTTTGATAAAAATGCAAAATGCTTTCCACTTTTCGCGTCCATCTCCAGGCTTCTGATTTAGAGGCCCGAGCACCGTCATCCACATTGTGCCAGATCATTGCATTGGGAAGGGACCACGCCTGCCATCCCGCTTCGGTCATTCGTGCGCAGAGATCCAAGTCTTCATAGTACATGAAAAAACCGGGATCAAACGTGCCGACGGCACGGAGCGCCGCAACCCGCAATAACATGCCATGTCCCCAAACATAATCGACCAAAATCGGGAATTGTTGCTGGTCGGAATCTGCCAGGCCGATAGCGGGAATCCGCTGCCACAGCGGGAGCCAGGTACGCCAGGCTCCCGCATATAATAAACGAGGTGATCCATCGGGCATCGGCTGCGACGAAAGCGTCTTCGGCCCGACCACCCCGGCTTGGGGGGTATGCTCCGCAAAGGTGATCAGCGCGTCGATCATCTTGGGACTGACCGTGGTATCCTGATTAATCAACAGGACGTAAGTGGCATTTCGCTGGATTGCAACATCAATCCCCCGATTGCAGGCGGCACCAAACCCAACGTTGACAGGATTTCGCAGGACTTCAATGGAGGGAAATAACGTTTCGACGTTCTTAATCGAACCATCGGTCGAAGCGTTATCGACGATCAGGATTTTTAAATCCGTGAAAGTGCTGGCGAGTAACGATCTGATGCAAGCCGCAAGCTCCTCACCCCCCTGATAGGCGGGGATCACAACCGTTACGATGCCGTTAGCGGGATCCGCCCCGTATGAGGGGCTCGCTGTCATCGTGCTTGGTTCGAGTTGATCCGTCGTCATGGGTGATTTTTCAGCTTGAGGGAGGACTCTGCGGTCGGAATTCTGGGGTCTGGATACAGGCACGCCTCGTACATGGGTGCGTAGAGTTCCCGAATGGATTCCCGTTCTGAGGGGGTGAGTTCCGGGTACGAATTGGTTTGATATTGATTCAATTCTGAGTTTTTCGCCGTCGCCGAAAGAGTGGAATCGAGCCCGGAAATTTCCAGTTGCTGATGAATTCTTCGCAGTGTCTCGGCAGGGGATGCCACGAGGTTCTCGTACTGGATTTCGATCCGATTTTCCGCAGGAATCTGGTGACGAGTCTCAAAATAACGCTGCAGGATCCGTTGGTTGAATTCCAAATAATCAGTGCTCTCGACGCTCGCGGCTTGCAATGAAGGCCAGAGGATCTTTTTTCTGGCCACGGATAATGTGGATTGGGTCTGCTGAATGGGGTCACGGAAGATCGTCACAAAGCGGGCGTCCGGAAAGAGGGTGAGAATCTCGGGGATTCGCATCATGTGCAGCGGAGACTTCAGCACCAGCGGCAAATTGTATCGGTACGTGAGCTTTTGAGTGAACGTTTTCAGCGCCTGCTTCCAGCGATCACCCCCAGTCCATCGCGGGTTGAGCGGCGACTGTGCAAGGTATTTCTGGTGCCGCTCTGGAAAGCAGGCTCCGAGCCAAGGGCCATCGGCTGCCAGTACCGTGAGCGCAAACTCGTCCTCCTCGGGGGTTAACCAGCCCACTTTGACATTATCTAATCCGCGATTGCGGCGCGGAATCATGCCATACAACCGGTCGAGACCCCAGCGATGGCGAATCAAAAACGAATGGGGATTGAAGCAGTCAAGGCGTGTTGGAAACGCGAGTTGTGGATTGGAGGCCATCAGACTTTGAAGATAAGTCGTTCCACTTCGTGGCAACCCCAAAATCAGCAGTGGCCTGCTCCACAGGGCGTGTTGCGATTCGGTAAGCTTGGGTTCAGGTTCAAAGCGACTGAGGATCGAGGTGGAAATCGTTTCGGTCGTTACTAAAAGCGCGTTCCATCGTCGCGATGCATCCACACGAAAACGATTGTCCCGCAGGATATGAATCCAGTCTCGAAATCGACAGC
>JBIKZJ010000342.1:0-7113 GCA_044354755.1 Schlesneria sp. | reverse complement strand
TTCCCCATGCGTATCGACGACGAACCGCGGTGGGGATGTCCGCGATACGCTAGTCGTGTAGTTGCCGCCGAACGCCAAAATTAACCGGCGGCGTACTCGCCGTCCGTGTTGAATGCCTTGTTCGGCACTCATTGTATCGCGAAACAACTTGATTCAGCCAACGTCAAGAACGGCCGTGAAACGCGTTTATGAGTCCTGACCCCTTTGAATTGTTCAGAGGCTCATGCAATGGCGAGAAGGCTCCGACCCGTGCGCGAATTACTTAGCTAGCCTCGCACGCATGCTACGGCATAAACTCGGGGTCCGTCTCCGGGTATTTTGCCAATTTGGAATAAGCTTCAGCCAGGGCCGATTCGAACTCCAAGGCAAATCTCTCGGGCGATCCCAACGTGCTCTGCGAGAATCGCTCACGTAAGCCCATCCTCAGCGCTGCTAGTCCGTCGATGTCCTGGCTCTTGCTCTTTGCGATCGCGACAAACTCCTCGGGAGTCTCTGCTACCCAATCGACCATTCCCAATGAATGCAGCAGGCTTGCTCCAACCCGCGATGCAGGGACCGGACCGCACATACTCACCGGCGGTACTCCCATCCATAACCCCTCGCACAACGTCGTCGTACCATTGTACGGATACGTGTCGAGCGCTATGTCTATCTCCCTGTAAAACCCTAAATGCTCGATGGTCTCGGCAATCGCAACCTCTAACCTCAATCGCGATCGTGGTATCCCACACGCCGCAAACATCGAACAGTAACGATCGCGTACCGTGGTATCTGCAAGCTGCCGTGCCTTGAGCAGTAACCTCGAGTCGGGTACCTGCTTCAACACCTCCGACCATAAACCTACCGTTGCCGGTGTCAGCTTGGCCAAACTCGAAAACGAACCAAAGGTGATGTACCCGTTCTGCTTGAATGGTAAATCCGAAATATCGGGACACCCAGGTGGTGCCTTGTAGCAATGGTAACCGTTGGGCAATCGTAAAATCCGCTCGCTGGAATACTTGCCGTCTTCGCGCTCAGGATAGGCAATCCGGTCAGCGATCTTGTAATCCACCGTCGGCATACCTGTCGTCTCAGGATACCCAAGCCAGCTTGCCTGGATCGCGGCAGCCTTGAGCCCAAAGAGCTCCATTCGATTCCCCATCGTATGGCCCGCCAGGTCGATCAAAATATCAATTTGATCCTCTTGGATGATTCGATGCACTTGGGCACTGGGCTTGCCCCGCACATCGCGCCATTGGTCGCTGAGGCGTCGAATCTCCGAAGTGGTTTGATCAGGATTGCTCGCATCGCTGTAGCAAAAGATTTCGAATCGCTCCTTGTCATGGCTTTCAAGCAGCGGAATGAGAAAATAGCAGACCGAATGGAGTCGTAGGTCCGGCGAAATGTAGCCGATGCGTATCTTTTTGCGATCTCCCGCTCTGCTTGTCGGAGCTTTCGCAGGCTGAGCTTCCTCGGGGGCTTGTTTTGTATGGTGCTCGGCCCAAGCTCGATGTTCGCGCCACAAATCTGCGCGGGTGACACCATCAACCATCGAGAGGGTGTAAACGATATTGCTGCGGAGATCGGGTTGCTGTGGATTGATCTGAAGACTTCGCCGCCAAACCTCGATCCCCTCCTCGATCCGACCGGCCTCAGCGAGCACCGATCCATACGACTGCAACGCCAACGTAAAGTCAGGTCTCAACTGCAAGGCTTTTTCTAAGGCGACGATCGACTCGGTGATCCGGTTGCAGTAGCGAAGTGTCACGGCCATCGCTTGGTAGGCCTCGGGCAGATCCGGCCGCATGCGAACCACCTCGGCATAAACCTCGGTGGCTTGCGGCCAATGCCCCTGATCCGATAGGACGATCCCCAAACAATACATCGCTTGATGATGGCTAGAATCGATACCGATCAATCGACGAAAGACTTGCTCGGCTTCTTGGTACCGTTTTTGATCGGCTAGCATCCTTCCCTGCTCGAAAAGGGCTTGTGGATGCCGAGGCTCAGAACCCAGTGTCGACTGTAGTTCTGCGGTCGCTTGATCGAGTGTACAGAGCGCTTTGAGGGCTACGGCCAAGTTGACTCTGGCATCTTGGTAGCTCGGATGAAGCTCCAAAGATCGGCGGTAAAGCGCGACCGCGTCTTGGGATCGACCTTGAGAGTGAAGTGAATTGCCCAGGTTCATCAGCGCCAGGGGATGGTCGGGCACGTCCGACAATACACTTCGCAGGATGGGTTCCGATTCGCTCCAACGCTCAGCTTCATTGAGGGCAATTCCGTAATTGACCCGGTAGTCGGCGACGCCAGGGTTGAGCGATACGGACTCGGCGAGCAACGCAAGCCCTTCATCGAATCTCTTTTGGCGACAGAGAATGATTCCAAGCAGGTGCATGGCTCCATGCTCGGTTGGATGCGTTGCGAGCCGCTGCCGACAGGCCGCCTGGGCCTCATCGAGGCGACCTGTTGCGTAGAGTTGCTCCGGAGTAGTGTTCATTTAGGACTCGTGCAAAAATAACTTGACCAATTTGGCATTTACCGATTTCCGGAAATCTGTCATCTATCCGGCATGGCAGACGTAAAGATCCTAGATTAGTTGCGCGTGAAATACAAAGCGATGGAATCCACGCTTAATGAGCGGTCGCGTCGCCGCTGGGTAGCCGTGGAGGCGGCATCGTTGGGACGAGGCGGGATTTCTGCCGTGGCTTTGGCAACGGGGGTGTCTCGGAATACGATTCGAGTTGGTTTGACAGAACTGGCCGACGAGGAATCGGGTTCGACGCGGGTCCGTCGTCCAGGAGGTGGCCGACGAAGGCTGATCGACCAGCAACCGGGACTGATGTCGGCGCTGGAAGCTTTGGTGGAACCTTCGACGCGCGGCGACCCACAGTCGTCGTTGCGATGGACGTGCAAAAGCGTGCGACAGTTGGCGATGGAACTCAACCGGCAGCAGTACGTGATTTCCCCTCGCTCCGTCGCGGATCTTTTGCGAGAAGCGGGATACAGCCTGCAAGGAAATCGAAAGACTCGCGAAGGAGGGCAGCACCCTGACCGGAATGCACAGTTTGAGTTCATCAACGCGACGGTCAAGAATTTCCAAAAACGCGGGCAGTCAGTAATTTCGATTGATACAAAAAAGAAGGAATTGGTCGGAGATTTCAAGAATGCGGGCCGTGAATGGCAGCCTACTGGACAACCCTTGAAAGTCCGGGTCCACGATTTCATCGACAAGACTCTGGGGAAGGCGATTCCGTATGGCGTTTATGATGTCACGAATAATGAGGGGTGGGTGAGCGTTGGCATTGACCACGACACGGCCCAATTTGCTGCACAGGCGGTTCGACGCTGGTGGAAACGGATGGGCCGCAAACGCTTCCCCAAGGCGACCGAATTGCTGATTACCGCAGACGGTGGTGGCAGCAACAGTTGCCGATCGCGGTTGTGGAAGGTAGCGCTGCAAGACTTGGCCGATCAACTTGGGTTGAAACTGGCGGTACGCCATCTGCCGCCGGGAACCAGCAAATGGAATAAAATCGAACATCGAATGTTTTGTCAGATCACGCAAAATTGGCGAGGACAACCACTCGTGAGCCACGAAGTTATCGTCAATCTGATTAGCAAAACAACCACAAAACAAGGTCTCAAAGTCCAAGCTGAACTCGACACGGCATCATATCAAACTGGACGAACCATCAGCACAAAAGAACTCGCACAACTTAACCTAACCAGACACTCATTTCATGGCGAATGGAATTATAAATTGACGCCAAACCGGTAACATTAATTTGATCAAGTTATTCTTGCACGGGCACTTAGGCAGTTCAAGCATCTGTTGGGCTGCCGTCACCTGCTGAGTCACAACCAGAACGGAATTACGATCCAAACTTACTGTGCGATCATTGCCTGCCTGGTGATCGCCCTTTGGATCGGACGCAAGCCAACGAAGCGCACTCACGAGATGGTGTGTTTCTACATGATGGGTTGGGCGACCACCGAAGAAATCGAAGCCCACCTCGCGAAACTCAAACTCGCCGACGCCAAGCCCGCGAAAAAAGTCTGATTTGACCGCCGCGCCCGGTTACGCCTCTCGCAATCAGAGTCCCTTAACGCTGCGCGTGATTCAAACCGCACACACTCTTCCGATGCTGCCGAACCTTCTCGCGCAGCGATCAACGAATCCGCCACGTCATGCCGTCGAGTCTGAAATGACGAAAATTTAAAATCAAGCCCGCAGAGCAATCGGAGTGCCGAACGGTATTGGACTTATCCCCTTTTCTGCGACATCAGGGTCTTGCCACCCAGTTGAAATCAAGATGAGCTGCGTCCCCGTTTTCTCCCCGTTTGCTCCCGATGGGCGGGATCTCGGTGGACACGGGAAACGGAGTTGGGTGATCTTCGACGCGTTGGAGTCGTGAGAGGACTGAATTTAATGACTTTCGGCAGTGCGGGATGCCGCTTGAAAGCAGTCCGATTGAGCGTCGTATTCGGCGCGTGATCAATGCCCCGTCATTCTCAATTTTCATTACGCCAAACGAGGTTGCACCCTCCCCTATTGCACCTGTTCCGAACAATGAAGAAATCAATCCCGTATGGCCGATGCGCCGGGAGCGACGCTTACTGGTCCCCGGCGCATCCGTTGCAGGCTAGAAAACCAAATGAAAGTACGACAAAAACAAATCGTTTGTCCTTCCACAGCGGGGATAAAGCTGATGGGCTTGTTCGTGAACGACATTCTCTCTTGATCAGTTCACAAAGGTCTTAAACGTGTAGTTAAAGGCGGTAATCGTGGTCGGTATCACGAACTTCAACACGAGACTGATTGACTTGCCTGCTTTCAAGCCGGTCGTACTGAACCGAACATACGGGTTGGCTCCACCCGCCGCGTATCCTGTTGCTCCCGACAGCGACACCCCTGCCGTCAGGTCAATCAGTAGGAAATCAATGTTCCCGGTCAGGTTGATTCCGCTGATGTTGTTCATGGTCACCGTCTGAACCCATAATCCGGTGGTTCGATTTTTGGTTGGGCTCGATCGAGTGATACTCACTTTGTTCGAGACATCCGTCCCCACAATCAACTTGGCGGTATTCGATGAGAGGGTGACCAAGGTCGATCCTGCCGCATCCACCAGCGTGATGATCGGACGGTAGGTTCCCCCGACCGTGTAAGTGTGTGACCCTACCACACGCACCGCCGTCCCATCGGTATTGGGATGAGCGACCGCGATGTTAGAGTCGGTCTGTCCATCACCCCAATTAATCGTGGCGGTATAGGTCGTTGGTAAAGTGACTCCGAGCGAGTCGAAGATGTCGACCAAGTTAATCGACCCGGTGTTCAATCCGGTAAAGGCGGTGGTTGTGTAGGTGGCTAACACACTGAATGGTCGTGCATTTACGGTCAACGTGGCGGCGTTTGTCGTCGTCACACCCAAGACGTTGGTCAGCACCGCCCGGTACTGTGATCCTTGATTGCTGAGGATCGTCGAAATGCTGTAGGTCCCTGCCGTGGCATCTGAGATCATCGACCAGGACGAACCACCATTGGTGCTGACCTGCCACTGGATCGTCGGTGCGGGGAAGCCAGTGGCCACCACGGTGAAGATGGCGGTGACACCAGCCGTCACTGTAGCATTCGCCGGTTGAGCAGTCACCACCGGGGCAGAACCAATCAAGTTATTGATGGTCCCGCTTGCGTCATTGTAGTTGCCCGCGGCATCGTGGAATGACCAGGCATCGTTGTTGTAAACACCAATGCTGGTGTGTGTTGTTCCGCTTAAGGTCAAACCACTATTCAGATTGGCACTCCCCACTCCCGTGGCAGTTCCCGTTGCCGTATGCACGCTACCGTCATAGATCACCGCGTAGGGGGTAACCGTGATCGTCGCGGTTGCCTTGGCGATCGAATTGCTAATCGTGGTGGCGGCGATGTCGTTGTAGTTCGCGGTTGCGGTCAGGCTCCATGTGTCATTGGTGTACGTCCCGGCAGCGGTATGGGTCGAAGTGAGCGTCACCACTCCGACCGTAGCGCCCGTTTCACCGTTCACACCGGTGATCGAAGTCACCGTCGCCGAATGCGCGGTACCGTCGTAGGTCACCGCGTAGGGGGTAACCGTAGCCGTCGCGTCGGCCTTGCTGACCGTCAACGTCTGCTGCACCGAGCCCGCTGCATTGTAGTTCGTGTTACCGGCCTGATCGGCTTGGACAACAATCGACCCCGCCCCGGTGATCACCAGGGTTCCGTCACTGATGTGCCCAGCCCCTGAAACAACCGAGTAGCTCACCGGCAGACTTGAACTGCTGGTTGCTCCCAAGATGATCGCTGAATCACCGTAGGTTGCCGTTCCCAGCGGACCAAACGTGATCGTTTGACCGGCTTTTTGCACGGTCAGCGTCGCCGCGTTGGTGGCCACATTCCCAATCGCATTGGTAAAGACGGCGCGGTACTGATTGCCATTGTCAACCGATGCAGCCGTGAAGCTATAGGTGGTGTTTGTCGCGCCCGAGATATCGCTCCAGCTTGCGCCACCGTTGGTACTGACTTGCCACTGCACCGTCGCGGTCGGGTTGCCCGTGGCCGCAGCCGTAAACGTGGCTGTGTTGCCAGCCACCACCGTTTGGTTGGAAGGACTCTGCGTGATTGCAGGAGCAATCGCGGCAGGTACTAATTGAACTGAAGTGGCGGTGTAGTTGACGGTGTAAGTGAAACTACCAACGCTGATTGCCCCGCCCTGAATCAATCCATTGAATTGGCCTGTGAGCCCCCCTGTGGCGTTGACGATCGTGAACGTCTCTGTTCCGGTCATCGCGGGGAAATTTACGTTGAGTGAAAGGTTTACACCGGTTAGTGTTACTGGACCTGCGACCGAAAGCTGACTGTACTGAGCATCGACCGTCGCTCCATTTATGTCCACTTGCAACGTATTCCCAGCGGCAAAGCTTAATGCCGAGGTGTTCGCATCGACACCTGGGGTAGCGGGTTTGATGGTGGTACCCGCGTCAAGACTAAGGGTGCCTCCGGCGGTATTGATCGCACCGTTTGCGGATTGGGCACCGGTATCCAACAGGATTGCACCACCGCTGGTTAGTTGCATCGCGGTGGAAGTCGGTCGGGAGATCGGGCTACTGATCGTTAGGTCA
>JBIKZJ010000036.1:0-23882 GCA_044354755.1 Schlesneria sp. | reverse complement strand
CTGATAGCCTAAATTCCAGGAGGGAATGTGAACGACTCTTCAGCGATCTGTTTGTTTCGTCCGTTGGCAATCGTCACCACACTGATTCTTATGGTTTCAGGATGTGGCACCGCGACTCAGTCCCCTCCGGGGTCGAACTCGTCTTCAAAACCGTCTGAAAAATCGTCTGACGTCGCCGTTAAAGGCCAAGAGCAAACCCCCATCAAGGTTGATGGAGGTTCACATCCAGAGCCCACCGTTGCTGGGAAGCCTGCTGTTGTTGAGAAGCCTGCCGTCGGCCAAGAACCTGCGGGAGATAATGCCGCTGTTCCCAAAAACGAATCCCCCTCGGCCAAAACAAGTCCGGGCACACTGCTGCAAGAGGCCCCGCTGCAGCCTTTCCTCGAAGGGTGGGAGAAACCGGCGATTGCCTTGTTATTGACGGGCGAACAGCATGGCTATCTTGAGCCGTGTGGCTGTTCGGAAACGCAGTCGGGCGGGATGGCCCGTCGGGCTGATCTGGCGCGAGTGCTGACCCAGGAAAAGGGTTGGGATCTCGCCGGACTTGATGTTGGGGGAACCCTGAAACGGGCGCGACGGCAGGATCAAATCAAGTTTGAAAAACTGTTCGAAGCCTTTCAACAGCTGAACTATTCTGTCGTCGGGGTTGGCCTGGAAGAGCTCAAACTGGGTGCCGATTTTATTTTAACTCGTATGCCAGGGACCCCCGACGAACTGGCCAGTTCCGTGGCGATGGTCTCGGCCAATGTGGTGTTGTTTGATCAACCGGAACTCGGCTGGCCGCTCGCTTATCGACTGGTGGAAAAGGGGGGAAGCCGCATCGGAGTGACTTCCGTCCTGGGGACCAGTTTTCGCGAAAAAGTGGCACCAATGGGTGTGAACACCAACATCACGATTCGAGAACCTGACGACGTTTTGCCCGCCGTGATTGAATCGCTCGAAGCCCTGAAACCCGATTTTCTCGTGCTGTTGTGTCACGGAAACGATGCGGAAGCGATGCAGCTGGCAAAAAAATATCCGCAGTTCCGTATTATCCTCGCCGCCGGTGGATATGAAGAACCCGATGGAAAGCCCACAGTGGTCGGAGAAACCTGGATCCTGCACACGGGACACAAAGGAAAACGAGTCGGGGTTCTAGGATATTATCCCCAAAATACCGAACAGCCCTTTCGCTTTGAATTGATTCAACTCGATAAAGACCGATTCGAGAATCATCCCAACATGCGGGAATTGATGAAAAATTATCAGCAACAACTGGAAGACGAAGGGATTTCTGTTTCCGAGGAACTTCTGCTGAAGCATCCCTCGGGGCAGACGTATGTCGGAGCCGAGAAATGTGGAGAATGCCACACAAAGGCCTTTGCACATTGGAAAGAGACCGGACATGCGGTGGCCTTTACGACCTTGAAAGAGGGACCCTGGCACGAAAATCGGGCTGCCGAAAAAACGGGTTGGATCAAACGCCAATTTGACCCCGAATGCCTTTCCTGCCACGTGACCGGTTGGCATCCGCAAGAGATGCTGCGATACGACAGTGGATACCTGAATGAGAAAAAATCACCCCACCTGCTCGGTCAACAATGCGAAAACTGTCACGGCCCCGGTAGCGTCCATTCCGCTCGCGAAGAGGGGAACGCCACGATGGAAGAATTAATGGAAGGGCGGCAATTTGTTCGACGTACCTTGGCAGAGGCCCGCAAGTCGAGTTGCACCGAATGCCATGACCCGGACAATAGCCCGAAATTTACCCCAGAACGCTTCGACGAATTCTGGGAACAAGTCAAACACCCCTTCAAAGACTAATGAAAGATTACTTGTGACCGAACTTGTGCCACCTCAATCCCTTCGAGCACTCAAATCCGAAGGCCTGTTCGAGATCGCGTGGCCTGATGGTCAAATGTTTCGTGTCCCCTTCAAACTGCTTAGGTGCGAATGCCCTTGTGCCGTTTGTATCGATGAAATCACCGGTGTTCGCGTGCTGCGACCGGAATCGATTCCCGATGATGTCCATCCTGTCGAACTGGGCTATGCCGGGAATTATGCCTTGAAAATTGTCTGGAGCGACCGACATGCGTCAGGTATTTTTACCTGGGATCGTTTAAGGTCGGTTTGCCAATCCGCGCAAACCTGATTTTTGAACGCTGTTGCGGACTCTGCGGGCTGGTCGAATGATCAGCCCGCCATCTATTGATGGTGGTCATTTGACGGTGGTCACTTGACGGTGGTCACTTGACGGTGGTCACTTGAAGGTGGTCACTATCACTCGGCAGCAGTCGCAATCCCCTTCCAGGCAGGGCCTGCTGGAAACGCATACTCAGCCAGCGACTCAGCCTTCATCGTGATACTGTAACCCGGTGCCGTCGGTGGCAGGTAATGGCCATTTCGCATTTGGACCGGATCTTGAAAGTGTTCATGCAAATGGCCTGCGTATTCACACAGCCGGTCCTCAAGTGATCCGCTCACACAAACGTAATCAATCATCGCCAGGTGCTGAACGTATTCACACAGTCCAACCCCACCCGCGTGTGGACAAACAGGGACCCCGAATTTTGCTGCCAAGAGCAGCACCGACAGCACTTCGTTGACTCCGCCGAGTCGGCAGCTGTCGATCTGACAAACTCCAATCGCACCCGATTGGAGAAATTGTTTGAACAGGATTCGATTCGCACAGTGTTCACCCGTTGCGACCTGAATCGGAGCAACCGCTTTCGCGATCGCCAAGTGGCCAAGCACATCGTCCGGACTGGTCGGCTCTTCAATGAACCAAGGCTTGAATTGGGCCAGCGACTTCATCCATTCAATCGCTTGTGGAACTTCCCAAACCTGATTGGCGTCGACCATCAGGCGACGCTCCCAACCGATCTCTTCGCGGATAATCCGGCACCGCCGAATATCATCCTCCAGATCGCGGCCCACTTTAATCTTGAAGACGTTCCAGCCCTGGGCTAGGCAGTCCCGGCAAAGCCGCCGTAATTTCTCGTCGTCGTAACCCAGCCACCCCGCCGAGGTCGTATAAGCAGGATACCCTTCTTGTTCCAGCTGACGAATTCGAGCCGATTTGGTCGGTTCGATCCGCTTTAACAGTGCGATCGCCTCAGCAGGGGTTAAAACGTCGGTAAGATAACGAAAGTCCACACAGCCCACGAATTGTTCGGCGGTCATGTCGGCGATCAGTCGCCACAGCGGCTTGCACTCGACCTTGGCCCACAAATCCCAGACGGCATTCACCACCGCTGCCGTAGCGAGATGAATAACCCCTTTATCCGGTCCAACCCAGCGCAATTGGCTGTCGCTGGTCATGTGCCGCCAAAACGCGCCCATATCCGTCGTAAATGACTCGAGTGTCCGACCAACAACCAGCGGAGCCAACGCCTCGATGGCCGCCACACACAACTCGTTACCGCGTCCGATCGTGAACGTCATCCCATGCCCGGCGGCATGGTCTGCTCGATCGGTCTCGAGAATCACGTAGGCTGCCGAGTAATCGGGATCGGGATTCATGGCGTCCGAGCCATCCAGCATGCGGGACGTAGGAAATCGAATGTCGTGAGCGGTCAATCCGGTGATCGTCGTCGGCATGATGAGTTGGCGGCTTCAAGTAAGAGTTTGTTGATCCAGGTCGTCGCCTGAAGAATCTGCACAAATCCTAACGATGACAGCGCTTCGCTTCCATCTTCCCCGTGACAAAATCAGATACCTTCGCAGACAAGTCAAAATCGCTGGGTGCGCCACTCAAAATCCACGGGATCGGAAAATTCTCCCCGCTGCTCGTCGCTTACACCCCGATCAGCCCCCCGCTGACTTGTCCCCCAAGGCGAAGAATAAGTATGATGAGGTGGTTCCCAGCCGGAATTTTTCCGGAACTTTTTTCGATTTGGATTGTCAGTCCTGTTATCATGAAACACGATGCGTTTCGACTACCGAGCCTGCTTGCTTGCTGATCCGCGAGGTTCAGGGAACGTTTCGTCGCAATCGATGCACAAGTTCACCCTGAGACCTCAAGGTCTCGGGGTTTTTTATTTGGCCCTTCTACGGCAATCGGTGGTCGAAAGACCTGTGATCGTCCTGGAAGAGCCGATTGTCGTAGAACCTTTTTCTCTTCATCGAGTCTGAACTCATTATGTCCGACAATGTGATCATCTTCGACACGACGCTTCGCGATGGTGAGCAATCACCGGGCTGCAGCATGACCACTCCCGAAAAGCTCAAGATCGCCGAAGCGCTCGTCGAACTGGGGGTCGATGTCATTGAAGCAGGCTTTCCGATCACCTCGCCCGGTGACTTTGAAGCGGTTCGAGCGGTTGCCCAGAAGTTTGGTGACCGGGCCATTATTTGCGGACTGGCGCGTTGTCGCCGTAATGATATCGAGCGTGCAGCCGAGGCGTTGCGGGGGATCGCCAAGCCACGGATTCATGTGTTTCTCGCCACCAGTCCCATTCACCGCGAGTTCAAGCTGAAGATGGCGGAACGCGAAATCGTAAAAGCGACCGTCGAACACGTGCAGCTGGCAAAATCGTTTTTCGATGATATCGAATTCTCTCCCGAAGACGCCGCCCGGACTGAACTCGATTTTCTGTGCGAGGTGGTCGAAAAAGCGATTGAAGCGGGAGCCACAACCGTCAATATTCCTGATACTGTCGGATATGCCACCCCCATGCACTATTTTCGGGTCATTTCGCACCTGAAGCAGCATGTCTCGAACATTGATCGGGCCGTGATCAGTACCCATTGTCACAATGATCTTGGGTTGGCTGTCGCGAACAGTCTTGCGGCCGTTGAAGCAGGAGCCAGGCAAGTCGAATGCACCATTAATGGACTGGGCGAACGGGCCGGGAATGCGGCACTCGAAGAAATCGTCATGGCGCTCAAGACCCGCCATGACTATTACGGTCTCGAAACGCGGATCAACACCCCCAAACTTTGCAGCACCAGCCGTCTCGTATCGGGGATCACCGGCATGCTGGTTCAACGCAATAAGGCGATCGTGGGCCAGAATGCCTTTGCCCACGAAGCGGGAATCCATCAAGATGGGATTCTCAAAGAGCGGACGACCTACGAAATCATGCGCCCGGAAGATGTGGGATTTATCGGGGTCAATCTCGTCCTCGGCAAGCACAGTGGCCGGGCCGCGATTCGCTCACGTGTCATCGAACTCGGCTATCAACTCGACGAAGCGCACATCGAGCACGTTTATAAAGACTTTATCGCACTTGCCGACAAAAAGAAAAATGTTTATGACGCCGATATCGTGGCCTTAATCGATAATCGGATCAATATCTCGCAGGAACGCTGGAAGCTGATCCAGTTTCATATCGCTGCCGGTACGGGAACGATTCCCACAGCAACGGTCGAACTGTGTGACGAAACCACATTCCAATCCACCCCTGACTCGAGCACGACGCCAACCAGTACCCCGGTCACTTATCGTGATGCGGCGATTGGCGATGGTCCTGTGGACGCTGTTTGCAAGGCAATGGAACGGATTATTGGTGTAACGGCCGAGTTAAAAGATTATCAGGTCCGGGCTGTTTCGGGTGGAGAAGATGCTCAAGGAGAGGCTTCCGTCGCCATCCTCTACGAGGGGCGTCGCTATCATGGAAAAGCGGTCAGCACCGATGTGATTGAAGCAAGTGCGCTCGCCTACCTCAAAGCGCTCAATAAGGCGGTCAGCGATCAACCGAGCGAAGCGGCGACCCCCGGGATTTAAGGGACGGCTGGTGAATTCGGGTCGGGGCACGCCGTATCGGCGGATTGTCTGCTTCTTTTACAGGAGGTTTCATGAAAGATCGTCGCCTGATTTTTGTACTCGCCCTGGGAGTACTGATTGCCACCGTTACGATTGCAAGAATCGTGACCAACCAACCGCAAACCTACGAAGAACAAGTCGCTGCTGCCGTCATGATGCGCCCCGCACCGGGATTCGAAGCACTTGATTCGGAAGGGCACCTGGTTCGATTGAGTGCGTGGCTGGGGCGGCATCGAATCATTCTGGTCTTCTTCGATGGTGAGCGAGGTGCCGATCAGGATGCCGATTTGCTGAAACTCCGCGACCGATTTGCCGAACTGAAAGACACCGATGTCAAAATCGTCGGCGTGACTCCCTCGATCCCACAAATCAATCGGGCTGCGATGGACAGGGCAGGGGGGACGTTTCCCTTTCCACTGGTTTCCGACATCGATTTTCAATCTCCCGAAGGGACCATGAGAATTCATCGTCACTGGGGTAGACTCGACGCGATCGGTGAACAACCCCTGAAAGGAGTCTTTCTGATCGATCGAAAAGGGCAGGTCGCCTACGTCGGACCGATTCCCAAACCCTACGACAACGTCGATCAAGTCATCGAGATCCTCAAAAAATAGCTAGAAAATCGAGCCAGAGAATGACTTGGAATCGGCCTGTTCCAGGATGCTTTTGACCAATCACCGAGTTCTTCAAGGCGCTCTTTCTCTGGCTCTCTCCAACATCGGCGATCAAACACATCGGCGATCAAAATCCGGGATCGTTGTTTTTGCCAAAGGGCTTGGGTATTCCCCCTTTGGTCGATTGGCCAGGCCCCCCCTTGTTTGCGCCACTCCCCTTTTTTGCCAAAGAGAGTTCTTCAAGCCCTGAAATATCGGCTCCGACGGGTTGGCCCCCCTCGGCCCACGTGGCTCCTGCAGAAAGAGGGTCCAGCAGGAACGAAGAGACTTTGAGGTTGATCCATTTATTCGGTAGTCGATTATTGTTCATCAGCTGAACCCCTTTGAGGCCGACGAGCAGGCGAATATCGTTTGCCTCGCCCCAGATCCCCTTCCAGTCCGAGGGGGTGGAAATCGGCTCTTTCTCGGGCTGTCGCAGCAGCGATTTCAGCTCTTTTGAAAACCCGTTCGAGACCCCCCACCATTCAATCAGTTTGAGATCCATCTCAGAGCCCGCACATTCGACGACGGTCGACTCCGCAGATTCCCCTGCCTTGAATTCTAGCGGTGTTGTCACAGCACAATTTTCCACGAATATCCGCATCGGCGAAACGATCGGATCCGTTCCTGTGGTCGCCTCAACCCGGATTGCCGCCTTTGAAGCCGAAAAGGTGACATGCTGCAGATCAATCATTGGTTGTAGCGAGGCCCCCATCGAAATGGGACGCAGGTCGAGTCCATACCCCCGAACTGCGATAATCGAGTTGCGCAGGAACAGATTGCCCAGAGCGGATTCAAATCGAATACCAACTCCGGTACTCATCAGCAGCGAGTCACTGATCGACAGGAAGGGTATTTCAACCGGGGGAGAAGTCTGAGTGACAGGGGGCCTCACCCAGTGAATTAATCCCTGATGATGCTCAAGATCTTGCAGTATCGGGCCACTCAACTGGCAGCCACGCAGGATCAGACTGGCGTTTTTTGCATGGATCAGCCACGAAACGGTCACGTTTTTTGAGACGCTCGACGATTCAATCACAGCCGATTCCAGATCGAGTGTTCCGGATTCGATTGAAAATAAGCCTGGGTTTTCCTGCTTTCCTTTCATGTCCAGCGCTTTGGGCTGGATCTTCAGTGGAGCTCCGTCCCCCTGATGAAAGACAATCCGCAGGGATTTCCCCGCGATCCGGGCAGGACTCATCGGCACTGGACCCACACCTGTTGCTTCGAACAGCGTACCGCTTTGCCAGTCGTTTTTATTGAGAATCAACCCCAAGTCTTCTTTGAGGAGATTCACTTTCCGGACGATGAGACTGTTGGCGGGACTCACGACAACCCCAGGAAGTTTCGGTCGCAGCCCAATCGCATTCAGGCGTGACTGCGAAATAAAATCAGGGACACTGAGTTGGCTGATATTGCAGCCAGAGATTTTGCCGCGAGTGGCTGAGAAATCCTGCAATGCAAGCTTGGAATTATCATAGTCATAGGGCATCACGGTACTCAGATCCGCAGAGAGTGATTCTTTCCAGACGAACGATTGGATCTGAGCGGGATCAATTTTTTTGCCCCACACACGTTGCCAGTCCTTGGAGTTCTCGACTTTGAACGAGGATCGATCCAAGTCAATTAAACGCTCAAATCCCAAATAGAACGAGAACTGCGAGGTCCAGCTCAGGTTCGTCAGCCACCCGGTTGTGGTTGATGACATGCTGGGCCAGCGAACGGCCGAGAGCAACACGACGTTATTCCCCGACCCTTCTGCAGCGCAAACCGAATCCTGAAAGAAGATTGCTGTCGTGGGAGGCTTGCCCCCGTTGGGTGCCGCAAATTCCAGCAGTTGTTTTCGACCCGAAAGCGTCGAACGTAAAATCCGAATGGTTCGCCGCGGTCTCGCCTCGGTGATCTCACCAAAGCTCTGATTCAAATTCCCCGACAGGTCAATCGCCGGAGCGGTCCCTGTGACCAGCAAGGAATCTTGAATGACCGCTTCGACGATCGACCGATCAATTTTGAGCGCCGTGATTCCTTCACCACGAACCACAACATGATCAAACAGAACTTCTGGAGAGATCACCGGAACCGTTTGGGAATCCTGCTGGCTCGAGAAAGAAACCGCCACCGTGGCCGAAGGACTGTTCCCTGTGGCGGAAAACGAGCATTTCCGCAGAGACAATTGTCCATCAATCACGGAAATCAAAGAACTGGATGTCAGGTGACTTTGAGCCGAACGGTCCACAACAAAATGGAGACCACGCAGATCCAGTTGGCCTTTATTCACCACCAACCCAATCGGCGATCCCGGTTCGGCTGCCGTGAAGATAATTAATGGCTGATCCTGGGGAGTTGCCGCGGCAATCACAATTTGTTTTGCATTGGAAAGCTCGACCTGCGACAAAAGAAAGGGGCCATTGCCAAGCAGTTTGACAAATCCCCCCGCTTTCTCCGCAGCATGCAGCGCCTCGCCCAGCGCGGCAAAATGAGTGACAGAAGGAGTCCCCGGTCCCACCGAAAATTTGGGAAGATCGGCTGGTTCAGACCCTTGAGCCGATGCCCAACTCGGAACCGGTTCTTTAGAAATGTCGTACTCGAACTTGGGCTTCGATGGATCCGGATCCCCCGTTTTTATCGGCTCGGCCTCGGTAATCGACGGATTAGGCTCATTGACTTCTGGTAACTCGGATTTTCGCGGAGGTGGTGCAACCACAACAGGGGTTGGTGATGTTTCCGGAACTTGTACCAGCGGTTTTTTTCCGGAATCAACCTGGAAACTCCAGGCAAAGACTAACCAGCCAAGCCAGCCAATGATCCCCGCTGCCGCCGCAACCATCCCGAGAGATTTCAGTGAATCCAAACTGAATGGACTCTGACGCTCGACCTGATCGCTGGTTGGCAGGCGCTTAGGGGGGAGTGCTTTGGGGGTAAATTTTCCGGAGCTCTTTTCTTCTGTTCCCTGAGACGCGCCTTCCCGAGACGACGCGTTTTTGCGTCCCTTCGGATTTTTTGGACGACTTTCCTGATTTTCCTGCGGGGAGGTCGATCGATTTTTTGAGTGCTTTGAGGCGACCTGGGCTGGTGATTCTTCGTCGTCCTCATCATCAGAGGAATTGTTTCGAGAACGACCGCGATGATCCGTTTTCTGATGGCGATCGTCGTTGGTGTCGTCGTCATCCTTTGAGCGGGATGTGGTTTTTGACTTGGGTTGATTCGGCTTTTCTGGACTCGCAGGATTCAAGTCGACCGGGTTTGATGACGGCTTCTTCCGAGCGGGCGCGACATCGAACTCGTCCGCATCCTCTTCGGTCCGTTCCACGCGTGAGCGTGAAACCTTCTGCGGGCGTTTTGCCTGGGGCTGAGCCACTTCGTCCTGAAGATCACTCGGTCGCGTTTTTCGAACAGGCCGCTGTTCCATCGACTCGTCAGAGAACTCGTCCGAATCTTCCGCGTCGCCCCCATCCGCCTCGTGATGAAACTTTTGCACCGCATCCATGTCGTAATCGCTCAGGTCGCTGAAAATCTCGTTCGAGAATGCAGCTCGAGTCAACTTCGAGTTGGTGAGGTCGTGAAGCAGTTCGGCGGGGGTCTGATAACGATCCTCTGGCTTTTTCGCGGTCATCCGCTGCAAGATCGCAATCAGCCCCTCCGGAATATTCTCATTCAACTCGCGAGGATCCGGCAGCGGCTTCACGGCATGGGCCTGAAGCTTGTTCGTCACGCTCCCTTCGGGGTAGGGGGGTTGCCCAGTCAGCATCTGGTACCAAGTGCATCCCAACGAGTAAAGGTCGCTGCGGATGTCTGCCGATTTGCTGTTGCGCGCCTGCTCGGGAGACATGTAGTCGACCGTACCGACCGTCGTTCCGGCTCGAGTGATATTGGTTTCCAGGGTATCATCGATCGAACGAGCCAACCCCAGGTCGGTTACCTTGACGGTCCCATCATGCTTGAGCAGCAGATTTGACGGTTTGATGTCCCGATGCACGATATTGTGCTCAAAGGCATGCTGCAGCGCCGCAGCAACTTGCTTGATGATGTCGATCGAGCGTTTCACCGGGATCGCACCCCGCCGCTTGATCTGCTCAAACAAATCGATCCCCTCGACATACTCCATCGCGATGAACAGATACCCATCCGCTTCACCGGTATCGTAAACCGCGACAATGTTGGGATGCTCAAGCTGACCTGCCGCCTGGGCTTCTGCCTGGAACCTCCGGACGAGTACCGGGTTTTTGGCCTTGTCGCGCGGCAAAACCTTGAGGGCGACCAACTTCTTTAACTTGGTATGCGTCGCCAGATAGACCGTACCCATCCCCCCCTGGCCGAGCTTTCGTTCAATCGTATAGATACCAAGCGACTTCAACGGCAGATTGGACGGCAGATTTTTATCGCCATTTTTTTTGGGTGCTGCATCGGATTCGCTACTCATCGCGATCCTCCCGTCTCATCGCCTTTTGGTCACAGTCGATTTTCGTCTCAGTCGAAATCGGAGTCAGTCGAAATTGGAGTCAGTCGATTGCCTCGCGATCCCATTTAAAAAACGCAAACGAACACGGGCGAGGCGTTCCCGAGTCATGATCACTTCTGCTTCATCGAATGGTTCACCACATCGAAGTGTTAGAAATGAATGAACAAGAGTCTAACAAACTTCACAAACGTTCGTCAAAACCGAGCGAGAAAAAGTTCCTCGCTGGATTTTCCGGTGATCGCTATTAAGGTGATCGATGAGGATTCGGTTTTCGCTGGCTCCTCTTGCGGCCACGTCCACCACCCTTCTTTTGTGCGGCACCGCTTGCATCCTCCGGAACCGGTTTTCCCAGTTGTTGTTTCAGCTGCACAATCCGGTCCCGCAGCTTCGCCGCCCGTTCAAATTCCAGCGATTCCGCCGCCGCCAACATCTCCGCCTCCAACTCGCTCAGGTACTCCTGCGTCACATACTGGCTTTCACTCTCGACTCCAATCACTTTTTGAGCCAGTCGCTTCGCTTCAATCTCTTCCTCGATCCCCCGCCGAATTGCTTTTTTGATCGTTTCTGGAGTAATCCCATGCTGCTGATTGTATTCCCCCTGCAGAATCCGACGGCGTCCGGTTTCGTCCAGTGCCTGCTGCATACTGTCCGTGACCCGGTCGGCATACAAGATCACCTCAGCGTTGACGTTTCTCGCCGACCGCCCGATCGTCTGGATGAGACTCGTCGCGCTCCGCAGAAATCCTTCCTTGTCAGCATCCAGAATCGCCACCAGTGATACTTCGGGAAGATCGATCCCTTCGCGGAGCAAATTCACCCCAATCACCGCGTCGTATTTTCCCTCCCGCAAACTGCGCAACACCTCGACACGCTCGAACGCATCCAGTTCCGAATGCAGCCAGGCACAATGAATCCCCTCTTCGGTCAAATAAGCGGTCAGGTCTTCGGATAACTTTTTCGTCAACGCGGTCACCAGAGTTCGCTCACCCCTAGCCGTCCGCAACTTGATCTGTTCCATCAAATGGGGAACCTGCCCTCGCGCGGGATGAATCGAAATCGTCGGGTCGAGCAGACCCGTCGGACGAATCACTTGTTCGACCACTTCACCACCCGTCTGTTCAATCTCCCAATCCGCCGGGGTTGCCGAAACAAAAATCGTCTGTTTTCGGCGTGAATTCCATTCTTCAAACTTGAGCGGTCGATTGTCCAGCGCCATCGGCAGCCGAAAACCATGATCCACCAGTGTCGTCTTTCTCGCATGATCCCCGTTAAACATCGCGCGGATCTGCGGCAGGCTGACATGAGACTCGTCAACAAACAACAAAAAATCTTCGGGAAAGAAATCGAGCAGCGTGAACGGAGGCTCGCCCGGCTTTCGTCCCGATAACGCCCGGCTATAGTTTTCAATCCCCGGACAAAACCCGACTTCACGCAACAGTTCGAGGTCATGTCGCGTCCGGGCATTCAGCCGCTGTCGCTCAATCAGCTTTCCTTCCTGCTGAAACTTTTCCAGCTGGCCGGTCAATTCCTGCTCGATCTCGTTCGCCGCATCGCTGATTCGGTCTTCGGGGAGCACGTAATGCTTGGCCGGATAGATGTAGATGTCATTGAGTCGCTGGGCTTCTTCTCCGGTGAGTGGGTTGATGATCGAGAGTTTTTCGACTTCGTCACCCCAAAATTCGATCCGATAGGCAAACTCTTCATACGCCGGCCAGATTTCGACCACGTCCCCTCGCACGCGAAAATTGCTGCGTGCCGGAGCGATATCATTGCGGGTGTACTGGATGTCACACAGCTTTCGCAGCAAGTCATCCCGGTCAATGGTTCCGCCGACACTCAGCGGGACCATCATTTCGAGGTAGTCTTTGGGCGACCCCAGTCCGTAAATGCAGCTCACACTCGCCACCACGATCACATCACGCCGACTCACCAGCGCACTGGTGGCGAGCAGGCGAAGTCGATCGATTTCCTCGTTGATGGACGAATCTTTCTCGATGTAGATGTCCCGTTGCGGGATGTAGGCTTCGGGCTGGTAATAATCGTAGTAGCTGACGAAGTAGGCAACGGCGTTATTCGGAAAAAAATCACGAAACTCGCCGTAAAGCTGTGCGGCGAGCGTCTTGTTGTGGGAAAGGATCAACGCGGGCCGCTGCAACTGTTGAATGACATTGGCCATGGTAAAGGTTTTGCCCGAGCCGGTAACGCCGAGCAGGACCTGGTCTTTTTTCCCTTCCCGCAGACCACGAACCAGCGACTCAATCGCCCTGGGCTGATCCCCGGCAGGCTGAAACGGACTGGCAATTTGAAATTCCGGCATATCGGGACCACTTTTCGAGGGAGTCAATTCACTGTAATCCAGTTTACTGAATCTGAGCTGCAAGCGAACCCCCGGCACAACCACGGATTTGAAATCGCGGCACCAATTCGACGTGAGCAGTCTGTGGAAATACGGGGACTGGCTCCGAGCGAATCAAAAAAACCTTAAATCAACAAAAAAACCATTGAATTACAAGCAGCCCGAGGTGCCTGTCCCCGTTTTTCCACAGACTGCTCACTTCTTATGGACAGTCGGAAATGCGAAGAGTTTTGACCACGAATAACACGAATAACACGAATAAGAAGGAGGAGATGGCGATAAAAAGTATTTTTTATGGACGTTTTTTGAGGGTGGAGTGAATTTATCGATGATATGAAATCTTGTGTTCTTGAAAACACACGGGATTCGGCTTTTGAGGGGCCGCAATCTCACCGCCGCGTCAGAAAAAAAACGCGAGCCGGGCTGACGCCCGTCAGTTAAGATTAAGAGGATGAAAAAAAAGATCAATCCGCGAAGTACTCACGCCGCACGACTAACGAACAACCCGAAAACCAATATTGTTGTTACGGTTGTCGGGAGTGTTCCTGTTCCGATTGGCAGACCGCGCGTTCCTGGCATTGTTGTTCCAAGAGCCACCACGCAGCACACGATTCCCTCAATTTCCCAAGCTCTCAAAACGAGAACCTAAGCCTGACTCTAACACATTCGATGAGCGTTCGATAGCAATTTGTCGCCGCGATCGAAAAACCCCAAAAAAAATTCGCGCGCCGGGCTGACGCCCGTCGATCAAGATGAAGAGGGTAAAAAGAGAAAAGAAACATACCGAGTCCTCACGCCGCACGACTAACGAACAACCCGAAAACCAAAATTGACGTCACGGTAGACGGGAGTGAACCAGAGCCGAACGGCAGACCGCGCGCTCCTGGCATCGAAGTCCCAAGAGCCACCACGCAGCACACGATATTCTGATCCGCTGGTGACACGGGGGTCTTTCGTGGTCCCTTTACGGCTGGCATAGACCGCCGAATCGTAGACGTCATCGCACCATTCCCAGACTTGGCCACTCATGTCAAATAAGCCGAATTTGTTCGGTGAATACGAACCGACCGTTGTCGTCCGCTCGAGATATTTCCCTTTGGTGGTCGTCCCATAAGGATAATTGCCGTCAACATTTGCGTGATCCCCGTTGAGTGACGAGCCAAAAAAGAATGGGGTTGTGGTGGTCCCCCGGGCCGCATATTCCCGTTCAGCCTCGGTTGGCAATCGCCAGCCATTTCCTCCCAGGATGGTCACCGTCGCCGACTTGATCGATCCATTCGCTCGCTGAATGTTCGTCATGCCGTAATAGGGTGACAATCCATCCAGCTCACTCGCTTTGATGCAAAATTCGATCGCGTCATACCATGAAATGCGATCGACCGGAAATTGAGTGGTGTCCAATCCCTTCACTTTGTCTTTTCCGCCGCCAGTCGCGGAAAAATTACTGGGATTGGTCCCCATCACCCGTTGGTATTGCTCTTGGGTGATCGGGTACATCCCCATCTCAAAAGCCGAAATCTGATTCGTATGTTGAGGACCCTCATCCGACTGTCGTTCTGCCTCGGACGCAGGCGATCCCATCAGAAAAGTCCCTGCCGGAATGGACACCACTTTAATCCCCGTTTTGAGTCCTTTGGACAAGAACGAGTTCGAAAGGGGGTTTGCCGCGAGAATCTCGGACAAGGACATTTTTGTTCCGGTCCCCTTAGCCCGTGCTGAACCTGGTGCAAATGCCTTTTGCTGTTGCTGCAGATCCTTAATTGCGTTCCGCACGGCGACCACTTCACTGACCGTCTCCAGCAGCTTCTCTTCGACCGTCAACCGCGTCAATTCCTGTTGTTGAACCTCAATCCGCTGCCCATAGGTCTCGAACAGCCTGTGGTGCGCCTGGTCCACCTTGACAAACGTCGACTCCAGTTGCTCACCCGCAGCGGCGAGTTCTTTATCCTTTGCCACCACCGATGGGGCACTCGGCTGGAATCGTTTCAGCAGTTCCTTACGTTCCCCTTCAATCCGGGCATAACGTTGACGAACCTCGTCGTAGACGGTGTTGGTTTGTTTCAAGTCGTCCGTATTGATCGCCTCGACCTTAATCACCAAATCGCGGATCTCTTGTGCTTTTTTGGCGGCATCCGTCCCCCCCATTTCCGCGACCTTGAGCAGTTCCTTGACCTGTTTTTGTGTGGACGCTAATTGGGCCGTTGCATCCGACAAGTCGCTCACGACCTTTTCATGTTTGGGTTTTAACAGGACGAATTCTCGGGAATCCGCTCTCAGTTGGCTATTGTCCGCTGTCAACTTGGAATTCGTGGATTCCAAGCCCGCGACTTTTCCATCACTGGTTTTCCGCGCCTCCTGCTCGGTCGATAACTTGGCCATCGCTTCGGTCAGCTTTTTGGCATCTTCAAGGCGTTCTTTTGTCAGTGTGGAAATCTGTGCGTTCAGTTCGACAATTTCCTGCGTCTTTTCCGTCAGGATTTTCTGCACGCGTGCGACATCGGCTTTCAAGGCTTCCTTCTGGCGTTCGGCGGCTGCCAGGGATTCCTGATCCCCCTGTTGCCGGGCTTCCCGCTGAGCGGTGGTTTCGTTGTCCTTGAGCCAATCGACCAACCGCTGTGAACACGAACCAAACTGCAGGATCGCCTCATTCCATTGTCCGTTGTCGAGCAGTCGTTGCGCATCTTCCCGACCTGAACGAGTGATTTGGATGTAGCCATCCTTCTGATGTAATTCTTTCGCGACCGATTTCATCAGCCGATCAAATTCGATCCGGCGTTGTTCTGCCGGTGCCGCCTCGGCATTGGACTTGGCCAACACTGCGAGGGCACTATGCATCTCCGCAACCTGTGTTTGTAACTTGCCGGTCTCGCCCGCTGTGACCGCCTCTTTAAGCACTTTGAACTGGTAAACCAGTTTGTCTTTTTGTTCCTGAACGAAACGCACAACGAGCCAGGGAGATTCGTTCAGGACTTTCCGCAAAGGGTCCAGGATCGACTCGGCCCATTCAATGTCTCGACTCGCCGTTTGGGCCTGTGTTAGCAATCCGATTTTCGCTAATACCGGCAAGTTCTCCTCGTTCGCCTGGTGAATCAATCGGGCAACCCCAGGGTGATTGACGTTCGGCAGTTTTTCGACCTGCGATTCGAGCGAAGCGAGTCGCCGCGATTGACCAAGTTGTCGTTCCTGGTTCCATTTCCACCACCCCAAACCACCGATCGCACCAACGAGCAGGACCGTCAGCAGCATGGTGGTCAACTGCTTTCGCCGCTGCTGACTCTGATCTCGGTCACGACGCCATTTTTGAATGGCATCTGCCGCCTCGCCAGCCGTCTTGTACACCTCCGGATCAATTTCCTCACGTTCATCCCGTTTGCGTCGGGCTTTGGTAATGATTTGCCGCACGCCAGCAGGAACTCCCGCTGCAACCAGAATGCGGTCCATTTCCCTGATCTCGGCGGGGGGAGCTAACTCGGCAGGGAGATCCTGGTCGGTCAACACCCGTACGGCGATCGCCGCCGCCGCGTATAAGTCGGTCCAACGATCCGGGCGTTTGCCATTGATCAAAATCTCGTCATCGCCATAGCCGGGAGTGATCCCTTTGAAGCTGACGGTGCCGACGGTGCCCCATCCCTGTGACAGTCGGCAGGCGCTGCCATAATCAATCAGACGAATCCGATCACCACTCTCGACCAGTGTGTTGCGGGGCGAGGGATCACCATGTACCAGATTACAGTCGTGCAGACGCTCGTAGGCTCGAAACAGTTTTTCGACGATTTCGATGCGGCGTTCGAGCGGCAAGGAATGGGGCTTGGAAACGTAAGATTGGATTTCGTGGCCATGGATGTAATCCATCACGACGAATGGCTGGATCCCCGGTTGATCGTCGTGCGTCAGATATCCCGGGACAAGATCCTTCGGCACATGTTCGGAAGCCAGGACACGGACTTCCCGTTTGAAGGCTTTGAGATGATGTTGATCCGTAGGGTCCAACATCACTTTGACGATGGCCTTGCCACCGAGCTGCAGACGCGTAACCTCGAACGTCGCTCCGAAGCCACCACGCCCTGTTTCGCCCTGAATGCCATACCCCGCCTGTTCGATGGCACGCTTCGTTCGTTCAGTCAAAAGAAACACGGCGCTCTCCTTGAGCCCGAGCTCAGCATGCATGTTCGGTAAGCTCGACGAAATCGGCGGCATGAGAAAACCCTTACGTCAGAAGTCAGGAAGAGTGTTGACCACGAATAACACGAATAACACGAATAAGAAAAGAGAAAGAAAAGAGGGAGAAAATTTCAGTAAAATTGCAGTAAAATGGCAGTGAGAATTTTTTTTAATTTTAAAATTTGTTTTCAAAATAAAAACTGTGGAGCGAATCGTGGGTGGGGGATGAACCAGGAAGAAAGGGAAGGGGATTATTGAATTGAAGATCGATTTGATTTTTGTATGACTTGGGTTTTCGATCATCTTTAGCCTTTCCTTCTTCTGAATTTTCTAATCCCTCTGCGGAATTCTCTGATTCGTGCGATTCGTGTTATTCGTGGTCCCGCAGGGCTTTCTTCGCTTCCTCGGCGATACGGTAAAGGACTTTCTTGTCGATTTCGAGGTGTTCGGCGATTTCGTCGTAGTCCATGCCGTCAACATACCGGTGCAGCAGGACTTTGGCCATTAATTGTTCTTTTTTTGATCCCGACAGCCATTGCTGAATGGTCAACAGGGCTGGTTCAAACCGGACATCATTGTACTTTTCAAAATGAGTTTGGCGGTGATCGGCGAAGGTCGCCAGATCGTCCCGGGGTTGCGGTGCCAGTTTCTTTCTTCGCAAGTGGTCAATGATTTGATTGGTCATCACGCGTGACGACCAGTTACGCAGGTTTCTCGCGGTTTTGGCCTTCCAAAACGGTTCGTGTCGATGTTCGAGTACCTTGATGAAAAAGTCTTTGACCATTTGTGTGTAACGGACCGTACCGTCGGTATGGGAACCGACGACCTTCCCAAATTTTTTCAACAAGATCGGGCGTAACGCTTCACGAAAATACTTGTCGACAAGAATAATGATCTCGCCTTCCTTGGCATCGGTCCGCTTTTTGGTGGACTCGATCAGTTTTCTTGTGGACTCGATCCGTGCGAGCAGTTCGGCGTGAGTTTTCGACTGAACCGGTTTGCCACGTGCTTCCTGCTCCAGAAGTTCCTGTTCCTGGAGTTGTGACTTGAGTTCTAATTCCAGCTGCGCGTGCTGGTCTAGTAATTCGATCAGCTTGGCTTCGTCACCGTGTTGCTCGTCGCCGGGATTGAAGGGGGGGACGTTGGACATCAGAATTTATCCTGATCATGGAGTAACAATTTGGAAAAAAGACCGAAAAAGGGGTGGGCCCCGATGACGCGGCCCACCGCACACGTAATCTGCATCACGCATCGCGCAACATCGTACATGCAACATCGTACACGTAACGCGTCGGTTTGTTTCACTGCCCGACCACCATACCTCAGTTTTTCTTCGATTGAATCTCGATCACCACTTTTTCCCCTTCCACGGTTCGTGTTTCTGCAGTGATCGTTGTTGAAGCGTTCGTCGGTGAAGCGTTCGTCGGTGAAGCGGTTGTTGGTGAAGCGGCCGTCGGTGCCGTGGCTGATGAGGCCGCAGGGGCCGAGTCGTCATGAATCGCCTTCAGCGTTTCCAGGCGGTTCCACTGCTTGGTCAACTGGTTCGTGGGTCGCTCGTTCACAGGTGCCAAGGCCCGGCGTGCCTCGTTCCGGGCTTCTAACTGTTTGACATCGCCTCGAATTTTGTTCAGACCCTGACTCACCGAATTATCAATCTCGGGCCGCTTCGACGCGATCGCCGAGACTGTATCGAGTGTCTTGGATTCCATTTCCGCCTGTTCGCGTCGTTGTTTCAGCACGTCTACTTCCATTTCCGAATTTTCCAGGGCGGTTCGCATATCATTCAGCGCTTGAATCCCTTCCTGAGCACCTCGCTCCAGACGAGCCAATCCCTGTTGCTTGATGTCGAGTTGCCGCGTTTCGCGGTCCTGAAGGGTGAGCAGTTCATCGACTTCGCGTTGAAAATTGGGAAGTGTAAAGTCGGTATTGGCGAACTTGACCGTTTCCAGCCCGCCGTCGATTGCCGATTTCAGGATCGGGTAAGCCTCGGACAACAACCGCTTACGTTGGGTGACATTGGCATCCAGTTTTGTCACTTCGGTTCGCAAGTCAGCAATCTGGTTTCGGGACAAATTGAGTTGAGCTTGTTGATCAATCAAATCCCGCCGTTGTTGACGCAAATCGTGATCCAGTTTGCGATTCACCACTTCTTTGGGCAGAGTGGCCACCAGTCCATCGACCGTTTTGTCTGCCGAAGCATGAAAATACCCCTGCAATTCCCCCAAACCACGGCCGGCCACCACGAACAAGCCGACCAGTACCATCACAAGAGCAGCCGTTCCCCACATGAGACTCTTCATCGTTTCGTATCCACTGCAAATACCGCATTTTTTATTGCCTCAGCCCAGCGCTGCGGCACAGATCTGAGAACAACACGAACGAGGTCTGGATTTTCCGGCGTTTTTCCGGAAAGTTTTCCAGGAATTTTTCAAAATTCCGTACCTCGAACGCAATGTCTTTTGCGGTAGTTGTTTGCGATGAATTTTTTGAATGGCGTGAAATGGCTGGATGGCGTGAATGAGCCTCATTGAGCAGAGGGACGTCAGGCACACGAGATTCGGGAGCATCGTGCGGGCGATTTGTCGTCTTGGTCACGAGAGGATCCGTTAAGACCCCTCATCCATGTCATGACCTCACGTCATGACCTCATGTCATGACCCAACTGCCGAATGCTTGTCCTCCCGAATTCTGACTCGGGAAAACGGAGTGATCCGTGGTCCCAGTAGAAGATTCTCGCCCTACCGAACAATGCGTTCGTATTGCAATTGTTGTTTACCACCAAAGTTGATCAACAGTCCGAGTCGAAAACCGGTCGCTTTCAGGTAATTGTGTACCTGTGCCCGATGTTCCTCGTTCAGGTCCGAGACCGCCTTAAGTTCGACAATGATCTGATCATAACAGACAAAGTCCGGCTCGAACGTCTTTACCAAACGTCGACCCTTATACTCTAATATCAGTTCCGGCTTCGAAGAGGCTGGTAGACCGCGAAGTTCGAATTCGATCTTCAGGCATTCGTGGTAAACCGGTTCCCCGAAACCAACCCCCATTTTGTTGTAAACCTCGAAACAGGCACCCATGATGGCATACGCTTCGTCACGAAAAATGATTTCTGGCATGGAGCAGTCCTTCTGAGGAAATGCGAAGAGTTTTGACCACGAATAACACGAATAACACGAATATGAAAAGAAGAAAAGAAGGAAAGAAGGAAATGAGGAAAGTAGGAAATCAGTGGTGAGGTGAGGCGTGATGAGGAAATGGGTGATGAGGAAATTGGTGATGAGGTGATGAGGTGATGAGGTGATGAGGTGATTTGGCCAACAGGGAATTGGTTTGAATTTTTGAATTCGGGGGTTCCTGAGGTCAGTCCGCTGATTTTTTTCCTGCTTTACTTTTCCGGTTGTTCTTTTCTGAATTTCCTGATTTAAAAATCTTATTCGTGTTATTCGTGTTATTCGTGGTGCCGCAGGCGTTTCTTCGGTTTTCCGTAGTTGGAACGATTGTTTGTTAAGGGTTTCAGGATTGTCTGTGGCCATGTGGTCGCACTTGCGAATTGAGCCGGGTGGTTCCGGGGCGACATTGGCAGGTGTGTGAGTTGTGTTTTTACGAATGAACCGGCGTAAATGACCGCTTGTGGGTTTGACTTTGCTCGGGCTATTGATTGGAATTCAATCGAGTGATGAAAAAACCGGGTTTGACCACGGGTGCGGCACACATTTGAGGTTGTATTGAAATGCCAATCTGTCCAAGCTGTGATGAAAAAATTGCGTCAAGCGCAAAGGTTTGCCCTTTTTGTGGCGAAGAGATGAACGGCGAGGCTTCAGGAAAAAGCCGTGGTCGCGCGGTGCAGAGTGGTCGCGCGGTGCAGAAAGGTTCCGCCGGGAAGCAGAACCGCAGCAACAGTGGGGGGGCGAGCAGCTTTCCCTGGTTGATCATTGCGATCGTCACCTGCGGTGGATTTTTCGTTTGTGGTGGCGGGCTGTTGGCACTGTTGCTTCCCGCCGTTCAGCAAGCTCGCGAAGCCGCCCGACGGGTTCAGTGCAAGAACAATCTCAAGGAAATTGGCTTGGCCATGTTCAATTATCATGATGTTTATAACATGTTGCCCGCCGCTCATTTAAATGGATTGCAGGGCGAGCCCAAATTGAGCTGGCGGGTTTCTGTGGTCCCCTTTCTCGATGAACCTGCTCGCTACGATCGCTATCAGTTCAATGACGCTTGGGACAGCCCGGCGAATTATCCGCTCCTGAATCCGCTGCCACGTCCGTATGGATGTCTTTCCTATCCATCCCCAGGTGGTGTCAGCACCGCCTATGCGACGATCACGGATGAAACGGCGGCCATGGGGAATGGCTTTTGTGTGCGGATGAAAAACATCTCCGATGGAACCTCAAATACACTCATGGTGATCGAAGCGGTGAAATTAAATGTCCCGTGGATGAAACCGCTGGATATCGATGCCAAAGCGGTGACACGGATTGATGAGCCTCACGGCGCGAGCAGCATGCATGTTGGCGGGGTCAATGCGTTACTTGCGGATGGGAGTGTTCGTTTTCTGAGCAAAGACCTCTCTCCAGTCACACTACGGGCTCTCATCACAATTCATGGCAACGAAGAGGTTGGGGATTTTTGAGCTTCGTCACACTTGAAGCGTGGTCGCTCATTCAGCTTCGTCGCTCATCAGGTTCAGCGACGCGGTCGTGACCGGGGATCGTTCTTCCTGTTCTGGAAACCCACTGAACCTGTTCTGGAAACCCACTGACGATGTCCTTTTCGATGGATGCCACACCGAATTCGAATTTGAACGCTGTGATCATCAATCGGGCAGAGCGGCAAGCGGTGGGGAAGGGGCTGCGGGACACGGTGCCGCGTGCGTCACAGGCCGACTGGCAGCCGGTGACGCATCGAACCCAGGTGCTGTCGATTTTGGAGGAATCGAATCGCGATCGATTGCCCGATCTGATTCCGCTGCGGTACGCCCGGATGTTGCAGTCGCCCCTCGCGTTTTTTCGCGGGTCGGCAGGGGTGATGGCGGCCGATCTGGCGACGCTGCCGACGACCAATCTGCGGTTACAGTCGTGCGGCGATTGCCATCTGCAGAACTTTGGCTGGTTTGCGACTCCCGAGCGAAATCTGATTTTTGATGTGACCGATTTTGACGAAAGCCGGACCGCACCCTGGGAATGGGATCTTAAGCGGCTGGTCGCCAGCACCGTACTGGCGGCACGTCAATTTGGTCTCTCGTCCGAGAATCAGCAGGAATCAGGACACGCCGTGGCGCAAGCTTACCGGGAGCATCTGACCGAATACCAACAGTTTTCACCACTCGAAATGTGGTATCAGCGACTGGATGTGCGCGAATTGGAAAAGCATCCGTCGATGATGGCCAGTCGACCGTATCTCGATTCGCTGGTCGAGTCGGCTCGAAAACGGACGATGGAAGCGCTGTTTCCCAAAATGACCTCACGAGTGGCGGGCCAGTTGCGATTCAAGGATCGCCCGCCGCTGATCTTTCATCCGCCACAACAAGAACGTTATGTCAGCGAGTGCGATGCATTGATCCGGGATTACCGGCAAACGCTTGCAGAGGATCGACGAGTCTTGCTCGATCGCTACCGCGTGGCCGATGTCGTCGCCAAAGTCGTGGGGGTGGGGAGTGTCGGCTTGCGTTGTGGGGTGGTGCTGTTGCTGGATGCAGATGAATCGCCGCTGCTGCTGCAGATTAAAGAGGCGCGGGCGAGTGTGCTGGAACCGTTTGTGGGGAAAAGTGAACGGACTCATCATGGTCAACGCGTAGTCCATGGCCAGCGTGTGATGCAGGCGGCGAGTGACCTGTTTCTCGGCTGGGCCTCGGATTCCGACGGGCGATGCTACTATTTCCGGCAATTGCGGGACATGAAGTTCTCGACCACGCTCAAAGATCTTTCGCCGAGCGAATTTCGGGAATATGCCAAAATGTGTGGTTGGGGGCTGGCCCGAGCACACGCCAAAGCGGGCCATGTTGCATCGATTGCGGGATACCTGGGGGACGGTGATCAGTTTGATGTTGCCCTCGGGGAGTTTGGTATGGCTTACGCGACTCAGGCCGAACACGATTACGACGTGCTGCGGCAAGGGGCAAAATCGGGACGGATCCCCGTGGCGACGGATTCGGCTCTGTCGGATGGAATTCCCGAATGAGGCGAAATCAAAATCCGTCTCGGACAAACCGTCTCGGACAAACCGTCTCGGACAAAACGTCTCGGACAAAACGGTGCGGCAACGAAAATTCTTAAGTTCTGGATTCATGGCAATTCGCCATTCTTTTTGGTGATTTCAGCCCTACAATCGTTGTTGACGGAATCGAGACCTGACCGAGTGTCGCAATCCGTGAGTGAGGCCTAACCCGAACAGCTTGACAAACCAGCCATTGTCGATATGTTGGAATATGATTCCTGCCTGTTTCGCCCGCCTTGGATCCTCGTGATATTGCCTCAATCTCGTTTTTCGGCTGGCCAAAAAGTGCTCGGA
>JBIKZJ010000035.1:0-23956 GCA_044354755.1 Schlesneria sp. | reverse complement strand
AGATCAACGTGAGGCAACCGTTCCGAACTTCGGAAGCACTGTGAATTTCTTCTTCAAAACATGTCGGCCCGCAGTTTCGATATGTAACATGTAATCGCCGGGACGCATGTCGTCGGTGATCGGAAACCGCAGATTAACGCGAAACATCTCGCGTGTGGCGATTTCGACTCGTTTGTTCACAACGCGATTCTCGGTATCACGAATCTTGCATTCGATCACCATGTCTTCGTGGGGGGGAATCAAACTGCATTGTGCAATCACGTTTTCACCCTGGCGAAAAGAGGTTCGGCGATGTGCAATTAAGTCACTGGCAAGAAATGTCCCCATATCGACAGCGAAAAATTTATCGATATCGCGATGAGGGGAAACGGGTGCCAGCAACTCACGAGCTCGTTCGGGATCGATCGCCGCCAGTTGATGCCGACCCTCGGTCCGCCGTTCACCATAAACGTCAAGCTGGTACTCAGCTCCGATCCCCGCCAGAGCAACCAGCGGCAATGCCACCACAAATGTAATCCGAGCAGCCTGTTGCCATTGCGGCCGATCACCCATCCAACTGCGGAACGCAATCAGCCGGGATTCGGCCTGCTTGAGCGAGGCGAACCGCCGAAGTTGACGGCGAAGCCATGCACTCGATTGCTGAACATCTTCTTCATCAATAAACGACAGATAACCGCAATAACAAACCATCGGGAACATCAGCAAACCGAGGGTCAATGTCGTCATGAAGTGGAAGAGAACACCGATCGGCAAAACGAAATTACGCCACGCGCTTTTCCAAGAACAGAAAATAAATGACAGCTCCCACACTACCGTAATATACCCGAAAGCAACGAGCAGAACCGGGTAACCACTGAGTAGTTCCCCGAGGCGATGCTGATAATTCAGGTGTGTCAGCATCCAATACTGCAACTGATCACCAGTGAAGAATGTCGGGGTATGAATCTTCGTCATCGCGGCACCGAAATAGACGCAAGCCATATGAAACTGCAAGAGTCGACGGGGCCAGGCCGCGGAACGGGGATACGCAAACGTAGGCTGAGTGGGATCGAGATTACGACGACGATTCGTCAGCCATGAATCGACCGACCAGATCGATCCACACTGAGAAACCGAAAGAATCAACAGCATGTGCGAGCACATCGCGGTGTATTTGGTCATCGTGCTCACACAGTCGAGCATACTGAAGTAGCTCATGAGCACACAGACGACGAACGCCGAAATACGGCTACACCAACCGACACACAGCGTCACCAGCGAAAACATCAGAATCGCATACAGTGCAGCGACCGCACTGCCAGACAATTCAGGCAACAGATCGATATAACCAAACCCAACTGACAACTGACCAGTTGCCCCATCGGCGGAATAAAGCTCGCGACAGACCGACCAGCGCGGAAGCACCATGCCCATCAGCACGAGCGGCAAACAAATACGGCAGATTGCCAGACCAAAAGGAATTTCCGTGTCGTAAAAAAAACGGCGAATACGACTCACGGCGGACTCGGAATTCATCATCAGAAACTCCCCAGAAGAACCTTTGGCTTTTCCAGCGAAAAGAACAGGCGACGTCAGGCAAATTGACCACCCAGTAACCCACTCACCACGCCCCACAGCATCACACCAAAACCGATCTAATCTTCTTGGCGGCCCGTGGATGCCATTCGCTGTACAGGACTCAGAACAAAGTGATCACGACCCCGATGCAGATCATTCACGAGTCGCGGATTATCCGCGACGGAACTCGTCTGCAAATAAGTGAGATATTCAGGCACCGCGCTGATCACATTCCCTTCGGCAGTCATTTCTGCTCGTTGCCAATAATAACTCAGCGGATCTTTAGGCTCATCGTATCGACGAGCCCACGAACTCTCTGACATATTGTATTTTTTAGGCCAAACTTCCTCAATCATGATCACGCGCCGAATCGGCTCATGCTCGGTATGAGCAAGTGCGTTCATTGCCATTTTCCGATGAGAATTTCCGAGCACATCGTAATGCATCCGGTCGAGGTCACCGTAGGGCATAAACGTCTGCCACGGACCCGGTGCCAACTGATAATAGGCACCACTTTCCCCTTCACCGATCACATGATAGCGAATCTCATGCGAGGACCAGCCACAAAACATATCCCACACAAAAAAGTACATAATGGGATGTGAGGCAGAACCAAAATTCATCGTCTGAGAGATTAACCCGGCGGAAAGCGCTGAGAGATAGAGGCCAATTGCACAATGGGACAGCCAGCGTTTCATCAAGTTCCCTCCTTGGAACAGCGACGAATGACTCGGTCTTAATCGGTCGCCAAAACGAACTGAGGTGTTTTTTGCCGATCGATAACAGCGCAAGCTTAGTCATCCGTGGCAGTCGGTCAAGATCAAGCTGAACGTCCCCTGATTTCACGAAAAACACGGGCGTTTTCGCAAGATTTTCGCTGAGCACAAACAGCTGACGGAGCGGATCGGCTTCTCGAATCCGACGAGTCAGACCATTTGATCTTGCCGTCCGGTTGCGGATTGGGGGTCTACCTGAGGGGATTCGATAGTGAGGCTGGTGATCTGCAGTTCTTCGCCCCCTGTGACAGTCACATCACGTTCACCACAACGGGGACAGATAAAACGAAAGCTCAATACTCCAAATTCGGCCTGACAAGTTTTGCAAATTGCGGTGAGGGGGATTGTCTCGACCACCAGTGCGACCTCGGTCTGCCAGTATTCCGGTCTGATTTCGGCAAATGCCAGTTCGATCAGGCGAGGTTCCATACCCGAAAATTCTCCGACCTGGAGCTGAATACTGCGAATGGCCCCAAGCCCACGAATTCGCTGTTCTTCCAGGACCTGTTCAATCAGCCCCTTGATAAAAGATCGCTCATGCATGGAAGGTTTGTTCCCAGATCGCCTCGGCCACAACTGCAGCGGCAGCTTGGATTGCTGTTGATGGGGATGTTCCAGGAGCCCACATCCCCCCTTCGATTGTCCAGATTTTCGCAAATGAAGGACCACAGCCAAGTTGCCGTCCCAGCATCAAGACTTCGATCAGCGGCAGCGTATGAGATCCCGAGTGGAATTGAGGAATCAGCGAAAGTCCGCTCTCGTCGCGACGGGGACCGAGGATTTGATCAGGAGAATTCTCGGCAGACCAAATACCCTGATGAATCCGCCCTGGGTTACCACTTCCACAGCACGCATCACAGATCACCAGCGACATCTCAGTATCAATCACATCCAGCAGGTCAATCGGATGCCGAAGTCGTGTCATTTGCTGAGGAGGAAAATTCCGTTGTTGCAATCGATCCATGACCAGCCAGCCCGCCTGGTCGTCGCCGTGGTGGCTCCCCAAACCTACGATGAACGAGGAGCTCATAAGGACTCATCCCAGCGAACTTTCAGAAAGTGGGTTGAGCAACTGATGCAGGGGTCATAGGTCCTGACAAGTCGCTCACAGTCCAACGCCAGATCTTGGCGTGAAGCCCCGTTTTTCTGGCGGATGGTTAGAAATTCCATCAGGTCCAGCTCAATCCGCCGCTGGTTTTGCGATGTTGGCGGAACAATATTTCCCGAGACGATTTTCCCCTGACCATCGATCCGATACTCGTGGAATAGCAACCCGCGTGGGGCTTCTGTTGCCCCACATCCATAGCCCTCGTTCGGCTGGTAGTGGATTGCCGCTTTTCCGGTGGGGTCATACTCCCGCAGAATGCTCAACCCCTCTTCAAATGCATGAACCAATTCAAGTCCGCGGGCGACAATACTCATGAAAGGGTTTTTTAATAGTCCGGGCAAATCGATTTCATCCGCCAGCCTGCGGGCCATCGGTGACAAGCGTTCACGATTCAAGCTGACGCGAGCCAGCGGGCCGAGAAAGTAGGGGGTCCCTGAACGATGGCGAACCGCCTGATGCGCTGTCGAATGAGCAACTTGGAATTCGACAAAATTCTGATGATACTCGGACACGGGAATCCGCAGGCCACGACTGGAAATGATCTCTCCTTCGTTCATCGGATACTCGGCGGGATGATTCAGCGACACCAGTTCGTAATCCTGCTCGAAATCAGGAAAGGGAAAGCCGGCGACCCAGCGAGTTGCCGCCACGGCGGCCTCGACCCCCTGTTCGAACTGTGGGATCAACGCGGCCATTTCTTCCCGCTGGGGCAACCGATGAAATCCACCAACGCGAACGTTAACCGGGTGAATCGCGCGTCCGCCCAGCACTTCCAGCAGGCGATTTCCTGATTTCTTCAATTGCAAGCCTCGTTTGACCTCATCGGGAAAACGCTGAGCGAGCAGGATTCCGCTGGCGACACCAAAAAAGTCGGGGGCATGCAGCAAGTGAACATGGAGCGCATGACTTTCAATCCACTCACCGCAGTACAACAGGCGCCGCAATCGACGAATGTTCGGAGTGATCTGAATTCCTAAGGCGGCCTCCAGGGCTTGGACGGAACTCATTTGATAGGCCACGGGGCAGATACCGCAAATCCTTGCCGTGATGTCGGGGGTATCCTCCAGCGGACGCCCTCGAAGCAACGCCTCGAAGAGTCGGGGAGGTTCATAGATATTCAGCTCGATCTTCTCGATCACGCCCTCCCTCAGGCGGATTGTCACGCCACCCTCTCCCTCGACGCGCGTCAGGATGGGAACGGTAATCAGATCCTCCACGCTCACGATGATCTCCTGTTGCCGCATTGCCCCAAGATGGTCAATTGATCTGCAGCCTGTTGGAATGCGGGTGCGGCCGCGTTGAAATTTCTCAGTAACGGAACCAGTTGGTCCGGTGAACTCCCCATCCGTTGAAATCGGTCCATCAAGGAAGTGGTATTCGCGGGTCGACTGGGGCCAAAACATCCATAACACCCGCGGTCATACGCCGGGCAAATGGCTCCACACCCTGATTGCGTGACAGGGCCAAGGCAGGGGATGCCACGTGCGACAATCTGACAGACGGTCCCCCGATGCTTGCAGTCGAGGCAGACACTGTGCGCAGGAATGCGCGGCTGGCGTCCCTCGGCGAGTGCCACCAGCACATCGACCAGTTGATGGTAGTTGATCGGACAGCCAGGCAGCGCAAAATCGACATGCACATGATCGGCAATCGCTGTGGAGGTGGCGAGAGTACGAATGAATTCCGGTGTGGGATAGACCGCGTGCACCCATTCCTCAATATTCCCCCAATTTCGCAGGGCCTGAATCCCACCTGTCGTCGCACAGGCTCCGATGGTCATCAGGAATTTCGAGTCAGTCCGGACACGATGGATTCGTTCCGCGTCGGCTGCGGTCGTGATTGACCCTTCCACCAAGGCGATATCGTAGGGGCCAGGCTGCAGATCGCTGCTCGCCTCGGCAAAATGGGCAATCTCGACTCGATCACAGAGTGCAAGCAGTTCGTCTTCTGCGTCGAGAAGCGACAACTGGCAGCCATCGCACGAGGCGAACTTGAAAACCGCTAAACGTGGTTTGCGTCGCATTAAAGTTGCTCCACGAAGAGGAAGGGCCGAATCCGATCATAACGCAGGACCGGCCCATCCTTACAGAGGAATTCAGGCCCCAGCTGACAGTGTCCGCATAATCCCGCAGCGCACTGCATGTTCCGTTCGAGCGAAACCCAGATCTGCTCGGGGGTCATCCCCAATCTCAATCCGCTCAGAGCGGCGTATTTCATCATGACTTCGGGACCACAAGTGACCAGCTGTGTCTGCAGCGGGCGAGGTAACTTGAGTCGCTCGATCAGCAGCGTTACGACTCCTACCTGACCATCCCACTGGGCGTTCGGTCGATCAACCGTCAACAAGACTTCAATGCCGCCTTGCCGCCAAGCTTGGTATTCACGTTGATAGAGCAATCCCTCGGGAGACCGGGCACCGTTGATCAACCAGATCCGCCCGAACGATTCTCGCTGATTGAGCAGGTGGTAAATCAAGGGTCGCAGGGGGGCGGTTCCCAGTCCTCCCGCCACAATCAGGACATCGTTTCCGAGCAAGTTTGGGATCGGCCAGCCGGTCCCAAAGGGGCCTCGCAAACCGAGTGTGTCCCCAACGTTTAATCCTGCCAGGGTTCGAGTCACGTTTCCAGCCTCGCGGACGGTATGCACCCACCCGCCCCCTTCCGCTGGATTGCCACTCATTGAAATGGCCGACTCGCCGACACCAGGAAGATACAGCATATTGAATTGTCCGGGGATGAACGGATCGTGGTGTGAATCTCCCTCATCGATCACCGCGAGCCGATAGGTCGCTACGCCGGGGATCTCATCGACCCGATCAACAATCCGAACGGTCTGCGTATGCCAGGGATTGCGATGTAATTGATTCCCTTGTAATTGATGGCCATGCAAGGGGGCAGGGGGAGCGGTCATGGAAGGGGTTCCTGTCTGATGGCAGCGACTTCTTCCGTCAGGTCAATTCCGACGGGACACCAGGTGATGCACCGGCCACATCCCACGCAGCCGGACGAGCCAAACTGGGTATGCCAACTGTCCAGTTTGTGCGTCAGCCATTGTCGGTATCGTGCCGCCGTGTCATTGCGAACCAAGCTACCCCCAAGATAGCTGAAATCGGGATTAAAACAGGAATCCCAAGTTCGCTCGCGTTCGACACGATCCAGGTTCAGGTCACGGACTTCGGTGACGGAAGAACAAAAACAGGTTGGACAGACCATCGTACAATTCGTACATGACAGGCAACGTTCACCAACTTCTTTCCAGCGGGGGTGCTCTAAATTATTGAGCAACAGTCCGGGCAAATCATCGGTTTTCAGGTGCCGCTGAATCTGATCCACCGCCTGTTGTCGGGCCACCTCGGCGGCCTGAAGCTCGATGGATGTCGCTGCTCGCAAGGGGCCCTGTTCCGCGAATTGCACGTCAGACTGTTGTATGGTTTGGCTGGCAGGCGTGGGATCAGGTGTGCCGAGTGCGCTTTCGAGAATCTCGCGTCCCTGTTCCGAGCCAATTTCACACAGGAAACCGTCTTCGAGTTCGGTTAATGCCAGGTCATAATCCCGTTCACAGCGAGGCCCGGTTTTCATCGAAGTGCAAAAGCAGGTGCTGGCCGCCTGTGTGCAGTTAACGGCGATGATCAGTAATTGCTCTCGGCGTTCGCGATACAGGGGATCCTGATAGGGCCCATTCAGAAAAACCTGATCTTGAATGCGGATCGCGGCCAATTCACAGGCGCGAACCCCCAGTAACGCATACTTGGTGGTGTCGGCGGAACGAGGAATAAATTGCCAGCCTGACTCGGTCTTTTCAGCACTCAGCAATGTGGACTTGGAGGGGAACAGATACTTTTTCCAGGAATGCGGCCCGACGACAAATCCAAACCATTGCTCATCGTTCCGCTGCCGCAAACGATAAACCCCTGGAGCTTGCTCGTCCGTCCAACCGCAAGGCAATTGTTCGACGGAATTGAGACCCTGATAGACAATCGCCTCTTGATCGATCGTCGGGCCGACGACCAGATAGCCACGTTTGCAAAGTTCATCGATCAGGGATTGCAGCCGACGTTTCGCAAAAAATTGGGGTCCGGATTTGAGGGCCATGCGACAAATCTCCAGGAGAAGGAGGGGGAATGTGGTGAGGGATTCCTGACAGGGATCAGCCACAGGTAACCATCACAGGGATCAGGAAAACGGCAATAGGATCAGGCACACAAACAAGGCCGTTGTCCCCCCTTAACATTCAGGATCACCCGGGCGTCCGAGATTCGAGCGGAGATCGAGGATCGGTGTCTGGTTGGCAAAAAGATCCAGCATTTGTAATCGGGTGGCCAAAAGCCGCCGCGACAGGGCGGTGGCTAACTGACGCATGATATGATAGCCGATCTCATGGTTGGTTTCACAAAGTCGCTGCAAATCGTGGCCAGGAAAATCCACCGTCTGGACCGCGTCGAGGGGAATTGCCGTGGCGGTCATCACCGAATTTCCCACGAGGGCAGACCAGGCGAGGACTTCGCCCGGCCCTGCGGTCAGGATTGCGACGCGCCCCCGCCCCGGTACGAACATTTCTAAGCGAACATGTCCCTTGGCAATGACCGAAAAATGGTGATGTGCTGCTCCTTCGGAAAACAAAACTTCACCCACGGCGTAGTTACGAGACTTGGCAATCTCTTCCAGACGCACCACGAGCTCCGCAGGAATCCCCCGCAGAAAATCAGATTGACGAATGAGCTCGAGTCGCGACATGGATGACTTTCAATTCAATCAGAGAGAGGTTTCGTTGGTATGGCATCCCCAACTCCCCAATAGACCGCATTTTTCGTTCCCAAAAAAGGTTACGGCGAAACCGCACCGAATTACTTGCCAAGGTTCTCAAACCAATAGAGCCCTGACTTACCTGGACAGACCAGATCGATGTCCCCGTCACCGTCCATGTCGACGGCGGCCATTTGCAGGCCGGTCCCTGCAGTCCCCCGAGGAAAATCTTTCAGAGCCCATCGGTCTTTGGCCTCTTGCGGGGCGTTCGGGGCGGGGTCGCCATGGAAGATGGTGTGCTTGTTCCAGACACCTATCTTGCGGTCAAACTGATAATAAAAGACCACAGACGCATCGGTGGCTCCCGGCTCGGTTTCGTGGGCATAGACCCGCTTGCCCGTGATTAATGCCGGTTCTTCTTGTCGATCGAGCTTTGCAAAAACCAGGGTGTGTACCTGCGAAAACGTCTCGTCAATATTGTGTTTGGTCCAAACTCGCTGACCGTCACTCCCCTGAGACTGTTTCAGCCAATGCAGTCCAAATCCATGTCCCATTCCCCAAATAATATCAGTTAAACGGTCCCCATCCACATCGCGACCATGAATGAAGACTCCCGCTGCACCCAATTCAAACTCAGCATGAAACACCCATTTCCCCTCACCTTTGAGCGGTTGTTCGTACCATCCTTTCGGAGTGATCAGATCGATTTTTCCATCGGCATTCACGTCACCGACGCCGACGCCATGCCCCGCCCCTTCGCTTCCCAGATCATGTTTTTTCCAAATGACTGTCGGTTTTTGCGCAGTCAATTCGTACCAGACAACGACATTCCCGCTATTCGGCAAAAAGTCCAGCTTGCCATCACCATTGATGTCGACAAGTTCCCCTGTCTCCATGTTTCCGGGGGTGTCGATCTCGTGTTCGATCCAGGGCTTCGTTGCGTCCCCGCCCGGATTTTCCACCCAGCCAACCCGCTTGCCAAAATAGTTGCAGGTGACGATATCAGGGCGTCCATCGCCGTTGACATCGAGCGGCGAGTCGGAAAAATCTTCGTAGTAGTGCGGATTCGGTACGCTGGCGGGAACCTGACGTACCTGATGGCGAACCCAGTTGGGGGCCTGATACCAGGAATCCCCCGAGAAAATATCGATCTTTCCATCACCATTAAAATCGGCAGTTCCACACGCTTCGTACGGTGATTGATCATTGACCGTATGCATTTTCCATCGCAGCCCGGATGGTGGCTTGGGTTTCTCGTCTGCAATCAGGCAGGCCCCCACAGCCAGCAGGCTGAACAGCGAAACAAACTTCAAACCAGACATCATTCGGAACAGCATCAGCAGACTCCTATTCGGGTCAGGGATTCGGGTCAAGACATAACAGTGACCAAACGAGAGTGATCCTACTTCGATCACAAATCAGGCACAAGAAAATTGAGCACCTCGCGCTGGCCAGTCAGATTGTTTAACTCACTCGGGGTTTGATTCCAAGGAAGGTCATTGATTTCGAAGAGTGCCTCAGGAGACGGAAACCGGAAATTCGGTTGGATCGCTGCCCCGCTTTTGATTGTGCAATTTCTACGCGAATGACTGACTTTCTTCAGGAGGTGTCGTGGGATACACTCAGGGTTTGCGTCTGCGTAAAACCGATTCTGCGAATTTCGACCCGATCTGACACGCCTCCGATTTTCAGGGAATTTCCATTCAGATGTCACTCGATCATGACCTGCCGCCCGGTGTCAATTCACTCCCCACTGCCGCAACCAATATTGCATTTACCGAGGGGCCTGCCTGCGATCATCAGGGCCGAGTCTTTTTTACCGATATTGTGAACAATCGCATTCTCTTGTTGGAACCGGGGGCCAAGCATTATCAGGTCTTTCGTTCACCCAGCGGTCGTGCTAATGGTCTGCTGTTCGATTCCCAGGGACGCCTGCTCGCCTGCGAAGGAAATGAATTCTGCCCCAATGATGGCAACCGGCGGATTACTCGAACGGATCTGAGTACGGGCGTGGTCGAAATTCTCACGGATCGATACGAGGGAAAGCGGTACAACGCTCCCAACGATATTGCCGCCTGCTCGAATGGTCAGCTCTTCTTCACCGATCCCTGTTATTACGATCGCAGCACAATGGAACTGGATCATGATTCGGTCTTCCGCATTGATCCCGATGGCCAAGTGACACGCGTCCTGACACAGCCGGCGATTCAACGCCCGAACGGAATTGCACTCAGCCCCGACGAGCGGACGCTCTATTTGGTTGACAGTTGTCCGATTGCAGACGGTGCGCGAAAAATCTGGGCATTCGATCTGTCGCCGGAGGGTGAGTTAACGCGTCAGAGACTGGTCTTTGACTTTGCCCCCGGTCGAGGTGGCGACGGGATGTGCGTTGATGCTGCGGGAACGCTTTACATCGCGGCGGGAGTTGGCCAGGCTCGCAGCCCGCACGAGACGACTCGGTTTCTGCCGGGAGTTTACGTCGTTCGGCCAGAGGGAACCTTGCTGGGGCGAATCCCCGTCACCGAAGATGTCATTACCAACTGCACCTGGGGTGGAGCGGACTTGAAGACCCTGTACATCACCGCCGGAAAAACACTCTTTCAAGTTCGAGTCGAAGTTCCTGGCTGGGTCGTTCATCGCCGGGGTTAATGTCAATCCGGTGATGATCGTTGCTGGAAACGTCGGCCAGTCTATACTTTACTTGTGGTCTTGTTGATCTGTTGTGGCACTGTTGATCTCCGATGACACTGTTGATCACGGTCCTGGTGTTCGCCTTTTCTGGATTGTTGTTTCGCCCATGCCTGCTTCCGATATCGTGATTCGTGGTGCTCGCGAGCACAATCTGCAAGACGTGAATCTGACCTTGCCTCGCAACAAGCTGATTGTCATGACGGGTGTCAGCGGTTCGGGCAAAAGTTCACTCGCCTTCGATACACTCTATGCCGAAGGGCAACGGCGGTATGTCGAGTCCCTCTCGTCTTACGCGCGACAGTTTCTCGGCCAAATGCCGAAACCCGAAGTCGATTCCATCACAGGCCTGGCCCCTTCGATTGCGATTCAACAAAAATCGAGTGGGCGAAATCCACGCAGTACGGTCGGAACGATCACCGAAATCTATGATTATTTACGCGTACTGTTCGCGCGTGTTGGAACTCCTGCCTGTTACCAATGCGGCCGGCCGATCACCGCGCAGACCCGCGAGCAGATTCTCGATAGCGTGCTGCGGCTCCCTGAGGGAACAAAATATCAGGTGCTGGCTCCGCTGATCCAGCGACAGAAGGGGGAGTTCAAAGACCTGTTTGTCGACCTGCTGAAACAAGGTTTTTTACGAGCCCGGGTCGATGGCAAAATTGTCCAGCTGGTCGACAACCTGCAGCTTGACAAACAAATGAAGCATACAATCGAGGTAGTCATTGATCGGATGATTGCCGGCAAGACGCCGCGTGCTCGGGTGGCCGAAGCGATCGAGGGGGCACTCAAGCTGGCCGAACGCAAGCTGGTCATTTCCAAAGCCGCCAATCCTGATGATCCCGATGTGGACGAGTTCACCACCGAAGATCAGCTCTACTCTTGCGACTATGCGTGCACGCACTGCGGCATCAGCTATCAGCAACCCTCGCCCCAATTATTCAGTTTTAACAGTCCGCAGGGGATGTGCAGTGATTGTCAGGGATTAGGGATTCGTTACGATTTTGCCGTGGAACACTTGGTTCCGGATGATTCATTAACGATTCAGAAGGGGGCAATCGTTGTCCTGGGGACACTCGCCTCAGTCGGTAAATGGCGAAAACATATTCTCAAAGGGGTGGCCCGGGCCATCGAGATCGATCTGGGCTTAAAAGAAGATTCGTTCTTCAAAACGAAATGGTCCCAGCTCTCTGATGAGGCGAAAAAACTATTTCTGTACGGTACGGGAAGCCGCAACATCACCTTCTCGTATCGTTCGAGTAGTGCGGTTTGGAAGCGGGGGGGGACCTATGCCGGGTTTATTCCCGAATTACTCGACGAATATCGAAAAACGCGCAATCCAATGCGACGTGTCCAGCTCGAAAAATATATGCACGAAACCGGCTGTTCCCGTTGCGCTGGTCGCCGACTGAATCCCGAAGCGAGCAGTTACCGATTGACTTCGAACAGCGCCCAATCCGCTCGTCTCGAAAGACGGGGAACCGCACAAAAAACCGCGTCGGCAAAAAAGGCTAAACCGCTCGATACTCTGTCGGATGCGGCACCCCTTGCACTCTCGCTGCCGGAAGTCTGCTCGCTGAGTACGCTGGCCGCTTGGGAATTCTTTGAGCACCTCGAACTTTCTGAGACGAGTCAATTCATCGCGGCCGAGGCATTAAAAGAGATTCGTGGACGACTCGGTTTTTTACTACGGTGCGGGCTGGACTACCTGACACTGGACCGTACAGCCCCCACGCTCTCGGGAGGCGAGAGTCAGCGGATCCGGTTGGCGGGTCAGATCGGCTGCGGACTCGTGGGCGTGGTTTATATTCTCGATGAGCCCTCAATTGGACTGCATCCGCGCGACAATGTGATGTTGCTCGAAAGCTTGAAAGATTTGCGGGATCAGGGGAATACCGTCATCGTCGTCGAGCATGATGACGAAACGATGAAGGCTGCGGATCACCTGGTTGACTTTGGCCCAGGCCCAGGGGTACGTGGTGGAGAAGTGGTCGCTGAGGGTACCGTCGAGGACATTGAGCGTGCCCAGACGAGTTTGACTGGTGCTTTTTTGAGTGGGCGTCGCACGATCGCCATCCCTGCCGTTCGTCGCGAGGGAAATGGCGAGGCGATCGAGATTCAGGGAGCAACTCACCACAACCTGCGCGATGTGTCGGTCCGGTTCCCGCTCGGCAAGTTCATTTGTGTGACCGGTGTCAGCGGCTCGGGAAAAAGTTCGCTGGTGAATGATATCCTCTGGCAGGTTTTGAATCGCGACATCAACAAGGGGACGGGAAACCCGGGCGAACATCTGCGGGTCGTCGGCCTCGAGCACATTGATAAAGCGATCGATATTGACCAGAGCCCGATCGGCCGCACCCCTCGTTCGAATCCGGCCACGTATGTCAAGTTGTTTGATTTGATTCGCGATCTGTACACCCAGTTACCCGAATCAAAAATGCGTGGTTTCAAACCGGGTCGGTTTTCGTTCAATGTCCCCGGTGGACGCTGTGAGGCGTGCGAGGGGACGGGTTCGAATAAACTGGAAATGGATTTCTTGGCCGACATCTGGGTCACGTGCCCCGTCTGTCAGGGGAAGCGATTCAACAAAGAGACACTCGAAGTCCGGTTTAAGGGAAAAAATGTCAACGACGTGCTGGAAATGGATATTCAGCAGGGGCTCGAACATTTCGAAAATCATCCCAAACTGATGAAGTCATTACAGACGCTGCACGATGTCGGCATGGACTATATCAAGCTTGGACAGCCTTCACCGACACTCTCGGGAGGTGAAGCGCAGCGGGTCAAGCTGGCCAAAGAATTGAGCAAACGTTCCACTGGGAAAACGGTTTATATTCTCGATGAGCCCACCACGGGCCTGCATTTTATCGATATCGAGCACCTGTTGCGGGTCTTGCATGGTTTTGTCGATGCGGGGAACACCGTCATCGTTGTCGAGCACAATTTGGATGTCATCAAAACCGCAGACTGGGTGATTGATCTTGGTCCTGAGGGAGGTTCGGGGGGCGGAAGGATTCTGGCGGAGGGGACTCCGGAAGAATTGCTGAATTGCGAAGAATCGTACACCGCGAAGGCACTGCGCAGTGTCCCTGGAATGGTCCCCAAGAAGGGGGAGAAAGGGAAAAAGAAAAGCCTCAAGCAGACGGTGGTGGCGAATGCCACCACCCAGGTGGCGCCGGTTCCACGCTGGCAAACGTCTGTCAAACTGAAAGACTCGACTGAAGGAGCGGAGTCGTCAATCGTCGTACGGGGGGCCGCACAGCATAATCTGCAACACCTGGATCTCAATATTCCCCGCGATCAGATGAGTGTCTTTTGTGGGCCGAGTGGTTCGGGAAAAAGCTCACTGGCGATGGATACTCTGTATGCAGAAGGACAACGGCGATACGTCGAGTCACTCTCGTCGTACGCTCGTCAGTTTCTCAGCCAAATGCCGAAACCACGGGTCGAGCACATTCATGGATTGCAACCGTCGATTGCTATCGAACAGAAGACGGTGGGTAACACACCTCGTTCGACGGTCGGAACGGTGACCGAGATTTATGACTATTTACGAATCCTGTTTGCGCGATTGGGGACGCAGTACTGTCCCGATTGTGGTATCCCGGTCAAATCACAAACCGTCGACGATGTAATCGAGCGACTACTGAATCTTACCGAAGAGCAGGGGGGAACCGCAGTCGATGTTCAGTCCACCAAGTCGCAGGGGGCGAAGAGGCGTCCGGAAGCGACCGCCAAAGCGCCGATCCGCGTGCTGATTCTCGCCCCACAGGAAGTCACGGTGGGCCAGCAGTACTCGAAGTTGTGGGAACGACTGGGCGAGCAGGGATATCGCCGCGTTCGCATCGACGGGGTGACCTTTACACTGGATGCGGTTCCGGAAATTGATCGGAAGCGCAAGCATACGGTGGAAATTGTCGTCGATCGTGTCACGGTGACCCGTACCGGACGATCACGATTGGCCGAGTCGGTTGAGCTGGCCTTTGATCTGGGTAAGGGGTTAATCCGCGTGGCGATTGTCGAGGACGATCGTGACGAAAAGAAATGGAAGGTACAGCCCTTCAGCCTCTTTCGCGCCTGCGAAAGTTGTGGCCGTGGATTTGAAGAGCTAGCGCCGCACAATTTTTCTTTCAACAGTCCTCTCGGCTGGTGCGATGCGTGTGAAGGGATCGGTGTCCAGCAGGGAACCAATCTGGGGGCTTTGATTTCGGACCAGACTCGTTCTTTGTCACAGGGAGCGGTCAGTGCCTGGCCTGATCCGGCCCGATCACCTCTGTTTCAAAAAATGCTGGCGGCAATGGCCAGCGAATGCGATATTCCGCTGGATGTCCCTTTTTCTCAGCTCGATCCACTTCAACAGCGAGCGGTCTTGTTCGGCACGGGCGAGACCTGGATCCCCTGGACTTCCGCCACGACTACGATCTCGACCCCGGCTGGAAAGAAGTCAAAAGGGGATGCCACACCGGGACCTGCGGCGGGTTCGTTCCGTTTTCAGTACAAGGGGCTTTACCCCGCTATCGAGCAGGCGGCGAGTCTCTCGTACGACTATCGCATGAAACTCTATGGGCTGGTCGGCGATGTTCCCTGTTCCTCCTGCCAGGGGAGTCGACTTCGAGACGATGCCAGTGCCGTAAAACTGATCTCGGAAATTCCTTCGACCAGCCCCGAGCAGCTAAAATCAGCGGTGGTGACGAACCCCGAGTTGGGTAAGTCGCTGAAGCAGCTTTGTGATCTGCCGTTGCATGAAGCCCTCGCATTTCTGAGTCAGCTGACGTTGAACTCGTCGCAACAGCGAATTGCCGGTGATCTTCTGCAGGAAGCCACTTCGAGATTAACATTTCTCATGGATGTTGGCCTACACTATCTAACGCTCGCCCGAACATTGCCCACGCTCTCCGGGGGCGAGACGCAGCGGATTCGACTCGCGGGCCAGATTGGCCGTGCCTTGACCGGAGTTTTGTATGTGCTCGACGAGCCGACGATTGGCCTGCACCCGAGCGATAATGGGCGACTGGTCTCGGCCCTTTTAAAACTGCGTGATCTGGGTAATACGATCGTGATGGTTGAGCACGATCGGGAAGTGATCCAGGCTGCGGACCGACTGTATGACTTTGGGCCTGGAGCGGGTCGTTTCGGAGGAACGATCACTGCCCAGGGAACCCCGCGCGAAATTCATCAAAGCGAATTCTCGCTGACCGGAAAGTACTTGTCGGGTCGCGAGGAAATCGTGATTCCGACAAAACGCCGAATGCAACCTGAAAGCGCCGGGCCAGGATTGGCGACCTCCCAATCCCTTGTGAAGAAGGGAGCGTCTAAACGACCGCCCATCGAGAGTGCCGGGACTGGCGAGGCAGGTAACGGGGATCTGGGGAAAACACTGGAATCCCCAGTGAAGGCATCCGCGTCGACGCGCATTACGGATCAAACGCCGCCCGGTGGTGGTTGGCTGGAATTGTTGGGGGCTCGTCAGCATAATCTGCGTAATGTGGACCTGCGTATTCCTCTGGGGACACTGACTGCGGTGACAGGGGTGAGTGGCAGCGGGAAAAGTTCGCTGATTGATGATACGCTGGCTCGTGCGGTCTCGCGTAAGTTAAATCGTGCGACGGCCCAGCCTGGCCCTCATGACGAACTGAACGGATTGCCGTTTATCAGCAAAATTATCGTGGTGGATCAGCAACCGCTGGGGTCAACCCCCGCCTCGAACCCCGCAACGTATACGGGAGTCTTCGAGCATATTCGTGAGCTCTTTTCTCGCATGCCCGAGTCGAAATTGCGGGGGTACAGCCCCACTCGATTCAGCTTTAATCGAGCCGGTGGCCGCTGCGAGGCGTGCGAAGGAAATGGGCAAAAACTGATTGAGATGCATTTTCTGCCCGATGTCTGGGTCGAGTGTGATTCTTGTCATGGCGAACGCTACAACGCAGAAACACTTGCGGTAACCTATCGTGGGCAGAGTATTTCCAATGTGCTGTCGATGTCGATTGGCCAGGCTCTCGAATTGTTCGATAATATCCCCAAGATTCGAGCCCCCCTTTCCGTGCTGGCGGCGATTGGCCTGGATTATTTGACGCTGGGACAGTCGGCCCCCACACTTTCGGGTGGAGAAGCCCAACGCGTGAAACTGGCGGCCGAGTTGTCGCGACCTCAATCCGGAAAGACACTTTATTTGCTGGATGAACCGACGACTGGCCTGCATTTTGATGACATCCGCAAGCTGTTAAAAATCCTGAACAGTCTGGTCGACGCAGGGAACACGGTGGTTGTGATCGAGCATAATCTCGATGTCATCAAAACCGCAGACTGGATCATCGATCTTGGTCCTCAAGCGGGAAGTGAAGGGGGATGGATTGTTGCCGAGGGGACACCAGAGTCGGTCGTAGAACAAGCGTTAGCGAGGGCAAAACGTAGTTTGCTGAATACGTCGCAGCATCCTGTTGGGAACCAGAGTTTGACCGGGCGACGGAAAGGGAACTCAGCGGAAAAACATCGTGGTCTGCCCCCGTTTTCCGTCCGCGATCCTCGAGAGGAGAATTCGCCACACCGAAGTTTAACCGGAGAAATCCTCGCGACCATACTCGCAACAGGCGGGCGGGGTGAGCGCGAGTCGTTTGATGCCGAGGGGGCCCGGAAAAAGCGGTCCAGCGATCTTGACCCCTCAAAGATCGGTGCCGATGCCAAAATGCCCTGGGAGCTGGATGGAAAAAAATGGCACACCGTGAACGGCCTCGCAAATAATGGAAAGCCCCGCCGCTGGAAGGGGGCGATTCTCACGAAGATCATCGAAACTCTCGAAGGTACGAACGAATTCAGCCCAACCAACTGGAATGAACGGAGTACGGTCGAGGTGGCTGCAAAAGTCCGCAACATCGGCTGGTTTTTGCATGCGTTTACCGGGGACGAGTGGTTATTGTCGTTGAAATTCCGTGTTCCGAAGCGAACATTTGTCCAAGAGACGCTGCAAACAGACCTCGCGTTAAAAGATGTGAATGAACTGGACGAAATTCCGGTTTATAACCGACAGCCCCGTGTGCGTATTCGTCCCTCGGCAAATGGCCCATTTGAAGATGTGACCATTTCGATTATTGAGCCTGCGAATATCGAAACCGAGGCCTTTCAGCAATTCCTGACGCGGGCGATTGAAGCGTTCCTGCAGCGAGTTCATCCAGAGGCCTTGAATCTGGAGGAATTAACCCCCTGGAAAAAACTCGGCCGCAAATGGCATCTGATACGCAAAGGGTTTCTACAGGGGATTATTGAATGGGAACCCGCAGTTTTAGATGAACTTGTTTCGGTGGTCGAAACCTTTTTACCCGAGGCCAAAATTGACTGGACACAAAAAATTCTGGTTCACTTTACCATTGGAAAAACAACAGTCGCGAGCCTTGTGACCAAACGGCCTACTGGAGTCGAGTTAGTCGTTTATGTCCCCAGCGGGTCCATTGAACTGGGACAGATTGCGAATATTGGCATTGATCCCGCGATCGATCTTCGGAAAAGAATCGGTGAAGATGCCGTGGTGTTCCGGTTTACCACGGTTGATCAAGTGCAATCCAAAACATTTCGGCAATTCCTGTCACAGCGGTGGGCGTCATAGCAGTGGGCGTCATAGCAGTGGCGATCTTTAACTTGCAGGCCATGGTTAACTTCCCGGCCGTGGTCATGTCGGTTGCTGTTCAACGGGGTTTGCGGACAGTAGCTCGACCCCGCGATGCGCGATAACCATATTCGGTCGCGAACCAGATTGCGTATTGCTCACGTTTGTGGGCGTTCGTATTTCGCGTATCGTTCACGTGACCAACTTCATGGATCAGGACATTGTTCAGGTAGAAATCGCGGATCGTCTCCGGCGTCCAAATCAATTTCCATTCGGTCCCCGTTTGTTGCCAGCGACCGCCAAACATTTTTGCCTCAACCCGCTGTTCCGGCCGCGGGGGACGAAGAAAGGTTTCTGTCAGACTCGCCTCAATCGGATAAAGGTAAACATGGGGTCCCCATTGCATGCCATACAGGGGAAACAGCCGACGCTTTCGCGTCATTCCACTGAGTTGCACAACCTCGACATGGCGGGTGAATTCCTCAGGAAGCTGAGCCAGGCGAGTTCGAACCTCTTCAATGGTGACAGCATGGCAATATCCGTCCCCCGCCGGCTGAACGACATACCTGGTTGTTGGCTGTTCACTCGGCTCGTACCACGTTTCAGGAGCGCTAAAATGAGACATAGTTTCATCCCCGCAACGTCGTTGTCGATACGCGGCATCCGGACGAACGGATCGGCGATGAGCTTGATGAAGCTCACCCCGAACCGATCGTTGTTGATGATGCGTTTTGGAAAACGGAGAAGACATACGATACCACCTTGTCGAATCGGCCCATACCTCGTGATAACATCAGGAGGAACCCCGCTCCCGCAGGCGAGCAGAATTCACCTCAGAAAACGCTGACTGGCACAGAGAGAGTATCGTACGGCTGTTGAGGAACCGCGAGCAAGAGAGTAACTCAAGTCGTTTCACTGTAATCATTTGAAGCAGAAGCCCGTCAGGCATCGTGCAGAAAAACATTGAGGGCCATTGCAGCGCGCCGATCTAACCTGCGTCCAGTTGCCGAGTTGCGATCGTTATTTTTGCAATCGTCGGAGGTTCGGTTTCGCACAAAGTATGGGGCGTGCTCACGTTTTTTTGGAAATCGAACCGGAAATTTCGACACCGACGACTCGGATACGGATTTTAACGGTTAGGGAAGTGGCTGACCGAATCAGAGCCCGATCGCTCAGGGCCCGATCGCACCTATCCATTTGTATTCGGTCGGTTGCGCCCCGGCGACATCCTGATGAGGACTCTTCCCCGTCGGGGCCAGGAACTTCGGATTGCTGGGATCGGTCGAGACGAGCAGCAGGTTTTGTTCACCCTGTCGCCCTCCATTTTCGAACAGGATTGTCAACTCTGCATTTTTGGGAGTGGCGGGTTTGATTCGGTCGGACCAATTATTTTGGATCCCCGGTGGGTTCGGAGAAAGCATCGCACGAAATCGAGGTTCGTCAAACTTGGGTTCCACCGCAACTTCGGCTTCGCCTACCCCGATGAACAGATTGCGACGAAACACTAATTCGGTCGAAAGTTCATGGGGAGGCTGCGAGAATAAAATTCCATGTCGAGATTTTTGAAACGTATTATTCGTCACAGTAATCAGTCTCAACTGCGATTCGCCTTCAAAGCGGATCCCCTCGGTTAACTCGTTAAAGAGGCATCCGCTGATCTTGATTCCATACGGTGAACGCCCCTGTAGCGTAATTCCTGCCTGCAGGGGATGGAGGAACCGGCAATTGCGGATGATCAGGTTATTGACCTCATTTTCGGGGCTGGAATCCAACTGAATTCCGATCGCTTGTGGAGCAGCCGCATCAAATTGAAGCTGATCCAATAAGAGCTGGCTATCAGCGAACGACAGCCCTTGAGCTCCCTTGCAGACGATTCCGGACTTGGAAAAGCCAAAGACTCGCAATTGAATCAACCGGGTTTCGTGCAGATCGTCGGACAATTCGACCGCAACGCCTTTCTCGGAAGCATCGATCTGGAGATTTTCGAGGGTGAATCGGGAAATATTGGCCACGCGAATAACGGGATCGGAACCGGTTGGTGACAAGCGAACCTCGCCCATTCCCAACAGCTTTACCCCTTCAGGCCAGGACTGAACGCGTCCATCAATTCGAATTCGGTCCGCATACGTCCCCGGTGCCACCTTGATTGTGAAAGTGTTCAGACTGCGTAACCCCGGACGATAGCGGTCCCTGACAGCGATCAGTGCTTCACGAATACTTGAGTACTCTCCCGTTTTTCCCCCTACCGAAACCTCCTGTTTTTCAGGGGGAAATGGTATTGATTGCGGTGGTCTCTGATGGGTGATTTTTGCAGAAGGTCTGGTTCCAAAATAAACCAGCCCCGACAATCCCGCGAGAACCAAACCAGCAAGCCCCCAAGCGGCTGTCATCGACCTCTTTGGAACCGAAAGATCTTTTTTTTTGCTGGTAAATTCCAACGACGGTGGTGCGGGGGCTAACTCTGGCAGAGTTTGCTTCAGCACTTTCGTTTCTGGCAAATCATCAATTTTTTGACGGGGTGCGGGATCGAAAGAGAAGGCTTGAGGACCATGAGAATTCGCCGTGGCCGTTGTGTCGGGATACAACTTCGCTGGGATTTTCTCTCGGATTTCCGGCGTTTTCTCGATTTCCGGCTTTTTCTGTGGGGTTTCTGGCTTTGAATTCTTCAAAGTCGCAGCAGCGGATTTCAGGGGCTTGGCAACAGGCATCGCCACATCCGATTCGGATGTCCGGGATCCATAGACATTCAAATGAGCCCGGCGCCAGTCACTGTCTGCGTTCTCGTCAATCCAGTGAAACAGGTCCGCCTCGATATCCGCTGCAGTCGCATACCGGTCATCAGGCTGTTTTTCCATCATTTTGCGAATGATTGCCGCAAGTGACAACGGCAAATCGACTCGCAAGGATTCCACTGCTGCCGGAGTTTTCATTTGGTGAGCAATCAGTCGCTGAGCGAGCGTTCCTTCCGTGAAAGGGGGTTGTCCTGTCACCATGAAATAGAGGGTACACCCGAGACTGTACAGATCCGCTCGCGCATCGACCGTATGGCTGTCGAGGGCCTGTTCGGGGGCAAGGTAATCTGCCGTCCCCAAGACCTTTTCATCGTGACGAAGTGTCAGTGCTTCATTCCCTTCGTCGACCCTGAAGAAACGGGCCAGCCCCAAATCCAGAATCTTCACCACGCCGTTCAAATCAACCAGAAGGTTACCCGGTTTGATATCACGATGGACCATGCCATTTTCATGAGCATGCTGCAGCCCCAGAGCCGCTTGACGCGTATATTCTGCTGCGTCCAAAATCGATTTTATCCCTTTTGTCGGAACCAGTTCCTGTAAACTGGTCCCTTCCACATATTCCATCACGAGAAAGTGGATTTGCCGGTTTCCATCGTCCTGATGATCAACATCATAAGCGCGCACGATATTCGGGTGGTCCAGCGAGGCTGCCGCTTGTGCCTCGCGGTGGAATCGCTCTAAATAAGACGAATCATCGACCCGTTTGGCGGGAAGAACCTTCAGGGCACATTGACGTCGCATCAACAGATGCTCGGCCAGATAAACCGAACTCATCCCCCCTTTCCCCAGCAACGAAAGGAGTTTGTATTTTCCGAGAAAATAACCACGATGCTTCCCCTGAAGCAGTTTATCGGCCTGCCACTTGGTCAATAGATTTTCGCGAATCAGCCATTCCGCCAAACGGGGAACACTCTGTGCGTGATCATTTGCCGCCGAAAATTCGACGAGCGATCGCTGGAGACGGTCTTGATCTACCAAACCGCTTTTCTGGACGACTGCAGCGAATGTCTCGAAGTTCAGGTTCATCGATCTCGTTCTGCGCTCACAAAAATTTCTGCGAACATTTCGCACGATCCCAATTCGTTTTGCCGATTCATGACGGATTGCACTCGTCGTGGAAACCGCTCAACAAAAAGGGGCAGCAAAAGGGGTTCCTTCAAGTTGATTTGCCCGAAAGTTTAGCACTTTGCAGGGGACATTTCGAGAAATTCGTCTTATTGCCTGTGTAAGCTAGCAACTGTGCCTGCGTGATTCCACTCGAAAACAGGTGTTTGCCAAAAGTTGAGTTGCTCAGCGTCATTGCGGCAAATCAAATTGTTTAACTCGTGAGGTTCGACTTCAAGAATCTTGCCAGAGATCTCGTTCAGGAATCGATGGTCAAGCGGTTCGGTTCGGGCGAACGAGTCGATTCCAGGCGTTGGTCAATCCAGCCAGAGTCAACAAATCGCCGTAGCAACCAGCGTAAAGTGTGATCCATTCGCGCCGCGACGAGTTCCTCGCCAGCGGTCCGGCCGATTGCCGGTTGCATAAAAGACGTATTTAAGGGATCGCACGTTAACGAATCAACTGCTGTGGAAGCGGCCCCCTCGTTCGCGACAAAGCCATCGAGCTCGAGCCGAATCGGCCAGTTCTCTTTCTGCGCGATAACGTTGACTCGATCTTGAATTCGACGCCCCCAAACGATCCCAAACATGTCAAAAAAATCAAACCAGACACGGTCAAAACGGGTTCGAGGCCCGGGGCGCTTTGAATTTCTCGTCGAGAGGATCGCGAGCGTCATGACTGCAGTGGACCAGAACCGAATCAGGGACCGATCAGTCCCTCCCTCGGCGGAAGCCATGAAAAAGGAAAATACGATCGACAGTTGCGCTGCGGCATAGAACATCGCAGAAATGGTATACCGGGTCCCAAGGTAGTTTCCGATCCCCATGACGAGGACCAGAATCAATGCCATCAGCTGCGGCGCTTCTAACTGCAGCCCCCGTAATTCCGCCCCGCGCAACTGTAGCGCCAGGATCGGCCAGCTGAGTGCCAGTACCATGGGGACCAAAATGAACCAACTCCAAACGCGGGTTCCTGGACGTCGCGAACCCAGTACGGCGATGGGGGGGCAGAGTGCCAGCACGGCACATCCGTACCAACCATGGTCGGCAACTGCGGGTGAGATCGCATGCAGGCAGCAATCAACCCACCACATGACAACCCAAGCGGTCGACGCGACGAACCCCCAATTCCAGGCGGTCATCAGTGTGGTTGCTCGTAGAAATAATCGTCCACGCCAGACGATCAGCCACGCTCCCATCACGCCGCACGAAATGATCAGGTGCCAAACAACGCTCAATCGATACTTTCTTTGCAAAATTGACAATGGCCGGAGTCAGTCGAGTATAGCGAACCGGGTTTAATCCGCAGAGTCCGTTTTAATGGCGCGTTGACACGGGTTCTGAATCCGATCGAAAAATCAGCCCCGAATCGCTGTGATCAACGACGCTGTTACGACGAAATAAAGGGTGTGACGCGAATACGCTCCCTCGAACTGAGGAGTCCACCAAACATGTTGTTTGGACCGGTGTCACCTCAGTTCAACCGTTCCCTCGGCCCATGATGTACCTGGAGAATGCAATGAAGTTTGTTTGGATTTCCGCCGCGATTGCCGCCTTTGCCAGTCTGAACAGCGCCCAAGCCGGCCTGTT
>JBIKZJ010000341.1:0-7237 GCA_044354755.1 Schlesneria sp. | reverse complement strand
AGATTGACTCGGGAACCCCCGTTGGGGTAGTCCCCCGTTTGGTAAAACGTTCAAGGATACGAATCGCATCCTCGGGAGTTGCGTTGTCGCAGACGGTGGGGCCTGAGGCGATGATGTCGAGCGGATCACCTGGGACATCGGAAATGATCAGTGCGATCATCCGCCCCGCAGGTGCTGCCCGCAATAAGCCTCCCCCTTTGATTCGGGAAAGTCGCTTGCGAACGGTGTTCAGTTCCTGAATCGTTGCGCCAGACCGCATCAAGAATTGCGTGACGGCCCGTTTTTCTTCGAGGGTGATTCCGGCAATTGGGGCGGGAAGAAGTGCACTGCCGCCACCCGAAATCAGTACCAAACAGAGATCATCATCGGTCAGTGAGGAAACCAGTTCCAGAATGTGCTGACTACCAAGTACACCGTCGCTGGTCGGCTCGTTGACCCCAGGAGGGCGTGCCGCATGCAATTTGATTTTCTGCAGCGGACGCTGACAGTCGGCAGGGACGTTCACCCAACCGGTCAGTTTCGCCTGAATCTGCTGCGGACTCAGCGACGCCTCGACCCCGGCGGCCATGCCAGCCCCCGCCTTCCCGGCACCCACGACGACGATCCGATGCAGCGAGTCGATCTGGAATGACTCGCCACAAATCTGAATCCGATCATCCCGCCGCTGGATCGATTGGCGGACCAGCGTTTCGGAATCGACTGCGGCAACTCCCGATCGCCAAATCGCCTCGGCCTGTTGTCGCAGCGTCACGGTTCGTCATCCCGCAAAATATTGACAATCGGGACAAACCGGAAACACAACCACCCGAACTTGATCAGGGGGATGGTGGACCAGCTTGAAGTTCCTCACTGCTGATGTCATGAATTTCCGGTTGGCGATCGAGCCAAAATTGCTCAAGCCCCTGGACGCAAACGGAGATAGGCTGACAAGATTTCGTAGAGATCGGACGAGACCTGAACCTCATCGTCGGCGAAGTCGTTCACCCACGTCCGATTCCAGCGACTCGCTTCCATCAAGGCTTGAGAGATGTCTCCCAGCCGAACGGTGACGTTTTCGGAAACGCTTTGTGACGTCTCTTCTTCACCAGTAAACAATCGTAACCGATGTCGCATCATATCCATCCCTGGTGCCGAAGCGAACAATGAAAAGTCAATCCGCGTAAACGTCACGCGATCTAAGTGTTTGATCGGCATCACTGAATCGGATTCTTGACCGATTCTGACGAGGATATCGATTGTTTCGTTAAAATCGATTGCAAGGACTACGTAGTATGCAGTGAAACGGTAAAGAGAGGCGAATCGGAGGGATGGTCTGCGAGTGAGCCTGTATTCAAACCCGAAACACGAACGCGATGCACTTTTTGTCGCGATGTGCTTGTTGTTCTGGAGAACCGCAGCCGGAATACTTCCGCAGGGAACCTGTCGGGGGGTATTTGCTACGTGATCCGACCGGGGAGATAAACCCGCGTGAAGTAGTAGGTGGCCAGTCCAAACCCAATCGCAATGACGACCCAGCGGACGAGATTTTTATCGAGTTTTCTGGAGACACTCGCCCCAACAAATCCTCCGGCAATTCCCGCGGCGATCATCGGAAGAGCATAACGCCAGTCGACCTTGCCATTGAGAATAAACATCGTCACGGACATTCCGTTGATGGTCGAAGCGAGCACGCTTTTTAAGGCATTCATACGATGAATGTCCCCGAAGCCCATTAACGCCAGTGAGCTGAGCATCAAAATGCCGATCCCGGCACCGAAATATCCCCCGTACAGGGCAATCAGGAACTGAAAGCCAATGATCCCTGCCAGCGTCCCCTTTGAGGGTTGAGCGTGGGGCTGGCCGATCCCGGTCCATTTGGTGATCGCTGGTTGCAACAGGAATAATGCCGAGGCTGCCAGGATCAGCCAGGGGACCATTTCCTGGAAAATTTTTTCTGGCTGAGTCACCACCAGCCAAGTGCCGATGCAACTGCCGATGATTGAGGGGATCATCAACGGCAGAATCCACTTTCCCGTGCCGGAAAGCTCGCGGCGATAGCCCCAGGTGGCGGCGATGGAACCAGGAAACAGGGCCACGGTACTGGTTGCGTTCGCTGCCACGGCAGCAGTGGCCGACGAGCCCAGGATCCAGGTTAAGGCGGGAAATGTCAGGAGCGTCCCTCCGCCGGCGACAGAATTGATGGCCCCGGCAAAAAAGGCGGCTGCACACAAAAAAAGCAATTGAGTCATCATGGTAGTATCATCGTTGAGATCCCTAGCGACGGCAACCTTCACGGGTTGTGTCAAACGGGCAATTGGGTTACGAGTTCGAGCACAGCTTGGCCAACCTGATCTGTGGTGGCGGCTCCCCCCAAATCGGGAGTTCGGGGACCGTGGCTCTGCAAAAGCTCTGATACCCCCCGATGAACCAATCGGGCGGCGGCATCCAGTCCGAGATGGCTGAGCATCATGGCTGCAGAGAGAATTGCGGCCAACGGATTGGCGATCCCTTTTCCGGCAATATCCGGTGCCGATCCGTGGACTGGTTCAAAAAGACTGGGGTGCTGCCGCGTCGGATCGAGGTTTCCACTGGCTGCCAGTCCCATACTCCCCACGATGATGGCGGAGAGATCGGTCAGAATATCCCCAAAGAGATTGCTCGCCACCACGACATCAAACGATTCGGGGCGACGGACAAATTCCATCACCGCACGATCCACCAACAACGACTCGGTTTCAATCTGGGGATAGTCACGAGCAACATGAGCAAACACTTCATCCCAGAGGACCATACCGAATCCCTGAGCATTGCTTTTGGTGATCGAGGCGACACGACGGCGGGGCCTCAGGATCGCTTGCTCGAACGCGGCCCGAATGATCCGTTCGCACCCCCGTCGCGTGAAGACCGAGGTTTGAATTGCCACGTCGTGCTCGGTGTGTTGGTAGAGCCTCCCACCGATATTCGCATATTCACCCTCGGTATTCTCGCGAAAGACCAGCATATCGATCGAACCGGGGGCTTTGTTTCTCAGCGGACTTTCGACACCTGCGTACAGGTAAGCGGGCCGTAAACAGACACACTGATCGAACCGCCGCCGAATCGGCAGTAATAATCCGTTTAAGGTCAGATGATCCTGCACCTCAGGATGACCGACCGCACCAAGCAGCATGGCATGATAAGTTGCCAACTGATCCAGGAAATCAGGGGGGGCCATTCGCTGGTGTTCAAAATAGTAATCGGTTCCCCAGGGAAACCGCGTCCAAGTCAATGGATTGCCCGTTTTGGCGACAGCCGCCTCGGCGACACGAATGGCTTGTTCGGTCACTTCGGGACCAATCCCATCACCTCCAATGACTGCAATCCGAAATTCTGCCGACATGAATCTGCTCTCATTTCCCCGCTTATTCGGCGAAAGGGAATCCGGAGTAAAGATCGTCAAATCAAAAACCCGGTTGCGAGAGCAACCGGGTTTTGAAGTCGCTGTAAAATCAGCAGCAAACAGGATCTGGAACCGACAGTCATCACCTAGCGACCGGGACCGAACGCTTTGCTGTTGTTCCCATCAGACTGTTGCTGAGGAGTCTGTCGGCCTTTGGAGTAAGCTCCGGAAACGTTTCCGTTTGAACTGCGATCGCCGGAAATATCCTTAGTGGATTCGCTGGCCGATCCGGCCTTCAAGTTGTATTTACGTTCTTGGCCGGGAAGATACGTGCGGCGTTTATTGTGGTAACCGATGTAGGCCAGAAAATCGTTCAGCTTGATGACGCGGACCCCGTTTGAGCGGGCTTCCTTTTGCATATCGTCGTAATTTCGCAAGATTTTGTGGACCTTGGCTTTGTCCTCTTCACCAGTCACGTCTTGCAATTCGGGAATGTTTCCCTTGACCAGGAAACGGGTTTGAATGGTAATTTTCCCCTCTTCGGGGACGCGTTCGCCCGCATCGTTCACTTCGTTGTCGATGACACAGCCTGCAACAGCCATCATCTGATGGAACTGTTCACGATCGCTGCGTCCATCCCCATCCAGGTCAATCTCGCCGATCACGGCCACTTTCTCGATGAGTCCAGGGCTCCAAATCGGAGTGTAAATCAAATCTTCGGAAACCATGGGGCGATACAGATCCTCTTCGATAACCTTGGCCTCGGCCATGTGTGGTCCGAGGATCCGGGTCACTTCGATCTTCCCTTTAATATCTTCTTGCCCGCGACCGACCCCGAGGTTTTCTTTCGCATAAACGCTGAAAGTCATGCGGGGTTTCAGGTAATCCGCTTCGCCAAGGCTGATCCAGACGGTCCCGGAAGCGGGTTCGACTCGACGAATCACACCGTCCGCGACTTCAAAGCTCAGTTTTTCCAGGTTATCGATTTTGTCTTTCAGAATATCGATGCGAATTTCCAGGCCTGAAATTTGACTGTTGAGTGTTTTGCGTTCTTTTTCCCGTGATTCTTTCTCTTGAGCCAATTCGTCGGTGGCGGCATTGAGTTGCGACCTTACGCCTGCGATTTCCTGAATCTTGGCGTTCACCTTTTCGTCGCGATCACCAATCACACCCAACTTATCACGCTCGGCGTCTTTCGTCTGCTTGGAATAGTTATCGACCTCTTGCTTATACTGCGATTTTAATTTCAGAACTTCCGCTTCCAAAGTTGCAACTGTCGCAGCTTTCGAATCACGATCTTTGGTGGCGCTGTCGAGTGAATCGCGCAGTTTCTTTAGGGTTTCTACCACGGTTGTCCCGACAACGTCTTTTCCATTCATCCGCATTTCGTCGTCGAGGCCACGGATCACGGTCACTTTGTTTTCCGTGTTGATGGGATCCACAACCTGGGCGAAATTGATGCCGATTTTCTTTTTCAACTCTTGGATGTCATCGTCGACATTCTTGACCGACCGATTCAGTTTCTGGTTCTCGTCGTTGAGTTTGGAAATTTCCGCAAATTTGCCTGCAGACTCGTTGTAGAACACGTAAGTCGTGATTCCGAAGAGCATCGACAAAAATGCAAAAAAGACCAGAAAGTAATGGACGGCAGTTGGTTTGTTGGCAGCGGCAGCCATGGTTTTCCCTTAGGCGGTAACCGTATGATGTGTAAGGAATAGGTCAGTTCCAGAAACTGGTTTTCCAACCCAATCATCCGATCGAAATGTTTTGCTTCAAACAGTGTAAACAGCACTCAGTACGAGTCAAGCAGTTTCTATGGAAAGAAGGTTGCTGGCTCGACTTTGTGATTCCCACCAAAAATTCGTGAGACTCGGTTCAAACGGTTGATTCGTTCCCATGGATTCACACGCTTTTCATCGATTCCAACGAGACCTTGAGCCATACTCTTCCCTCTTTTCGACACTCGACGGCGACAGCATTGGACGAAACCCGTGGCATTCGTGTTCCTGGACCATTCCGTATGGAAGTTGTCAAATATTCCGGTTTTGTCACCCCACTTACCCCCGAATCCCACGAATTGGCTCAAATTGACGTAATGACCAACATGGAAAAAACTCGCTTTAAAAATCAATCTCTCCACATCATCCCGCATGGTGTAAGGACCGGCATCGTGAAGACTGGCATTCTGAAGATCCGAATCGTGCAGACTGGTATCGCACACGCTGGCATCGCCAAGACCCTCGCGGGCGGGATTTTGGCAGGGATCTTGGCACTTCGCGGCGATTTCATGCGATCGATCGCGGTTTCCGCCATGTTGATGCTGCTTTTGGCTGGCTGTCTGGCTAAGTCCGCTCCGGATCAAAAAGCCCTCAAGCAGGGTTTTTCTGGTCAGGAAATTGAACTGCTGGCACCCAAATCCCTGAACCTTCCCACGTTTTGGGAAGTTTTACTGCAGGAATGGTCTTCCCAGACGGGGGCCTCCCTGAAATTTGTGGAATTTGCGGAAAATCCAGAAAATGCTGCGGTTCCTGCACAGGCCGAACGAGAAGCGGGCTCGGGGGGGCGACTGATTCTTTTTCCGCTCAACCAGCTTTGTGAGCTGGAGCCACAACTCAGTCCCCTCCCCATTTCCGATCCCCAGCTCGATTCGCGCGACATCTTTAAAGGGCTGCGTGAACGGGTGCTGACTCGAGATCGCCAGCTGGTCGCTTTTCCGCTTTCAGCACCTGTACTGGTCTGTTATTACCGTCAAGACCTGCTGCGTACCGCCCGGGGAAAAGCGCCTGAAACTTGGGATGAGTATCAAGAACTGGTCGATTCGCTCGAAAAATGGGCTCCGGGGCTGGTCGCGGTCGAACCGCTGGGTGCCGAGTTTCGGGCAACCACCTTTTTCGCCAGGTCACTCGCCTACTGCAAACATCCCGAAAATTATTCGGTCTGGTTCGATATTGATACAGTGAAGCCGACGCTGACGACAGCCGGGTTTATTGAAGGACTTGAGCGGGCACAACAGACGTGGGCCAAACTTCCCGCTGCCGTCGCCACTTACAGTCCCGCCGATTGCCGTCAGTTGGTTCTCAGTGGCAAAGCCGCTTTGGCCATCGGCTGGGAACCGCAGAGCGCGGATCTTGTTTCCCGCTCGACAAGCAATGAGGGATCGCCGCCGCCGCAGCGGATCGAGGGGATCCAGCTCGGGATTTGCCGGCTGCCGGGATCGCGACGAGTCTTTAATCGAAACTCGAAGAAATGGGATACACTTCCCGCCGGAACCGTGCATTCCCCGGCATTATGTGGATTTTCGGGAATGGCAGCGGGGGTCATCCTTCCCCGTCAGAACGGGGGTGATGCTGCCGCGGCGAATCTACTGATCAGCCTCACTTCCACCGCGCTCTTTAACGAAGCCTTCTCCGCATTACCGAAGGGGCCGTGCCGGGAATCACAGATTTCGATCGCTTCTAACTGGTTTGGTCCAGAACTTTCTACGGAAGAGTCGAGTCAGTACACCGACGCCGTGGCGCAGTCGCTCCGAGATCCCCAACTGGTCGCCCAGTTACCCCTGCTGGGGGCGGAGGAATTTCGGCAGGCCGCCTCGATGGCACTGGAACCGCTGTTAAAAGGGGAAGCCGATCCCCAGCAGACCGCGGCAGCCATGCAAAAATCGTTCGAAGCGATTATTGAGCGGCTCGGGACGGATGCGATCCGCGATTCGCACCGCAGGGGCCTCGGCCTGGCCCCATTGCCGAAAAAATGAGGCTCAGAAAAAATGACCCTCGCAACAAAAAGAGATTGTTGCAATTTATGATCTTGATCTCGCAACTCACCATTGGGCAAAAAGGGGCACCCCGTTAAGATACGTGGGAATGGGAAACCCTTTTTTTG
>JBIKZJ010000339.1:0-7244 GCA_044354755.1 Schlesneria sp. | reverse complement strand
ATGCTTCTGTGCCGTTTCGTATGCGGCTTTCAGGACTCCGTCGTACGCACCGCAGCGACAAACATTCCCCCCCAGTCCTTGTTTGCAAGCCGCCTGCGTTGCACCGGGATTCTGGTTACAGAAACCACGCACAGCCATCACAAATCCTGGGGTACAAAATCCACACTGCATGCCGTCATGTTTGCAGAACGTGTTGATGACCTCGTCGGTCGCGACCTGGGAATGCAGGGATTCCGCGGTGACAATCTTTTGTCCGACGACCTCGATCGCAAACCGTGTACAGGAATAAACCGGCTTTCCGTCAATGAGGACCGTACAGGCTCCACAACTCGACCGATCGCAAACATCCTTGCAGCTGGTCAAATTCAAATCGTTGCGGAGCGCATCGATCAGCAGGACACGCGGCTCAACCGTCACCTGTTTCTCTTCGCCATTCACATTCAACGTGATGGATTGTGGAGCGGCTGAAAAGAGTTTGATCCCCTGCTGCGGGGGAATTGCCTGTTGTGCCACCGCAGCATTCGTAGCGGCACTGACAACCACTGCGGCGCCAGAACCCTTCAAAAAGTCTCGCCGGTTGAATCCGGGTTCTCTGCGGTGTGTTTGATCAGGATCCATTCAGCGACTCTCCCTTAAAGGATCTAAACACGGAGACCGATTCAAGCGATGGCATCGCACCCGAAACAGCAAATCGGATTCAATCAGGGCCGTGTGGGGATGCTGCCGATTCTACAGCGAGATTCTCTGCCAACAACCGTGAGCCCTCTTTTTCCTTGGCACCCATTTCAGCGGGTCTTGTGTCCGGTGTTGTGTCAACGGAACGACAACACGAGACAGAGCTCACGGGAACAGGCCTGAAAACGGTTTTCAAACTATTTTGCCCGCCTGTAAAAGGGGAGCGAAACGACCGTCGCCGCTTCCCGTTTGCCACGAACATCGACTTCCAGCGAACTCCCCCACTGAGACCACGCGACAGGAACGTAAGCCATGGCGATCGAATGTTCCAGCGTCGGGGAAAAGGTCCCCGAGGTCACCTCGCCAATTCGCTCGTCTCCCGCAAAGACCGCGCTGTGTTCTCGCGCAATCCGTCGCGAGCCCAGCTTCAGCCCCACGCGTACAGGGCGTTGCGACTGGGCACCGATTGCGATCAGTGCCTCACGGCCGATAAACGGAGGCTTGTCGAGCTTGACGGCAAAACCGAGCCCTGCGGTCAACGGGTCAACCTGGTCTGACAATTCATGCCCATACAGGGGCATGGCCGCTTCGAGCCGTAACGTATCGCGACATCCGAGGCCACAGGGCTTCAAGCCGAAGGATCCCCCGGCAACGATCAGTCGTTCCCAAAGCGGCGTCGCTGCCGCTTGTGGGACAATCAATTCGAAGCCATCTTCTCCTGTATAGCCTGTCCTGCTGACAAAGACAGAGACCCCGCCTATCAAGATCGTTTGGCCTGTATAACACTTCATCAGACCGAGGCTGGTTCCGGCGAGTTGGCTCAACAAAGCCAATCCCTGCGGGCCTTGAATGGCCAGCATCGCGGTCGCAGTCGTCTGATCTTCGCATGTCAATTTCTGGTCGGCTCCTGCCAGTAGCGGGCCTCGTTGCTGGCCGATCCAGTCCACGATCTTCTCACGATTGCTGGCATTCACCACCAGACCAAAATGAGTCGCGTCGATTCGATTCACCAGCACATCATCCAGGATGAAACCGTTTTCATTGCAAACCAGTCCATATCGAACCTGACCATCAACCAGATTATCGACGCGGCATGTCAGCAACTGATCGAGCAGTCGCGGGGAATCATCTCCCCGGAAGGACAATCGTCCCATGTGCGAGATATCGAAGAGTCCCGCCGCTTTGCGCACGGCTTGATGCTCATCCACGATTCCACTGTACTGGACAGGCATTTCCCAGCCCCCAAACTCAACCATCCGACCGCCGTGTGCGGTATGCCAGTCGAACAGAGGTGTACGCCGCAATCCCATTCTGATTTCCTTCTCGTCATTTCTTGACATGAATCGGCCCTTGTTTGGTGCCGATCATTTCCACGCGGCGCTTCTCTATTGTACGCTTCGGTGAATGGAAGACCTGTTCACAATTTACAATTCCCCCTTCCGGCATCCTCCAGGAGCATGACGTTGACCCCCTTTTTCAACAAGATTCGATCTGCGTTCACCCCGCAAATTCTGCCTGCATTCCTCACGCTGCTGTGGTGCATGGTCTTTTCGGACCGCTTTCTGTCGGCGGCCGATGCACCACCGAATGTGGTATTGATTGTCATTGATGATCTTGGATGGGCCGATCTCGGCAGCTACGGCAGCAAATTTCATAAATCGCCGCATCTGGATCGACTGGCGTCCGAAGGGATCCGATTTACGCAGGCCTACGCCGCAGCTCCCGTTGGTTCACCCACACGGGCCGCAATTCTGACCGGGCGCTATCCGCAGCGGATGGGGATTACCACCTCGGTGCTCGGAGCAACCGATGATCCGAATCGTCGTTTAAAATCTCCCGAGGTCGCACCTCAGTTGCCACTGTCGGAAGTGACGATGGCCAGAATGCTCAAATCACGCGGCTATGCGACGGGTTCGATTGGAAAATGGAATCTGGGCGGAGCTGGGTTCGGCCCGCGTGAACATGGCTTCGACGTGGACATTGCCGGGATTGATGTCGTGGCTGACACGTATTCGGAATTCGCTCCTTACACGAACAAAGCAGGGGCGACGCTGCGGGGCCTCGAACAGTCTCCTGCGGGAGAATTTTTGACCGATCGCCTCGCAGCCGAGGCCGAAAAATTTATTGCGGACCATCGCTCTCAACCCTTTTTTCTCTATTTGCCCCACTTTACGGTGCATATGCCTGCCACCGTTCGTCCGGAAATTGCCGCCAAGTACGGAAAAATGCCCACGGTCCCCAATGGGACCCAGAACAATCCCGACTTTGCCGCGATGATCGAAAGTATGGATCAAGCGGTCGGTCGCGTGCTGAAAGCCCTGGACCAGCATCAGCTCACTGAAAATACCCTGGTCCTCTTCACGTCGGACAATGGGGGGGCCTGCAACGGCAATGGCCAGATCATCGCCTCGACCACCAATGCCCCCCTGCGGGATGGAATGGGGCATCTCTACGAAGGAGGAATTCGTGTCCCCTTGATGATCAAGTGGCCTGGGCACATCCAAGCGGGGTCGACGAATGACGAGGTCGTTTCTTGCCTCGATTTTCTCCCGACGATTGCCGAGGCGTGTGCCGTCCCGGCAGCAACCAGAACCGCCGGCCCTGCAGTGGATGGTCAAAGCCTGCTCCCATTATTCAACGGAACCGGCAAAATCACTCGTGATGCCCTTTACTGGTATTTTCCCCATTACAATGTGAATGCGGGATCTGTTCCGGGTGCGGCCGTACGGGCAGGCGATTGGAAGCTGATTGAATTTTTGAATACGGGCCGCCGCGAATTATTCAACCTCAAAGACAGCCTGAGCGAATCGAGTAATCTGATCGAGCAGCATGCGAATGTTGCGAAGGACCTGGGAACAAAACTCGATCAGTGGCGCGAATCACTGGGGATTAAGCCCCTCGCCCCCAATCCAGGATATGCCCCCAACCTGCAATCCGATGATGGCTCGGTGCTGATGCCCGCCAGTTCCGCAGATGTCTTTGGAATAACGCTTCGCTACGAACCTCTTCCCCATAAGGACACTTTGGGTTTCTGGGTTCGACAGGAAGACTGGGCGAGTTTTGAATTCACCTTGAAACGTCCCGGTCGGTTCAACCTTGTTCCGCATGTTGGTTGTGGAACGAACGGAGGTAGCTTGGTCCATTTTGACGTCGCGGACCAGACGTTGCCGTTGACCGTTCCTGGGACCGGCCATTTCCAGAATTTCGTTCCACAAGACCTGGGAATCGTGACATTCGACAAGCCCGGACGCTACACCCTGACGGTCAAGCCGCAGCGAAAAGAGGGTGTCGCGGTGATGGACATTCGACGGATTGAGCTCAAGCCCGTCACGCCCGAGAAAATGTTGTCAGAACTGCACTTGCTGGATCCGTTCTGGCGATCCACGACTGTCTACCGGGAAAGTGTATTGTTTGTTCAAGAGGGGACGGATCCTCTGGCCAAGGGGAAATTATTATTTCCTGCCCAGCGCATCCTGGCGGTCCATTCTGCGAATGGCAAAGAGTCGTTCACCGAAAACGTCGATTTCCACTTAAGCCCCGACCGACGCCAACTGATCCGTGTCGCCAAGTCGGCGATCCCTTTTTTGCAGGGATCCGATTTGTTCATGCCGAAAGGGACTCGTCCGGTCTGGATGGGTGGCCCACAGCCTGCCGTCCCCTGTGCCCTGCCCCATAAAGCGGGCGATCCCGAGACCCACTTGCTCTTTGATAATGGTCACTGGTTCCACGATCAACAGATCGAAGTCACCTATCTTCGTGAGTCAGGGGCTTGGCCTTCAGCCACTCCCAAGTTTGACCCGCAACGGCTCCCCAAGACCCTCGCACGGCTCAAGGCGAAACAAAAACTGACGATCGGGCTCAGTGGAGACAGCATTTCGTATGGACTGAATGCCTCGGGACTGGTCATCGCCCCACCGTACATGCCGATGTACCCGGAGCTGGTTGCTGGGCAGTTACGAGCTCATTATGGCGGAGAGATTCAACTTTTTAATCGCGCGGTGGGAGGTTGGGGTGTCCCGAACGGATTGGCAGACCTGGACCAGTTGCTGCGGCATCAGCCAGACCTGGTTGTGATTGCCTACGGCATGAACGACGTTGGCCGACGTAATCCCGAGGCCTATCAATCCGGGATACTCGAGCTGATCACGCGAACCAGAAAGGCTCGTCCCGATACCGAAATCATTCTGGTGGCAACGATGCTGGGGAACGATCAGTGGACTCATACCCCACGCGAAATGTTTCCTCGTTATCGCCAAGCTTTAGAATCGCTGTGCGGCGAAGGCGTGGCACTGGCGGATCTCACTTCGCTCTGGACCGAAATGCTGCAACGAAAACGGGACTGCGACTTGACCGGTAATGGAGTCAATCACCCGAGTGATTTTGGACACCGTGTTTATGCGTCCGCGATCCTGTCGTTGCTGGTGGACCAATGAGTCGACGGCGGATTCGTCAATCATGAAAAATTGACGAACAAAGCGATGTCTGATGGCCCGATGTTGTCAAAGTCGTTACCGTGTCGACAGGTGGTCATAGTCGTTTTGAATCAAAAGGTGTTTCCGATGTGCATGATGCCAATACGCTCTTCGTTCGTCTTCGTAATCTCGCTGGCAAGCCTGAGCTTGCTGCTGAATTCCCAGGGTTTTAGTCAGGCACCTCCGGCAAAAAAGGTGATTTGGCCGGGCTTGGGGCGTGATGGTTCGGTGCTGCTGCCGAATGGCTGGTCGATCAAGGAAGCCGGCCGACAGTCTCGATTGGGTGATTTTCCGGTGCTGGCAGAAATTCATCCCACGGATCCAGTCATTGCTGTGCTTCATGCTGGTTATGGTGAACATGAAGTCATCACGGTCAACACCAAAAATGGTAAAATCATCGGGCGGGTTTCCATGCCAGAAACCTTTGCTGGACTGACATGGTCCCGCGACGGAAAACAGCTTTACGTCGGCGGTGGATGGGATGATCTCGTCTATCGATTTGAAAACCACCAAGGGTTGCTCTCAAATCAAGTGAAAATTGATTATCCCAATACCTTGGCCGACAAAAAACGGAGGGCCCCTGCGGGGATGGTGCTGTCGAAGGCAGGTGACACACTTTGGGTCGCAAACGTCGTGGGAAATTCGCTGGCAAAATTCAAAACCAGCGATGGAACACTCGAAGGGGAATGGCCCCTGGATAAAGATTCTTACCCTTACGGACTTGCCTGGGATGAAACGCGGCAACGGTTGTATGTCAGCCTTTGGGGGCAGGCGACGGTGCTGGTGGTCGACAGCAATTCGGGTGGCGTGATCGGACGCTGGAAGTCACAAGAGCACCCCAATGAAATGTTGCTGGCGCGAGAAGGAAAGATCTTGTACGTTGCGAATGCCAATCGAAACTCGGTTTCGGTTTTTGATACCGAAGCGGGGAAACCCGTGGAGGTGATTGGAACTGCGATTGATCCGCGAGCCCCCAGTGGCAGCACTCCCAGTTCACTCGCTTTGAACGTCGATGAGACCGTGTTATTCGTCGCGAATTCCAATACCAACAATCTCGCAGTCATCAATGTTTCCGAAATGGGGGCCAGTACGCCGCTCGGGTTTATCCCAACCGGGTGGTATCCGACCTCCGTGCGGGTCTCACGCGATGACAAAACCCTCTTTGTCACGAACGGAAAGGGACAATCCTCGAAGGCAAATCGTGATGGTCCAAACCCGCTAGCGCCGCGTGGTTCAGGTGGCGTCCGAGAATATATTGGCGGATTGTTTCAAGGAACGATGTCAATCATCCCGATGCCCGGTCCGAAAGAGATGGCCGCTTACTCGAAGACGGTCTACGACTGCAGTCCGCTCAAACGAGAAGACCCCAACGGGGTGACCGCTTCAGACCACGAACCAAATAACCCCATTCCCGCCAAACTGGGGGATCCCTCACCCATTACACACTGCGTGTACATTATCAAAGAGAATCGTACTTATGATCAGGTCTTGGGCGATATTCCGGAAGGAAATGGTGAGCCCAGTCTCTGCCTCTTCCCGGAATTAGTAACGCCGAATCATCATGCCCTGGCACGTGAATTCGTGCTGCTGGACAATTTTTACGTGGATGGCGAAGTCAGTGCCGATGGGCACGAGTGGACGATGGGGGCTTATGCCAGCGACTATGTGGAAAGAACCTGGCCACTCAGCTATCGAGGTGACCGCCGCATTCCCTATCCCGCAGAGGGGGCCCTGGAAATCGCTCGACCGTTTGGTGGCTATCTCTGGGATCGAGCAGCCGAAAAAGGGATCACCTATCGCAGTTATGGAGAATTCATCCGCAACGGGGCCACCCTTGCCGATCCTGGAACCACGACAATCAAAGCCCTGGAAGGTCATTTTGATCCGTTGTTTCGCAGTTATGACCTCGACTACCCTGATGTACTGCGAGCGGATCGCTTCCTGAAGGAACTTGCCGAATTCGAACAAAATGGAGAACTTCCCCGCCTGATTGTCATGCGACTGCCAAATGACCATACGTCGGGAACCAAGCCGGGAAGCCCAACCCCAATCGCCTACGTGGCCGATAACGATCTGGCGCTGGGGAGAGTTGTCGAA
>JBIKZJ010000340.1:0-7244 GCA_044354755.1 Schlesneria sp. | reverse complement strand
CGCAGCTTCTGATAGGCCGTTGCCGACAAAATGTCGGCAAAAATGTCGAACAGCCGTGTTTGTCCAGGATCTTCCAGATATCGCACCACCACACTCGTTGAGAGAATCTCTCGTGGAAATTAGCGCCAACGTCGCCGTTTGAATAGCCCAAGGCCACCAACAAGGGAATTTCCATTCGAAGACTTTTGTCGCACGTGTCCCCGTTTAACCGCGCCTCGAAGAGAAACGCGTCAATCGGCGGCCATGTCCGCCCCGAGGTGTCATGACACGTTTGATCATTGTCGTGCTCCTGGCGTGTGGTCCCCAGCTGAGATCGGTCAATTTAATGAGCTGCGTCCTTTTTCTTTCCAAACTTCACTTTCTTGCCTAAGTTGAGAAACGTCGATGGAGATCGATCAGTCGGGTATAGTCTCCTTCATCGGCTGCGCGAACTGCCGCAAGGTACTCGTCGCGGATCAAACTTGTTGAACCAATCACCTCCTCGGGCCAGTCCGTTAATGGTTGCTTGTGAAGTTTGAGCCAAATATTTGCCAGGAGGCGTGACCATCGACCATTTCCGTTCGGAAACGGATGAATCTGCACCGCACGATGGTGCAGGTGTGCCGCCTGCTCGATGACATCCGGCCAATTCGTTTTCCAATAATCCAGGTCATCACAAAGTCTCTGAAGTTGGATCGGTACTTGATGCCAGGGCGAGCCGAGATTGAGGTTGATTTTTCGCGTTTGACCGGCCCACTTCCAAACATCCCCGAACATTTCCAGATGCAATTTGAGCATCCACGAGAGATCAAACTTCGCCATTCGTCGGGTCAGAGAACCGCCCAAATACTTGACGATTGCTTTTCGAACGTTTTCCGCTTCGACAATCGAGAGTTCTCTGCGGTTCGTCACATCGGTTAACTTTAATCCCGAGATGTCGATCGGCGTTTCACCGGGAATGGGATTCCAGGCTGCCATTATTCTGCCCAGAGCCTGCGGCGAGAACCCGCTAGCAGCTCGTGTACGGTCTTCTTGATCATCTGCCCAAGGTGTTGGGCCGAAACCCCTTGGGCTTCCAGCGCCGATGTTCCTTGCACCATTCGCACGAGTCGTTCGGCTTTTTTCAGAGCCTGTTGTCTGAGCAGTTCCTTCGCAGGAATGACCGTTACAGCATCGAACTGCATTCCCAAAACCTGGGCAATCGCCAGCGTGTTTTCGAAACTTGCTGCCCGGCCGTGACCAGAAAGTATTCTTTGGACTGTTGGCAACGAAACCCCGCTTCGCTCAGAGAGAACGGATTGGCTCAATCCCAGCTCGCGGCGACGGGTTTCCAGCTTCTCAAACAGGCTTTGGCGGATCGTCATGGTCATTCTCCTGCATTCATTCTGTATCATATATGAGAGAGAATCAAGTCGAATCCCGCTTCGGATTTCAAAAAATGGAATAGGCACATCGCGGACAGAAACGGTCATTGCTGACTGCCCCCCGCAGAGATCCGTACATGCAGAATTACCGCTTACGGCTCCTACCCCAGATGAAAACGATTGAACGGGATAAAAGGCGATTTAGCGGGAAAACCAGGGGAAACGAGAATGGCCGGGGAGGGGGGAACTTAGGACACGTGCGACAAAAGTCTTCGAGCGTGCGACCAAACAACGGGTGATTCCCGAGCGTTTTTGAGTCAGTCGAACTCAAACAGCGAGACGGCCGTCTTTTAATTTCGAAGTCGTCTGTCGCAGTTCGATCAATTGGACATCCACATGAAACATGTCGGCGTCAGCCGCTTCTTCATGCGTCCAATCCCGAAATTCGATGATGAACAACAGACCCGCCATCGAATCCAGTTCTTTGGTCGGACGGCCCATCTCGGGATGAAAATGATCGGCCAGCTTTTTCGCAGGCAGGCGATTCAGAATCGCCGAACGGAACAAGTGCTGCCAGCCCTTTCGCAGCTTCTGATAGGCCTTTGGCGACAAAATGTCGACATAAACGTCGAACATCCGTGTTTGTTCAGGATTTTCCAGATATCGCACCACCACGCTCGTTGAGAGAATCTCCCGTGGAAATTAGCGCGAACTTCGCCGTTTGAATAGCCCAAGGCCACCAACAAGGGAATTTCCATTCGAAGATTTTTATCGCACGTGTCCCCGTTTAACCAAGCCTCGAAGAGAAGCGCGTGAATCGGCGGTCATGTCCGACCAGAGGTGTCATCGCACGTTTGATCATTGTCGTGCTCCTGGCGTGTGGCCTCCAGCTCGTGATGATGAGTCACGAGCTTTTTTGGCTTCATTCTTCAAAGTGCCAAGAGTCGCTCTGCTCTGGCTCTCCCCGCCTCATTCAACGCCCAAATGCCATCGCGGCTGTGATCTAAAAATCGTTTCATCAGCAACGTCTTTCGGCGGTATCCGACGTATGCTCGCCAAGCTGGTCTCGGATCGCCCGAAGTCCGTCGAGTTCGTGCCCACTGGGACAACCGGCATCGATCCGCCATTTCATCGTAAACGTTCCAGTCGTAACTGGACGTTTGGATGCTTCCCCCATTCTGGTAAATAAGGATCACCAACTGATCTTCCACTTCTTTTGGTTTGGGGAAGCCAGTTTCGGTACGTCTCGACATGATTCCGCCTTTCATCGATGAGTCATTGGCGAGCAATCACGATGATCGCTCTACAGTATATTGGTAAACCTAGGCAACAAAATGGCGAAAACGCTGTGTTTGGAGGGGATTTCAAGCTCGCACTTTTCGTCACAAGTCATTGCTGAAAAGCAGGTTGAAACTATTTTTCTGAATTCCCGGACTGTGGTAGGGAATTATGCCCCCAGCATCAGTAGGTGGCGAGTACCGGTCGATTTTCGGATGGCAATTGGGACACTGGGCTGGCTTGAAAAAGCGTTGCGATTTTGTTCAAACTGTCTGAATCGTCGATTTTGATCGATTTTAATTTGGAGCGGAATGATGGCGAGGATGGCTCAAGCGGAAGTGTTTGCGCCTGATGAAGTTGCGGTTGTCCATGTCATGAATCGCGTGGTTCCTCGCTGTGATCTGCTGGGTGACAACCCTGTGAGTGGCAAGGAAAGGAAAAGGGGACGCAGCCAATACCGTTCGGCACTCCGATTGCTCTGCGGGCTTGATTGTAAATTTCGTTATTTCAGACTCGACGGCATGACGTGTCGGATTCGTTGATCTCTGCGCGGGGAACCCAGGAGAGGAACCCAGGGGACACGAAAATAATTTCGGTTTGCCGAGTCAGTATCGCTAATGACGGCGGAGCGGGAGGGGTAAAAGCATCTCAAGGGGCACGGAATCACAAGTTTTTCGTGGTCGCGCTGCCATAAAACGCATGTGAACGCGATCACATCGCGAAGAGGGCGACCCAGGGGACACTAAAATAATTTTAATGGAAATGTTCGACATGATGGCAAATCCCAGCAGGTCGATCCCGAACGCCCCGGCCAATCGCTGTCACTGACTTTTCAATCATCACTTTGCGATGATCGTAATTCTTGCCACTGACGGGATCGTTACCCAGCAGATAGCAGCGACGAACCACGCGATTCATCACATGCACAACTGCAACTTCATCAGGCGCAAACACTTCCACTCGAGCGATCCGCGCCATCATTCCGCTCCAAAATCGAATGTGATCAAAACCGGAGACGCAGGCAATTTGATCAAAATCGCAACAAATTTTCAATCTAGCGCAGTGTCCCCATGATTCTCCCCAACAGATCGTCGAGAGAATCGATGGCCGTACTCAAGGTTTATTCCCCTTTGCCGAATTCAAGGCGTTCCGACGATTTTTCGAGTTCGATTCTCTCGAACTCTTCCACAGTCAGACTCTGAATGCGGTTATTAGTGAACACGATGATTGGCGTGTGTGTTTGTTTTGCTCGCTCAATCACGGACTGTTGTACATCCATAAACGCTGCTTGAGCTTTTTTAGTGACTGAAGAGCGATCTTGTTCGGGGCGTATCATGTGTTGTTCCCTTTTGTTTGCTCGATGAACTTCCACGTCGATTGGTCACAAATTTCTGCCGAGGATCCTTCTGATTGGGCAATTAACCTGGGGGGTAGCCGAGAGCCGTCAAAACACGACCATTCATCGACCACAGGCCGGTAAAGAGCATGGAAATTGGCGACTCCACGATCATAGCGGTTTCGGATCGTTTCTTCAGGCAATCCATGCCCCCCCTGGATGACCCGATTGGCAACTCTGGCGACAGCCATATCTGCGGAGGGCAGCCACAGGAAGAATAAGTGAACATAGTAGCCGCTGTCTCTCCACCCGATAATCTTGTGACGATAGCTTCGAGCAGCAAATGTCGTCTCAAAAGAAAACGTCTCTCGTCGCTCGATCAGTCCATCCATACGCTCCAGCATAAGTTCAGAGGCACGGATATTCTGGCTTTCCGGGTCAAAAGGAGAAAGTCCGGCAGCAATCAGATCGGCATTCAAGAATTCAGTGCAATGGACGTACTCAGGCAAAAACCGACTTGCGAACGTCGTCTTTCCAGCACCGTTGGGTCCGGCGATGACATAAATTCCTGGTCGCTGGTTTTCAGAAGTCATCGGTGAACGCCCTGTCGTTAATCACTTCCACGCTCTGCTGCTCGATGCCGGTTTCAGCATCCCGCAGCACAATGCGGTATGGAGTTTTCTTGTTGTATTGCCGCTCTTTGAGGACGAGGCTGACCCACTTCTTCCGCTCGTCCAAGTTGCCGGAACTGCTGTCAAACTTCACGGTCTGAATATCCGTGACAGGTTCCTCACCCTCGTACACAGCGACACGAAGACTGATCGGCTTAACACAGCAGGTCAATCCCAAAAGCCCCGGCCAATCGCTGTAACTGCAATTCAATCATCACTTTGCGGTGATCATAATTCTTGCCGGACACCGGATCATTACCCAGCAGGTAACAGCGACGAACCACGCGATTCATCACATGCACAACCGCAACTTCATCCGGCGCAAACACTTCTGCCCGAGCCATCCTCGCCATCATTCCGCTCCAAATTAAGACCGGTCAAAACCACTGACGCAGATAGTTTGAGCAAAATCGCAACACATTTTCAAGTCAGCTCAGTGTCCCTATGGTTGTTTGCATGGTTGTTTGCGGACCAATTCGTATAAGTAATTCGTAACAACTGACATGGGTTATGCCGCTTCTAGGTCCTGGAGGAAATCACTCGCCGGTAGCGGCCTCGGTACGGCCAGAACCTCACTGCCTGCCTGAATTGTTAGGATTTCCGTTCCCGCACAAACCCGGCAGCGAAGGCAAAGACCTGTTCGGCGGCGGAAATCTCGTCATCGATTTCCCCACTTTGGACGGGTGTCTCGAGAATCACCGGCACGGATGGGTTCAACCGATGAGCCACCCGTTGGAAGGCCTGGATGCTTTCGAAGTTCAACCGCTCGTGGCGGCTTTGTGAATTAACGTAGCTCATGTGAACTTGCCGGATTCGATCCTGAAACAACCGCAGAAAGGATTCGGCCTCTTGCATCGTGGGATCGACTTGCCTCGCGTGGCCGATGTCGAAGCAGAAGGTCGCTTCCGGCAATTTGTCAAAGATCGTCTGCAGCTGTGCTGCGGTGCGGCCGATCTTCTTTCGCTTGTCCATGTTCTCGATGCAGACAGCGCGTCCCAGCTTGCCCCACAGCGAAAAATCCTCGATCAAATCAGGGTGAACGATGATCGCCCAACCTCGGTTTGCCACCTGCTGAAGTTTTCCCACAAACTCCGCCTCCGTCATCCGTTCTCGTTTGCTGGGTGCGTGAAACGAGATGTACTCGAAGGATTGCAGGTTGCCCTGCAGGCGATCCAACGATTGCAGCAACGGGTCCAGTTCCACCTCACGCAGCGCCGAGAGTTCGACCGCGGTAGTCCGCCGATTTGTCGCGACATCCAAACCGCGCTGCACGTTATCCAAGGCGATGCTGCCGGTTGAAAATCCAATTTTCATCTTAGAACACTCCATATTCGCAGGTAAACTCCCGTAAGGGCGAGTCGGTCTCAAAGCAGACCTTTTTCAACGTTGCTTGTAATCGATGGCTGATCTCTCGGCATTCGAGAAACGATTTGTCGTCATACACGAACGGTTCGCGCAGTCCGGCAAGATGATCGCGAGTCCTTTTGTCATTGATCTGGGCGAGGAACTGTTCGTAATCATCGAGGAACTCGGCTGCGGCAGCGTTTAGCCCGATTTCCCGCAACGTCCAGACGAGGATATTGAGCGGGGTCGAATGGACAAAATTTAAGAGATGCTCCTGCAACTGCAAAGGGTAGTCGTCAGTCCCTGCGGCGTTTCGTTGCAGCGTCGGGTTCTGGAAGCAACTAAAGACCATCATCAGTCCCGCGATAAAGAGGAGCTTCCGCGAAGTTCTCAGTTTGATATTGCGAATCGCCCACTTGTCCCCCGCCTGCTCCCAGTCTTTGTACGCAAAATCAACGCACATCGTGCGCCAATACCGCACGATGTCATTCAGCAGAAATCGCGGAATACGGGATTGCTGGTCCGTCTGGGAGTGAAAGTTTGAGTCGCTCGCCAGGTAGCGATTAAGGATTTGGCGGACAATTTCTCTCGTACGGGCCGCTCAGATCGTCGTCTGCGGCACGGATCGCGGTGGCTTCAAGCAGCAGCAAGATACGCTGGGGCGTATTCCGATTCGTATCCGCCTGACCGCCGATATGATGCACAATCTCATGACTGAATGCCATATTGCCAAAGATCCCCTCGGCCCCCGGTCCCGTGAGCGGAACGCCGTTAAAGCGTAACGCCTCCTGCGTCTTTCCGGTGCCGACAATCTTGCCCACTTCCCGAGCGGAATCTCGGTGTCGCAAATCGGCTTGACCATCGACGAGCAGGGTCCAATCGACATCGCTACCACTCGTCCATTCCCGCCGCGCCAGCGAGCCAAAGACCACGACTTCCACGTCGGCGGAGGTGAACTTTCGCAGACGGATGTAAATGAGGCTTTGGACCGCGACCGCATCCGCCTGTGCGGCAACAATCGTCGGCCAGGATTTGCCCGTCGCTTGGCTCAGGTCAGCGATGTAATCGTGATTTGGATCAATCGAGCCGTTTGGCATCAGTCCCTCCGTTCCCAACTGCGGCACTCGGCATCCACCCACCGGAGGAGCAGCCGAATTCCCATGTCTAATTTCATTGTACCAATCCCTTCTCCCGAAGTTGCTTGCCAATGGACGACCATTCGTATTTCCCTCTTAATGTTCGTGCGACGGGTTGTCCGCCTTGGAACAACCC
>JBIKZJ010000338.1:0-7253 GCA_044354755.1 Schlesneria sp. | reverse complement strand
CGCCTGTAAAAACCTGGCGATCTATGGGTCCGGCAAAGCGGTACCAGAACTCGCCAAATTGCTGGGAAACGAACAACTCTCTTCTTGGTCACGCATCGCTCTGGAAGTCATTCCAGGATCCGAAGCAGACGAAGCATTACGGAAAGCGACCGATTCTCTGGAGGGGTTGCTGCTGGTCGGAACGATCAACTCGATTGGTGTTCGTCGCGATTCGAGTGCTGTGGATCTGTTAACAGCTAAACTGCAGTCGCCCGATGCGGAAGTCGCCTCGGCAGCCGCAGTGGCCCTGGGTCGAATCGGCTCGAGTGCCGCCTCCCAATCCCTGCAAGCGGTCCTCGCAACCGCCCCGCTCAATGTTCGTTCGGCAGTTGCTGAGGGATGTGTCCTGTGCGCAGAACGCTTTCATACGGCAGGACTCGAAGCGGAAGCGGTGGCACTGTACGACTTGGTTCGCAAGAGTGACGTTCCCGAACAACGGATCCTGGAAGCAACGCGGGGTGCCATTCTGGCCCGCAAACAACAGGGGATTGCTCTGCTGATTGAACAACTCAAATCACCGAGTAAAGGTCTGTTTTACATCGCCCTGAGTACCGCACGGGAATTTCCAGGAGGCGAAATCGACGAAGCCCTGGCAACGGAAATGGCAAAAGCAACTCCCGACCGAGCTGCGCTGATCATCGGTGCCATGGCAGATCGGACCGAAACGGTCTCGTTACCGGCGATCCTCAAGGTCGCGAAGAGCGGACCAAAGCCCGTGCGACTCGCCGCGCTGCATGCGCTGGGACGAGTCGGCAATGCAGCATCCCTGTCTCCTTTGCTCGAGTCGGCGATTGAAACCGATCCCGAAATCGCACAGGTTGCTCACAAGGGACTGACCGAGATCTCAGGTGAGAGCATCGACAAGGAAATCGTGACTCGACTCGCCAAGCCAGACGGGAAAGTCTATCGACTGTTGATTGAATTGGTCGGAGAACGTCGTATTGATGCCCTGCCGGCGTTGCTGAAAGCTTTAGATAACTCGGATAAAGCCGTGCGAAGTGCCGCATTGACTTCGCTTGGTAACACCGTTCCTGCGGATAAACTCGGAGTTCTGATCAAGCAGGTTGTCACCCCGAAGTCCGCAGACGACGCGGTCTTGGCTCAACAGGCCTTGAAAACCGCCTGCGTCCGCATGCCTGATCGCGACGCCTGTTCCACGGAACTGGCTACAGCCATGGAACGAACACCGGTTGCAACAAAGATTGCACTGCTCAAAATCCTGGGGGCGGTGAGTGGCCCAAAAGCACTCAGTACGATTGCTGCCGCTGCCAAGAATAACGATCCACAACTGCAAGATGTTGCGAGTGAACTGCTAGGCGACTGGATGACGATTGATGCGGCGCCCGTTCTTCTCGATTTGGCCAAAACGGCACCCGCCGAAAAGTTCCAGATTCGCGCGATGCGAGGCTACATCAAGGCCGCACGTCAATTCACGATGGCCGAGCCAGAACGAATCGAGATGATTCAGCGAGCGACAGAAGCATCCCGTCGGACCGCCGAGAAAAAGCTTGTCGTGGAAGTTCTGAAACGCTATCCAAATCTGGAAACTCTGAAACTGGCGGTCAAAGCGGTTCAGGATCCTGAGCTCAAGGACGAGGCCTCGCAAGCGGCACTGGTGATCGCCCTGAAAATCGGGGATAAATCTCCCGAAGTCCGTGAGTTATTGTCGACTGTGGAACTGAGCAAGGTGAAGCTGGAAATCATTAAGGCAGAATATGGAGCCGGAGCGGCCCAGAAAGATGTCACGGAAATCCTGCAGAAACATGCCACCGATATCCCGTTGATCACGCTCCCTTCAGGAAGCTACAACGAGTGTTTTGGTGGGGACCCCGCCCCCAGCACCGCAAAGCAATTGAAAATTCAGTACAAGATCAACGACAAGCTTGGCGAAGTGGCCCTCGTCGAAAATTCATTGATCATCCTCCCCGTGCCGAAGGAAAAGAAATAGTCGTGGGGGCTTTCGGTGCTCGCGACCGTTTTAGTCCCCTTGATCCTCGGCGGTTTTGACTTACGGTCAATTCGCTCTTGAAGAACGAACCCGTTGTGCACTCGCAACGGGTTCGTTCTTTTGGGGTGTGTGGAATCGGCTTCTGTTTCTGATCCTCACGCTGTTGGAACTGCTGAGTTGCTGTTAGCGAATCAAATGGTCTCGGTTTCTAGCGAGTCATTACAGTCAATGAACAGCCAGAAGACCCCGCTGGCAAGATACATTCCTGCCAAGAGCATAAAGAGTGGTCCCCAGTTGATGAGGCTGATTTTTGTCCCATCCACAACTTGGCTGGTAGTGTTCCAGTCGAGTAATGTTCCAAATACAATGGGCATGATGATGCCCCCGATTGTTCCCGAGGTATTGATAATACTGAACACAGTTGCCGAGAATCGCCCACCCAGATCCGTACAAGTTCCCCAGACTGTCGGTTGACTCCAGTCACTGAAAAACTTGGCCAGCATCAGGGCAATCCCGGCTGTCAACACCGGGCTGGCAGGAAGAGCCACAAACCGATCGAGGAGATCGCGGCACGGTGCGATGAACCGAGCGGCCGTCTCGATCTGGCTCGCCACGATAAACAGCATCACGCAACCGATCAGCTTGCCGACAAATCCAATTCCACTGCGTGACCGGCGGCGATCATGAGTTCGGTGGATGAGATAGTCATTGAGAAACCCTCCGGCAATTCCCCCTAAAGCACCACCCCATAGGGGAAGGCTCGACATCCAGCCGACGCTGCCAATTTTTAAATCAAAACGATCCAGAAAAAACTTCCCCATCAAATAGACAAAAGCGACGTCCGATCCCGCATCGAGAAAACTTTGGACCACAAAAAATCGCATGCTGCGGTTGTGAAAAGCGCGCGACCAGGAAAGAACACCACCGTATGCGGTCGAGGTTTGCGAGTCTCCTGTGGAAATCAACCGTCGTTCGGCGTCATTGACACGTGCGTCGACCTGCGGTGAATTTCGGAATAGGAACAGAAAGAGAATCCCAAAACCGACGCCTGCCAACCCGAAGACCGCCAATGCAGTTTGCCATTTCAGCCCAAAGTACCCCATCAGGACCGTTCCAAGCAAAATGGGGGACATCGCCCCGCCCCCTCTTCCGAAGGCGGTCGCGATCCAACCCTGAACCATTGTGCGGTTTTGCTGCGGAAACCAAACTCGCGTCGCCTTGGTCAACCCGGGATAGCATCCTGCTTGAAACAGACCAAATTGCAGTCGCAGCATCCCGATCAGCCACAAGTTTTTGGTCATGCCGAAACCCATCAATGCCAGCGACCAGAGGATGATGCTGAGCCCGAGGAACTGATGCGTCCCAAACAGATCCATGACGATGCCACTCGGAATTTGCCCCGCCGCATAAGTCCAGTAAAATAGCGAAAAAACGAAGCCGGATTGCTTATTATCAAAGCCATACTCCGCCTGAATCGTGGGCGAGACGATATTCCAGGAGTAGCGATGCAGATACAAGAGCCACGATGTCCCGCACGCCAAAGCAAATGTCAACCAGCGCACGTTTGTCGGAGACTCCGACCCTTCCGAGACAGGCTCAACCATGCGGAGACTCTTTCTGTTTTGAGTTTGGTTTCGAATTCCGAACCTTGGCGATTTATTTCCGACCAAATACCATGATGGTGATATCATCATTCTGGGGTCGTCCATCCGCGAATTGACGAACGTCCTCAAGAATCACTTTTCCTAATTCCTCGGCATTCCCACCGGTACTCTGCTGCATCCGCTGGCGCAGGCGATCGACCCCATATAATTCATTCACAGGATTCATCGCCTCGCTGACACCGTCCGTGTAAATGACACAGGTTTCACCCGGCAAAATCACGCGAGTCGCGATTTCGTAAGGAAAATCATCAATCACCCCGATCGGAACACCGACGATTTCATCGCCAAATTCCACAATCGTTCCGTCATTCTTCCGGATCATCATCGGCATGTGTCCCGCAATGGCAATCGTCATTTCCCCCGAGGTCACGTCAATGACACTGAGCACGAAGGTCACGAACCGTCCATCAACTGCCCGAGTACACATTTGATGGTTAATCCGCCGCACGGCCTCCCGAACATCACCAACGAATACCATCACATTCGTAACGACGGTGGCGATTCTCGACATGATTAGCGATGCTGGCACTCCTTTGCCAGCGACATCCCCGAAAGCCAGGCAGACTTTTTTCTCCCCATCTACGAAGAAGGCATCATAATAATCACCACCCACTTCCTGAGCACTATCATACGAGGCGAAAAATTCCCAGCCTGAGGCTTGCGGTAATGCGGTCGGGAGCAGTGACCGCTGGACTTCGCTGGCGATCTGCATCTCTTTGTCTTGCTTCTGCTTTTCCATCGCAGTCACCAGCAAGTTCGCCTGTTCGTAACACATCGCCGCTTGGCCGGCGACAACCATCAAGAGATCCAGATCTCCTTTGGTAAACTGATTGAACGCGCTTTGGGTATCGAGGTTCATGACACCGATCGGTGTTCCATCCAAACCGATTAACGGCACGCACATCATTGAGCGAATCAGCAGATGAATCGATTCACTGGAATTGAAACGGGGGTCATTCGGTGCATCATCCGACAGGATCCCCGTTTTTTCTTCCAGCACTTTCCTCAAAATCGTCCGACTGAGCTTTACCGTTTCGTCCTGATTGGATTGACGATGCTTTGTCGCGCGGGGGACCATCTTGTCCGACGCCTTATCCACGGTCAGGATACAACCTCGGTCTGCAAAAGGAAAAATCTGAAAGAGTGCCTCCAGAATTTTTGGCAAGATCGAATCGAGTTCCACAGCCCCCGCCAAGGCTCGGCTGATTTCCAGGACGGCTTTCAGCTTGGATTCGGGATTGACGTTCAGTGTGCCGAATCCGGTCGAATGACTTGTGTGGGATTTCGATGTCCCCTCATCGTCATCGACTTCAACTTTTAACGTCCCTCCGATCGCCGCCGATGCCGGATTGCGAGCAACGCCAGGATCCTGCTGTGGTCTGCGTTCAGCGAAATCTTCAAATCGAAAGATTGCCGGACCAATTTTGAATTGCATCTCATTTTTGAGTGCCATCGGGCCTTCAATTTTTTTGGCATTGATGACGGTCCCGTTGCCACTTCCCAGATCTTCAACGAAAAACGTTTGTCCCTTTTTGAAGACCCGAGCGTGTTTTCGCGAGACCAGACCATCGTGAATCTGAAGCCCACAATCGCCAAGACGCCCGATGATCAGGTCATCACCGGTTAATTCGATCGTCGTCGCTATGCCCTGCAGAAGTTGGATCAATTTCGCCACAACGAAACCTTCTCATCGAGAGCATCAAGATCGGGACCACGCGGGTTACTTTTTTCGCTCGCTCCACTGTGATCGATTCTAAAGCCCTCGTCCCGAGAACGAAAGGAGTGGTCGATCAGTTTCGTGAATCCGAGGTGAAAACACCTGCGTCAAACTCCAAAGATCGTCTCAACATTGCCCCTCAGAACCTGCTTACCAAAGTTCAGTGCCTGTTCTTCGCTCCACCCCCGTCCCACAACAAAATCGCTCGCGAGAACCCGAGCGAGACATTTTCGGTACATACTGAACTTCGGCCAGCCGAATTCCAGTTTGTACATGTCACTGTAATAGCCAATCTGCTTATTGCGGGGAACCGCCTGCAACCGGGCTTTTGTATCGAGTTCAATATACGCGGGGATGTTGGAGTACCACCAATGGGCGTTGGTCACCACATTGGGAAAAATCCAACTGTAGCTAACCAGTTCCTGATTGCTGGCCTGCGCCAGGACCGAGATTGGAAAGGTCACCTGCGGAAATGCATTTAACAGAGATTTGTATTGAATCAGCGAAACGCGCTGATCAAACAGATCTTGCCCCTGAAAAACTCCCGACGGATAGACGCGTCGGTTCACCCCAATCATCAGATCGAAGGGGAGTTTGTATTCGGCACAGAACTCGGTGATCGTCCAGAAAATGAAGTTTGCCCCTATTCCGGCAGAGGGTGAATCCCCCTCCAGAAATGCGGAGCGAAACTGGGAATCCAGCTCGGCCGGACTTCCTGGGGCGACTGGCGAAAAACTGGGGGGCAAACTGATTGCACAGGCTCGTGCCCCGCTCTGGGTAAATTGGTCAAATAACTTTCCGATCGCCTGCCGAATGGCAGTCGTACTGGTCGGCTCGATCCCCGTCGCCTTCGCCAACCGCTCACGAACAGTGGGATTCGTAAAGTGAAAGACCAGGTCGTCAGTTCGCAAACAGGGAACATAGCGGTGCGTATCAAATCCCGTCAGGGGGTCATCGAAGTCGTTGGTGAGAAAAACTCGTTCGATCCCCGATTGCTTCAGACACTGATCTTCCCAGTCGGGTTCTGACATTTTTGCCGCCGATCGATCGTACAGCGATTCCCAGTTCGCGAGGGTAATCCGATCGTCATCAAAGCCAAAAAACTTCTGGCAAAGTTCCACCAGCCAGCTCACCTGAATCGTGTTGTCGAGATGAACCAGCGATTCCACCAGTCGTCCCACCTTGGTTTTCGGGTCCAGCCCCGGCTCTTCAATCCGAGACTTGGGCATTCCCGAGGAATGTGCCAATTCGGTGTAGTAGTGGTACCCCATGATGTCGGCCAGAGTTTTCGAGGCAGGTGCGTGCGGATTGATATGCGTATGGGGGTCAATCAGCGTCAGCTTGGTCAATTCGTTGCAGAGTCTGGTTGCCAGTTGTTCCGACATCGTTTGGTCCCCTCATCAAAATCTCGAGAAACAGTCCTGTGAAAAGTGATGACGAGTGTGGCAACTGCACCGTTAGGATGCAATCAAAGAGAAAATCGATCATGATTCCACCGAGCAGATCGACTGATCGTTTGGATTCTGTTTCGATACGCTCAGCATCGATACCCGATCAACACTGTGGAAAGGATTAGAATTGAAGTCGACGGACTGCAACGATCTTGATGAAATTCTGCTGCGGCTGGTGATGGCGACGCTCTTGGGGGGGATCCTCGGAATTGATCGCGAGCTGCACCGAAAACCCGCCGGAGTCCGAGTCCTCTCAATGGTGAGCATGGGGTCGGCAGCGATCGCGATGGTGAGTGTCGCGATTCTGCCCGGCGACGAAACGCATCCTGGTGATGGCGTATTGCGAACAGTCCAGGGGGTTTTGTCGGGAATTGGATTTCTGGGAGCCGGCGTCATTATGCGGGCTGCGGGCAAAGAAGAAATTCACGGACTGA
>JBIKZJ010000337.1:0-7263 GCA_044354755.1 Schlesneria sp. | reverse complement strand
GTTGAACTCATGCTCTGGATCGAATGGTACGACAATTTGGCAAAACCCTCGTGGACGCCCGCGCCAGCGACCATCGGGCTGATCTGGATGCTGCTCTACCCGATCATCGTCATCAGCTTTGGGTTCGTGTTCCTCAAGGCGTTTCAGGGCAAGGTTCCCCGAAGCCTCGCCGTGCCGTTCGCCATCAATCTGGTTGCCAACTTGCTCTTCATGCCGATCTTTTCCGGGATGAGGAGCGTGCCACTGGCGGCGGTGGACATCTTGATCGTCTGGGGTACCATTATCTGGTGTCTGGTCGCGGTCTGGCCGCATTTCAAATCGGTCGCCGTGGCCCAAGGACCGTATTTCGTGTGGGTGTCGATTGCGACGGTGCTGCAAATGAGTATCACCTGGATGAATTGGGGGAAATCATGATTCATAAAACAGGGGTGTTGCCCCTACTACTGATCCTGATGGGGTCGTTCGTCATGGCCGAAGAGACGCCACAAACCTTGTTCGACTTCACCAATGCCGACGCTGCGAAAGCATGGCAGAACGTCAACGACGGCGTGATGGGGGGCGTATCCGAAGGCAAATTGAAGATTACGGACAAGCAGACGCTCGAGTTCTACGGCACCCTATCGCTGGAGAACAACGGTGGCTTCGCCTCGTTACGGACGAAGGCCAAGAAGCTCGGTCTACAGAAAGGGGACACCGTCGTTGCCAAGGTTCGGGGGGATGGCCGGGAATACACTCTGAACCTCTACCTCAACAAGCCGCTGATCGCCTTCTCTTACCGTGCCACGTTCCAGACCAAGAAGGACGAGTGGATCGAGGTCAAAGTCCCGCTCGACAAGTTCGAGCCGACTTCGTTCGGCAGGGTCGTGAACAGTGCCGGGCCGGTTAAGCCAGAACAGGTCAACTCCCTGGGCTTCATGTTGAGCGACAAGCAGGCCGGGCCGTTCAAAATGGAGATCGAGTCGATTCAAGTGGAGCGAGCGGGAACGCCGAAATGAATCCGTCGTTGTTCCCCTACATCTTCAACATCATCGTTCTCATCCCGGTCGGCCTCCTGACGCTGCTGGGCGGTCACCGTGGCGGGCAATGGGTCTGTCAGGAGAAGTTCCCTGAGAGCGAAGGTTTTCGCACCCTCCTCGGCTCGCTGTGGACGGCGATCCTGCTCGGTTCGATCCTCGGCCTGTTTTATCCTGTGCCGATGTCACCACTTTTGCTGATTCAGGTGATTTATAAATCGCTTTGGTTGTTGGTGTTTGTGATGCCACGGTTGCTGAAAGGAAAAATCCGCGAAATCCCTTCCGGGATTGTTTTGGTATTCCTTATGATTGTGCTGGGCTACCCGTGGGGCATTCCGTGGGGACCGCTTTTCGAAACTCGATGAACGGAAAATGGGAGGCTGACTGTGACGAAAGCACTGCTGGTAATTGACCTTCAAAACGACTATTTCCCCGATGGCAAGTTTCCGCTGTGGAACACGGATGTTGTCCTGCAAAACATCGAGCAGGCCATCGCTAAGGCTAACGCTCAAGGTGTCCCCGTGATCCACATTCAGCATATCGCCAAGCAGGGGATGGCTCCTTTCTTCAATGCAGGGACGCCCGGTGCGGATATCCATCCCCGCATCGTGGTGGCTGCTCCCCAAGCTCCGATTGTCGTCAAGGAGTTTGCAGACAGTTTCGAGCAGACGAACCTTGAGGAAACGCTGACCAAACTCGGCGTTACCGACTTGCTGGTTTGCGGAATGATGACGCAGAACTGTGTCACTCACACGGCGATCTCGAAGGCCGCAGAGAAGTACCACGTTACGATCCTGCCGGACTGCTGCACCACAGTCAGCGAAATCCTGCACCAGATCGCCCTGCACGCAGTTTCGACAAGGGTGAAGCTTGTCCCCTCGATCGCGGCGTTGTAATGCCTTACCATCCAGGTACTGACTGACTCAAATCCCTCGCCGAAGCATGGCAGCGCACCGCGATCCATAGCGAAACAGGACTTGTTACGTTGAGGCAACTGGTTTTGCCGGGGATGCGGCACGTCCCGTATCACCTGTCTTTCATCCTGGAGAAGCGAGCAACGTTCTGAAGAGTCAGCAATAAAAAAAGTCAATCTCACTTGTCTTTCGGTCGATTCCCCTCAATCTATTTCGCCAAAGGCGATCTCCTCGTTTGGCGGATTTGCGGGCCGCCAACACCGCCAAACGAGGGCTGGCCTGTTTGACTTTACCCTATTGATGAACCGGGTAGTCCGTATAACCCTTTTCGCCTGTGGGCATGTACCAGTCTGACATCGGGGCCTCTGCGGCCAGTGGCCAGCCGTACTGGAATCGCTCGACGAGATCGGGGTTGCTGATGAAGGGGCGTCCGAAGGCGATCAGGTCGGCGTCTCCTGCGGTAATCGCCTGCTCGGCCGTTTCCTGGGTGTACCCGCAATTGCCAATCAGTGGTCCATGAAACACTTTGCGGAACTCGGCCAGCGTCATCGGCTCACCGAGTTTGTGAAAGCCGAAAGCGAGTCCATCCATGAGGTGCAGGTACGCCAGACCGAAGTGGTCGAGTTGGCTGGCGACAAACGTAAACTGTTCCCGGTAATCTGGTGACCCCATATCGTTGAAAACGCCATTGGGGGAAAGCCGGACCCCGACGCGATTGGCAGGGATGACCGTTGTCACCGCCTCGACCACTTCCTTCAGGAAGCGGTAGCGGTTCTCGATGCTGCCACCATATTGATCGGTGCGGTGATTTGTCTTCGATTCCAGGAAGGTGTCGATGAGGTAGCCGTTGGCTCCGTGGATCTCGATACCATCGAAGCCCGCCGCTTTCGCTCGTTCCGCCCCCCGTCGGTAGTCCTCGACAAGTCGGGCGATTTCTCCGGTTTCCAAAGCGCGCGGGACTTCGTGCGGCTGCTTCCCGTTGGGGGTGTGGATGTATTCCTCGTTGATCTTAATGGCCGAGGGAGCCACGGCGAGTTTGCCATCGTGAAAGCTGCTGTGCGAGGCACGGCCCATGTGCCAAAGCTGTAGGAAGATCACGCCGCCGTGCTCATGCACTGCGTTGGTCGTGTGCTTCCAGCCCTCAACCATCTCGTCGGAGTAAATCCCAGGAGACTCGTTCCAGCCATTGGCCTGGGGCGAGATGGTGGTCGCCTCTGAGATCAGCAGGCCAGCGGAGCTCCGTTGAGTATAGTATTCCGCCATCAGCCGGTTCGGAATCCGCGCCGACCCAGATCGGGATCGAGTCATCGGGGCGAGCACGATCCGGTTGCGTAACGAGAGGTCACCTAAGGCGACCGGCTGAAAGAGAACGCTGTTCGGCATTGAGTCTCCATTCTGAGTGAAAAACGTCGATTTTTCAGACCGGCTGGGTTTGTTCGGTTCCGGGACGGCTCTCCTCCGGTCTGACTTCGCCCACCACGGTTTATTCGGGAGATCATAGACGTAACCTCGGCGACGGCCAAGTACGCAGTAGGCAGAACGCAGATCCGTTCCTGCCGCGGCCGTGGATATCCTGAACGCTTGGGCAACTTCCATGAAACGAAAGAAAGCCGCTCGAAATCGAACGGCTTCCGTAGCATCGTCAGGCATCCTCACCGCAATGATTATGCGGCCTGTCGTCGGCGGTACGAGCCGACCACCACGCCGATGCAGCCCAGGCCCAGCAGGGCAAACGAGGAAGGTTCAGGAACAATTCCCGTTACGTTGAATCCCAGCTGTGTCGTCCCAGTCCCGTCCTGGAAATCCGAAAGATTCGGGTCGGTCACATTGGTGTTGGTGCCATTAGCATAGCCAGATAGAACGAACTGGCCATTGGCGGTGTTTGTTGTTGTCGCGCCAACCGACCAGCGAACATTGACGTTCCCCGTCGTATCCGAATTAAAAAGAAATAGGCCATAAGCACCAGATGCGAGTGTCAGGTTGCTGAAGAGTGTCACCGAGGTAAAGTCCGCCGCACTGGCGAAACTTCCGACGGTCACCGTATTGCGGCCAATCACATTTTCAGCGAATCCATAGACCAAAATCGCGTCAACCGTCTCTGACTGCCCATCGAGACTGCCGATCAACGCGGAAATCGATGTTGAAGAGGTGAATGTTTGTGCCCAGATCACCGCTTCCACCTGGCTGTTGGCCCCGCCGATTCGGAATGACGTATCGGTCGCAGGACCGTTTTCCACGATCGTCGCGGGAATGCTGCCCGCCGACGAAACTGCGGCAACGCATGCCGAGGCGACGACCGCACAAGTGAATGCAAACCTTCCAATAACGCTTCTCATTGAAACCACCCGATTTCTGAAAACAAACGATAAAATCCGTCAAATTGCGAATTGCAATTTTAAACTACTTTCAACAATACAATAAAACGTAACTCATATAAAAATAGTCATTTAAGCATGATGTGTCAATGGGGTCGATACGATTTGGATCGTTGCCGCTCACCCAAGGGGAAGATTTCAAGACCGCTACCAGAATCCCGTACTTGGTCCGCGCGCCTCGGCACCACTCCGGGAATGAATTCGGGACTGAGACTTGGGGACCCGCCACCGGGTGCTTGTTGATCGCGGCGATCACGTCACCGATGCACCGATGTCCTTCGAGTCGGTTTTTAAAAACAGAGACACGGTTTTTTTAATTACTAAAGATCAATGAGCCGTATGTGGCAGAATCGCCGGTACGGATTGGACTAAGCGGGACTGAATTTCAGCAGTTCTTACTAGCCCGATCGTTGACGACTTTTGTCTAGTTCAAAGCCGCTTGCGGCGGCCCCAACGTAGGCGTCATCGCTCGGCGTGACGACGCTCCGTCGTGAACCATTCAATCGCTCAAAACCGACGAAATGCTCATCATTCCCTGTAAATCAACGTGATTCACTCAGTGAATTCAGAGACCTTCCGGTTCTCAACAAGCCGATTTTTCCCGATGGATTTCCTGTCCAAATCTGTCCAAAACCAGGATTCCAATTTGTGGGAGGCGAGTTCGAAACGACCACAGCCCCGTGAGGAAGCCACATCACGCGGAGCGATGATGGCTACGTTGACGACTTCGCTGCCAAAAAAGGGGACACCGCGTATTTATGGTCTACCAGGATTACGGATACAAAATAGAATGAGCGAAAATTCCGTTCTTCAGGCTTTTGTGTTTTTATCTTTTAACCGTTCCCAGTCTCTTGTCAAATGGAGACAGGCACCTCGCACTGCGTATCACTCAATTCGTTTTATGATCTCGGTCAGAGCCTGTCCCCGCTCTTCAATAGACTACTACCCCCAACAACCCGATCAGGCCAGCAAACCCTGGATCACTTCGCCATGCACATCCGTTAACCGGAAGTCCCGTCCGGCGTATTTGTAGGTTAATTTCAGATGATCCAGCCCCAACAGGTGCAGCATCGTTGCGTGCAGGTCGTGTAAATGAACCTTGTCCTCCACCGCATAATAGCCGTAGTCGTCCGTCTTGCCGTAACGGATTCCAGGCTTCACACCCGCTCCCGCCAGCCACATCGTATAACCCTGGGGGTTGTGGTCCCGGCCATCGTCTCCCTGTGCCACCGGCGTCCGGCCAAATTCACCGCCCCACAAAATCAACGTATCCTCCAAAAGTCCCCGTGATTTCAGATCGATCAGCAACGCGGCAATCGGTTGGTCCACCTCCATCGCATTCCGGGCGTGATCCGCCTTCAGCCCCCCATGCTGGTCCCATTTATAGCTGTGTGTGCATTGCACGAAACGGACTCCCTGTTCGATGAATCGCCGCGCCATCAGGCATTGACGCCCAAAGTTCCGGGTGGTCGGTTGATCGAGGCCGTACAGTTTTTGGGTCGCTTCCGTTTCGTCACCAATCTCTTGCAACTGCGGTGCTGCCGACTGCATGCGGAAGGCGAGTTCGAACGATTCGATACGACTTTCCAGCAGACTGTCCGGTCCCGTTGAGCCGAGTTGATCCAAGTTCATCTCACGCAACAAATCCAGTTCCAAACGCTGAAAGGACCGTGACTGTTTTTCGGCATTTTCGATAAACGGAATCTTCGCTTGATCCGACGGGATGCTGGCATTGCCGAGTGGTGTGCCGGCGTAGACCGCCGGCAGAAACGCCGAACTGTAAGCATTCACTCCGCCATGCGTCAGCGTCGGGCACATGGTGATGAACCCCGGCAGGTCCTGATTCTCGGTCCCCAGTCCGTACGTGATCCAGGACCCCATGCTCGGACGGACAAATGTATCACTCCCCGTATGCAGTTCCAGCAACGCCCCTCCGTGGCGCGAGTTCGATCCATGCATGCCGTTAATGATGCACAGGTCGTCGACGCGGCGGGCCACATGCGGGAAGATCTCGCTTACCCAGGCACCACTCTCACCATACTGCTGAAACTGGAACGGAGATTTCAGCAGGTTTCCGGTCGGAGCGGAAAAGACGCGTGGCTTGGCAAACGGCAATGGTTTCCCGTGATCCCGTTCGAGCAACGGCTTATAGTCAAAGGTGTCGACCTGTGAGGGGCCGCCATGCATGAACAGAAAGATGACTCGTTTGGCCTTCGGTGCAAACTGAGCCGCTTTGATCGCCAGCGGATTCGGTTTGGCTAGCGGGGCGTCGGCCCGGACTTCTTCCGCCGCCAGACCTGCCAGGGCCAGACTGCCGAACCCGGCAGCACTTAGCTTGAGCAGGTCGCGACGATTCATGACGGGGGTAAAGCGATGACAGGAATGTTGTGACATTGAGGTTCGGTTTACTCCACATAAATAAATTCATTGGCCGACAACAGGGCACGGCACAGGCTGATCCAGGCACGAAGCTCGACCTCGCTGGCCGCCACGCCGGATTGCTGCAGGGTGGTTTTGATCCGGTCCAGATAGCCCACTGCACGAGCCACTTCCGCCTCGGAGGGGTCACGGCTATAGCACAGTTGATACAGTTGCCGCAATCGCGTCGGCAGTTCCAGTTCACTCCGCTGCGTCATCTGCGCGGCGAGAACGCGGACTTGATCGAGTACAAACGAACTGTTCATCATGAACAGAGCCTGAGGTGCCACCGTGGTCTGATCACGTTGTCCCGCCAGCGTACTCGGGTCGGCGAAATCGAACGCGGTGAAGACATCGTACAATGCGGAACGAACGACCGGAAGATAGATCGAGCGGCGGTTACTGTTATAGACGGCTGGATTGACGTTCGCGGTACTGGTGACATAGTTACGGTTCGGGGTCGGTAACAGCGAACCACCGGGAGACTCGTCCAATTGACCACTTAACGCCAATAACGAATCCCGCAGCACCTCGACATCCATT
>JBIKZJ010000034.1:0-24357 GCA_044354755.1 Schlesneria sp. | reverse complement strand
CGGCCGGGCAGAGCCCCCGCAGCGATCCAGTCGTGGAGCAAACGATACTCGAACGAATTGCGCACGATTCGGATCCCACCCCCATGGGGCGAGCCTCCCGAGATCTTTTTCAGCAGCAGACTTTGCTCGGGAATGGCAGGGATCACCCGTCGACCCCGCGATTCTTGCGTCAGTGCCACAAAATCGGCTTGCGGATCAAAACCAAAAACCGAAAGCCGAAACCCGTTCTGACCCTCCGCCTTACCATGACAGCCTGACGAGTTACAACTGAAACGGTTCAGGATGGGGACAATATCATTGGTAAAATGAATTTCACTCCCTGAAGCCCGATCTTCCGCTGAAGCGGCGGAACAGGAGGCCAAGACACCCACAACTGCGAAGACGGCAAACAGGCGAGTCATGAAACGCGTGTTCTTTCTGAAGGGATGGCCAGGGCTCGAAAGAATACATCGGCAATATTTTATGCTAACGCGACGGAGGCCGAGACTCAACCCGAAAACCTCTTCGATCCCGTTCAATTCCTGTAACGGGCAACTTTTGTCAGGGCCGATCCCGCTGGGAATGCCCCAGACCGATTCTGACGGAGTGACCTCAAATGCTCTCCAGCGGCTCAGGGGCCTCACACTCATTGCCGAAAAAAACAGGAGTTTTACTGCACTTTGTGGACAAAAACTTCTTGAAAAGCTGACGCGATTCATCATACTTTGGTCACACAACCCATATTGAACAGAGAACGAAATGATCGAATTCAATGCTCGCGTGCTGGTGATCGGCGACGCAATGCTGGACCGTTTTTTATCCGGTGAAGTCCAGCGGATTTCCCCCGAAGCTCCCGTACCGATCGTGAAATTAAGCAGAGAAACAGCCAGCCCTGGTGGTGCCGGGCATGTGTCCGCTTCACTCGTCGCCCTGCGGGTTGACCCCACCCTCGCCTGTTTGATTGGCGACGATTCCGCCGGACAACTCTTACGTCAGACTCTACAAAAATGTGGTGTCACGCGGATTGTGACGCCGGACGGGACGGGTCTGGTGACAATTTGCAAATCGCGGGTGGTCTCGCATTCGCACCAGCAAATGCTCCGTCTCGATCAAGACGGCGACCCACACTCTTTCCGCGTGCGTTCAGAAGAACTGCGGAAACTCATCGACCCGATCATCGCAGAACATCAGGCTGTTGTGCTCTCGGATTATGATAAGGGGGCGGTCACAGCAGAGTTATCGCAATGGGTGATTCAACGCTGCCAGGAACAGAAAATTCCTTGTATCGTCGATCCGAAGAGTTTTGATTTTTCCATTTTTCGAGGTGCGAGAGTTCTGACTCCGAACGTCCTGGAAGCCGCGCGGGCTTGCGGAGAATCGCTGCACGATCAGGCGGCTGTGGAGCGAGTTGCGAGCAAGATGCAACGGGACTTGGGAGTGGAAGCGATCCTGATCACCCAGGGTGCTGCCGGAATGACGCTCTGTACCGTCGAGGGATCAACTCATATCGAGTCTCAGGCACAAGAAGTGGCCGATGTCACCGGAGCCGGTGACACCGTCGCTGCGGTCCTCGCCGCGACGCTCGGTTGCGGCTGGGATTTGCTCACCGCCTGTCGCCTGGCGAATATGGCGGCAGGAATTGCGGTGGGCCGAGCCGGTGCTTATCCAGTGAAAATTCATGAACTCGATGCCAAGTGGCGTGGTCGATCGCACAAAATCGTTGATCTCGAGACCGCCAGCGAACAGGTTCGCGAGGCACGTCGACAGGGAAAGACCATTGTCTTCACAAACGGCTGTTTTGATATTTTGCATGCCGGCCATCTGGCATGCCTTGAAGAATCGCGGCGACTGGGTGATTTCCTGATCATCGGCCTGAATACCGATCATTCCGTACGAGGCTTGAAGGGAGCGTCTCGTCCAATCATCGGAGAACATGACCGGTCGGCATTACTCGCAGGACTCGCCTGTGTCGACATGATCATCGGATTTGATGACCCGACTCCCATTCGCTTGATCGAGCAACTTCTCCCCGATGTGCTGGTTAAAGGGGGAGATTACCAGGTCCATGAAATCGCCGGATCCGATCTGGTTCTCAGCAACGGGGGGCGAGTCTGCCTCATACCACTCGTCGGAAACCTCAGTACGACATCGATTGTCTCCAAGGTAGAGCAATGACCGTTGCTGAAATCCCGTTGCTAGTCGCAGCCCCCCAAATGATTGTTTTCCGCCAAAGGGAAAAGCCGAAAACGACTGCAGCCAGTTCGATGACGAGCATCAAACCGGCTGCAAAATTCTTTGTGTTCAGAGATCCCGTTATTGCAATTCCGGGTCCCACGCGTTCGCCACCGGTGCATCCGGGGCAAGCACATAAATCTCGACGCGACGATTTTTCTGCCGGGTCTGCTCGGTGGAGTTTGGCTCTACGGGCTGATACGGACCGTAACCCGAAATCCCCATTCGATTCTCGTTGATTCCTGATTTTCGCAAGGCGCGCATCACCGACAGGGCTCGGTGCGCTGACAGACCCATATTGTCCTGATGGCGATCGGCGACCGCCTTGCGTGAAACCGGCTTATCATCGGTATGCCCCGAAACCAGAACCTTCAGTCCTCGAGCATCCCCTTGATTCATGATCTGGGCAAACTCTTCCAATACTTGTTTCGCTCGCGGCTGGACTTCATCGCTTCCCGAAGAGAATAGTAGGTCGGTCGAAAATTTGCTGACCCCGGTCTGAGGATCGAAATCAAAGTCTTTGTATTTCTTCCGCAGTTCTTCCAGCCTTCGATTGGCATCCGCAGAAAGTGGGCTGTTCCCCCCCTTCACCATTAAGGTCTTCATCCGCTCTTCTAACTGACTGTTCGAAGAGGCCAGATTTCCCAGGCGAGCGTTGGCGGCGTCGAGGCTTTGCTTGGCCGCCAGATACTGTTGTTCGAGCGCGGCCTTGTCCGCAGCCAGTTGGCTGGCCGTGGCCCCCATCCCGTTTCGCTCCATCGCCAGCGATTTATTCTGTTGATAAAGCTGCTGGGCTCGAAGCTGACTCTGTTGGAGTGCATTCCGAGGTGGTGCGTGACGACATCCCATCGGGACCAACGCGAACAACATCAGGCCTGCAGACAAACAGACCGGGATAGGACGAAGCATCGGAAACTCCTCGGTGAAGCGTACCGACGTGCAGCCGCGAGGCCGAATTATCCGGATGAACGCCCCACACAGGACGAATCCAAACGAAATTAGCCGCACGATGGACACGAGGGCCAACGTACAATGAGAGGCGAATGAAATTGTAATTTTGGAGAGAGAGCATACAGACGTGTGGCTCAAACGTTTCTGTGGTCCACCATTCCCGCGATGGACCACACGTCCGAACCTTGCGAGGCGGATTTATAGTGACGTGGCGAATCTCTGCCAAGAGGAATAATGAGCGAATCCGTGGGGTTTCCCAGCAAAAAAAATGGGGAACCTCTCGAAGACTCGTCATGTTCGGCAAGTTTTGCCGGAATTTCCAGGAATTGACCCACGATTGATGATACAATGAGGACAACGGCGGATTTTCTTCCTAAGAGTCCTGTCAGGAATCCTGTGGAAACAGCTCAACAAACTGCAGCAAAAGTCGTTTTCCGGGAAGTTTCTGCAGCAACTTTCCCGCGAAAAAATCCCACATCGGCTGAGGATGCGGACGCATTTTTGTTATCGCTGGCAGATAATCAGGTGACTCAAACCGCCACGGCAACGTCATTAAAAACCGGCCTGATCGGGGCGGGACTGAGCCTCTTATTCCACCTCTGGCTCGTGGTGACCCTAACGGGAATCGTCTTAGACCCGTCCCCCCCCGCAAACAGTGAGCTGATTGAAACCCGGTTCGTTGACAAGCCTGTCGTTGATCCGCTGCCGGAAGTGCGCGAGTTTGAACTCGCCAACCCGGATGAACGCGAACTCGAAGTCCAAAAGGCAATCAACGCGACATCGGTCGGACTGGAATTGACCGATCAACCGCGTGCGGAATCCGCACCCCTCTTCTTGCCCAGCGTCGAATTGGATCCCCGTAAAGTCGAATTGCCCCACTTCGATATTTCACAAGGACTCGAAATCAGCAAGACCATGGTGGTCCCCGGCACCACCGGTGAAGGCTTGGTGCAGATCGAAACCGCACTCGATCGTGTCACCTGGGAAATCGCAAAGAACCTTCAGGAAAAAAAACTCCTCGTCGTCTGGTTGATCGATGCTTCAGGAAGCCTCGCTCCACAGCGTGAAATCGTCGCACAGCGATTCCGCCGCATCTATGGCGAACTCCAGGGACTCGAAGCGGCCGAACAACTGCCAAAAGCGGATCGCCCCCTCTTAAGTGGCGTCGTCGCGTTCGGGGCACAAACTACCTTCATCACCAAAGAGCCAACCGACAAATTTGACGAGGTCCTCAGCGCACTCAAATCCACCCCCATCGATCAAACTGGCGTCGAGAATCTCTTTGGGGCCGTCTGCCAAGTGATGGATCGATGGCATCGATTCCATACGGATCAAGGTCGCCGGTTGATGCTGATTGCGATTACCGATGAGGCGGGTGACGATTATGGATTGCCACTGGAAACCGCCATCGCCAAATGTCGGCACTTCGGAGCCAAAGCCTACGTCATCGGCCCTGCCGCTCCCTTCGGACAACGGAAAGGGTATGTCCCCTATACCGCGAAAGAGAATGGCCGCACCTATGAATTACCGGTCGACCTGGGCCCCGAGGCGGTCGTCGTGGAAAACATCCGACTCCCCTTCTGGTATGATGGCCCACAGCACATGTACCTCTCGTCGGGATTTGGGCCCTATGCACTGACTCGCTGGGTGAAAGAGACCAGCGGAGTCTATTTCATGACCAATATGACCACGACTGTAGGACTCAGCACACTCGGAACATTTGACCCGGCCCTGATGAAGGCCTTTGAACCCGATTATCATTACAGCTCACCCGCTCAGTTCCTGCGGGATCTGAACAAACATCCCCTTCGTGCTGCCGTTGTCGGTGCTGCAGAATACAGCCAGGGAGCGGCGGTGAAACCGCAAGGGACGCCACAGCTGGAATTTCGCGTTCAACCCAATAATTTTCGCCAGGTTTTTACCGAAGCACAAAAATCGGCCGCCATCACCAGTTTTGTTGTCGAGAGCATCCTCGCCAAGCTCCCACCACAGATCGAAAAACGATATGAATCCGAACCCTCTCTCCGCTGGAGACTCGCCTTTGATTTGAACTATGGACGCCTGCTAGCCCATCGTGTTCGAACGTTCGAGTACAATTCGGCCCTCGCACAATTGAAGTCCAGCTATACCGATGTCGACATCAGCCGCAAGGCCAACCATTTTCTCTTACGGCCGGATCGGGAATTGAACTATGCGACGAACCTGAAAAAGCAGGCCCGAACCGCCGAAGAACATTTGCAGCGGGTGCTCAGAGACGCCCCTGGAACGCCGTGGGCGATGCTCGCCGCACGAGAACTCAAAGACGGGTTCGGCCTCCGCTTGACGGAACGATTTATCCCGCCCCCTCCCCCTGCCCCACCCGCCAAACCGGATACCACCAAACCCAAAGCCGGGCCAAAAATCCTGCCAACCCCCGTGGTGAACGTCCCCCAAAAGCCCGTCCCAAAACCACCCGAGCCCGTGCTGCCCAAACTGTGATCAACCAGCTGTGATCCAGATGTCCCCGAGGTCGAATTCGGAATCGACGGGGATTTCAATTCGGAATTGAAACTCCAGCCCCTCCAAATCTTCCTTCGTTCACTTCGTTCCCTTTTGTTCAAATTTCTGATTCTGTGCATCGGATTCCCGTAGAACAACCTGCGGTCGTTGATCACTTCTTTATCCGCTGCCGGTAGAGCTCACGAAAACTCTGTTTGGGTATCGGGGGAAGTTCCCGCTGTTTGCCCCCGGCATTGAAGCGGTTATCGACCATGAATCGAGGTAGTTTCGGCAGCAGCCAACGACCAATCCGACCGGAAGTCTGGAACAGCCAGGTGTTCCCCAGCAGCACGCGAGCGAACTTCATCGACGCCCGTTTCGTCCAGGGCAAATGACCCCGGACAGCAATCTCGCGCCGCCAGGTAAGCAATTGCGTGTGCAGATCGATTTTCACAGGACAGACATCGCTGCACGAACCGCACAGACTACACGCAAACGGCAAACTGTGATGCGTGGCGGAATCGCGTGACGCAGCGAGAATCGATCCGATCGGACAGGGAATGGTCGTTTCGTCGCTATGGCAACCGCTCCGTCGATCGACGGGACAGGTATTCATACAGGCACCGCAACGACTGCAACTCAGCGAACGGCGGAAGTCTGGCGCGCCCAGGATGTCACTGCGGCCGTTGTCGAGCAGCACGATGTGCATCTCGCCACCCCGCATCGGGCCATGAAAGTGCGAGGAATACGTGGTGATCGGCTGGCCAGTCGCCGATCGCGGCAAGAGACGCAGAAACACACCCAGGTCCGCACCCCGTGGAATCAGCTTTTCGATCCCCATACCGGTAATGTGAACTTTGGGGAGTGAAACACCGAGATCCGCGTTCCCTTCATTGGTACAAACCACGAATCCCCCGGTGTCGGCCCGGGCAAAATTGACTCCGGTGATCCCGACATCCGCATTCAAAAACTTGCGGCGCAGTTCATCCCGTGCGGCGTTTACCAGATAGGGGGGATCGGTAGCCCCCTTATCTGTTCCGAGATGTTGATGGAACAATTCCCCAATCTCTTCCCGCTTGATATGAATGGCGGGCATCACGATGTGTGAAGGGGTTCATTGCGCAATTGCACAATCCACTCCCCCAAATCCGTATCAACCACTTCAATCTGATTCCGTTCCAGAAACGGATTGAAGTGGCATTCTTCTATGAGCATCGATTACTGACAGGCATCACTCAGGGGTTTCGGCTAGTCTCAATCGGCGAAACGCCAGATCGGTGGTCGGATCATGCCCCTGCAGGCTGAGATGCCCAGGAGCCACGCGGAGTCCTTCACGCGGATTGTCATTGGCAGGACGCTCGTCGGTCCAGTCCACCATTTGAATCCCGTTGACCCAGGTGGAAAAATGAGCCCCATCGGCGATCAGTGTCGCGGACAACCATTCGCGGTCATTGGAAACCACGCGTCGAGCCGAAACCCGCCGGAAAATCGCTCCCGTCCCATGATCTTCGGGCCGATTTCGGTCACCCTCTTTGATGCCGTTATGAATTTGAAACTCGTAGCCATGCGAAGGAGCCTCTTCGGTCCCTTTCATCGCACGAAAGAAAATCCCACTGTTCAGTTTGTCGCCGTGCGTGATCGCATCAAACTGCAGCACAAAGTTTCCAGCGGTCATTTCCGTCTCGAGAAAACCTCGGCCATTCAGGACCTGAATCGCTTCCTCTTTCACCGTGAACTGACTTTGCGAGCCGGGAACATCATGCCAACCATTCAGGGTTTGGCCATCAAACAGAGGCTGGGACCCTAGGGGTTTCAGAAATAAATTGCGAAACTCGATCTTGCCACCTTTCATCTGCAAACCGATATGCCCCGTTTTTAAAGGGACCGGTTCCTGATCGGTGTATTCCAGCACCTGCTCGCCATCAAATTGAACCACGATTCGATCCCCCTCAACCCGAACGTGATAAGTATGCCAGTCACCATCCCCCAGCACCGTTTTGACCGGATTGGCACGTCCCACCAGACTGGCAGTGGCGAAGTTTGGCTTGGAATCACACATATTCAGCTCATAACAGTCGACAGCAGGATTGGTCGGAGTCACGGGGGTGCGCAAGAACAGACCGCTGTTCCCCCCTTTTTCCAGCCGGTAATCAGCCCGAAGTTCATAATGAGCAAATCGAGTTGTCGTGACCAGTAACCCCTCATCCGCAGCGTCACGGCGATCGGCGGTAATCACCCCCTCCTGCACACTCCACCCGAGCTGGTTATTGGATTTCCAACCAAACAGAGTCTCACCATCAAACAATTTGATCCAGCCCTCGGCAACTTCAGCAGGGGACAAATGGTTGATTCCATCCTCACGCGGAATTTCCAGCGAGGGAACCGAACTCGTTTTGGGTGGCACGTCCTGTTTGACTGCGATTTTTTCCCCGATCACCTCGGATTCCTTCGTCGGACGAGCGTTCGCAGCAGTCCCCCCGTTGGGCCCTTGCGAACACCCACCAAGTATCGCGATCACAAACAGAGGAATCAGGGAGCAGCATCGATTCATCACAGGAAATCCTCGCACGTGTGTGTCGGGGGGGCCATCTCGGGTTTCGAAAATCTATCATATACCAAAATTGTCCACATGCACCTGTCCGCAACCACAAAGTCTGCCACGAAATCATAACGACCTGCTCAACTTTGGTCCCTACAACGGCAGCACAACGATTGGTCACAGACTTCACCCAATTTGGAAGGTTTGCCACTCTCACCTTGGTCACCTCTACGCCCAGAGTTTGTCATCGAACCGACTTCGCCCTCAACGTTCATCCGCATCGCGAATTCGCAATGCCAAGTGCAACGCGCTGTTGACGTTCCGCATTTGATTTGGCAGCCTCACCGTACGTGGTTGGACGCCACCGTTGGGGGAACATAAATGTTTCAGACTGTCGAATTGCCCGACGATCTTGCCAACGCCTTAATCGACGAAGCATCTCGGTTGGGACTATCGTTACCCGATTACGCTGCTCGATTGCTCACCTCTTCCCGACCGTTTGCGGCGTCGATTCATGACGGCGCGGAATTCGTGCCCATCTGGCGGGTGAGGGGCTCTTCGAACGCGCAACCACCAAGGAATTGTCAAAAAAAACAAAACATCAACGATCAACGGTTCCAATAAAGGAACCATTACCGGTCCGAACAAGGGAATCGTCATGCATCGCAACACGGCACGGCTTGGGAATCCTCGAAGAAGCAGTGCTCTTCGTTTTTTCGGTTCAACGACAAACCAAGTGTGCGGTTGGGAAATTCAGTTTTCAGTTTTCAGTTTTCAGAATCTTGAAATCTCTTCCTATTCGTGCGATTCGTTTTATTCGTGGTTCACAATCTTCGCATTTTTTGACAAGGATGTGATTCACGAATCAAATGCCGTATTCCACGGATTGGCCTGAACGCTGCTGCGAGAAGCGGATTACGAAGCCGTTCGAGACCGAGCAGTCCGATCCTCATGGCCGTCAAAGGGAACGGATCAAGGACCGAAGTCGTCCTGTTTGCTGCTCATCCTGTTTGCTGCGAAGTCAAGGATTTATACCTCGCGCACTGGGTTTGTGGTTGAACCGTTTTTTCCGTGTTGTCCGGTGATACGACATCGTCAAACAGGGGGCGTCAAACAGGGGGCGTCGAATTCGTGATGACAGGCTCAGCGACGCTCAGCACTGCTTGCCCCAGAGCGGACAAGCAGTAACATGCCCCCTACGAAAACTTTCCGGCGAGTGCGTCCTGTTCGATCTGACGCAGCTTATTCAGCCGCCGAAGATGTCGTTCTTCGTTTGTAAACTTGGCGCTCACGAAGGCCCGGACCAGTTCGACCGCGACTTCTTCCCCGACGATGCGAGCCCCGATGCAAAGTACATTCATATCGTCGTGCTCGACCCCCTGGTGGGCCGAGTACGTGTCGTGACAGACCCCCGCGCGAATGCCCGGGATCTTGTTCGCCGCAACGCTGATGCCGACGCCGCTGCCGCACAGCAAAATCCCTCGCTCGGCTCGGTGCGCAAGAATTGTTTCCCCGACTTTGCGAGCAAAGTCAGGGTAATCGACGGAACAGTTCGAGTCGGTTCCGCAGTCGACAACTTCGTGGCCCGCGGCAATCACCACGGCAGCCACACGTTGCTTCAGCGAAAAACCGCCATGATCACAGCCGAGAGCAAATCGCATGATGAGGCCGCCAAATTGTCGCAAACAACACGGTTCGAATGTGCCAGGTCGCCCCCTTGCGGAAGGACCTGGCGATCCTTCCTGACTTAAGGAAGATCGCTTTTTCCCATCAGGAACTTGTCGCATTCACGGGCAGCGGCTCGTCCTTCGTTGATTGCCCAGACGATCAGGCTTTGGCCTCGACGACAGTCTCCTGCCGCAAACACACCACGCACGTTCGTATTGAATTGACCATGCGTCGCTTCATAGTTCGAGCGAGGATCGAGCTTTACACCCAACTGATCCGCCACCGGTGATTCAGGCCCCATGAATCCGAGCGCCAGGAAGACCAGGTCTGCCGGGATTTCTCGTTCCGTACCAGGAATCACTTTGAACGGAGGTGCGGGTTCGGCCTTGGCGATTTTCAGCGCCCGGACTTCGCCACGTTCGTTGGCCAGGAATTCCACCGTGGTCGTGCTGAAGAGCCGTGGATCTTCTCCGAAGATCGCGGCGACTTCGGCGTGGCCATAATCGACCCGGAAAATCCGCGGCCATTGTGGCCAGGGATTGTTGGCAGGACGCGAGGCGGCTGGTTCAGGGACAATCTCCAAATTGATCAGCCCTTTGCAACCATGCCGCATCGAGGTTCCGATACAGTCATTCCCTGTATCCCCCCCACCGATCACCACGACGTGCTTCCCTTTGGCGTTGATGAATCGACCATCGGACAACTGACTATCGAGCAGGCTCTTGGTATTCCCGTGCAGGAACTCCATCGCCATGTGAATCCCCTTCAGCGATCGACCGGGAATCGGCAGATCGCGAGGTCTTGTGGAACCCGTGCAGAGCACAATTGCGTCGAACTGTTCACGCAGATCCATCGGACTGATGTCACGACCGATTTCGGTTCCCGGCTTGAAATGCACCCCTTCGGTTGCCAAGAGATCGATGCGTCGCTGCACGACATGTTTTTCCAGCTTCATGTTGGGGATGCCATACATCAGCAATCCACCAATCCGATCAGCGCGCTCAAACACCGTCACTTCGTGCCCCACGCTGTTCAGTTGGGCGGCAGCCGCAAGCCCTGCTGGCCCCGAACCGACAATCGCGACCCGTTTTCCAGTCCGCGTCTGCGGTGGGTTCGGCAAAACCCAGCCTTGTTCGAACCCGTGATCGATGATCGAACATTCGATGTTTTTGATCGTCACGGCGGGGTTGGTAATCCCCAGCACGCACGAGCCTTCGCAGGGTGCGGGACAAACTCGCCCGGTGAACTCGGGAAAATTATTCGTCTTGTGCAGACGATCCAGTGCTTCGCGCCAGTGTCCCCGATAGACCAGATCATTCCATTCGGGAATCAGGTTATTGACCGGGCAACCTGCGGCCATTCCGGCCATCATGGAACCGGTGTGACAAAAGGGGACCCCGCAATCCATACAGCGCGAACCCTGAGTCCGTAATTCGGTCTCGGGCATGTGCTCGTGAAATTCATTCCAGTTCAGAATTCGCAGTCGCGGATCGATTTCGCTGGGGGTTTGACGCTGAAACTCTTTAAAACCTGTCGGCTTGCCCATTTGAATACCAAAGTTGTTAAACCACGGAAATTAGTTTCGTAATCAGAGTCCGACAAGATCGGACTCGAGCGGAAGGAAATCTGGCGATGACCCGCTTATTTGGCGGCCAGTTCCTTCTGTTGTTCAGCAAGAGCTCGTTTGTAGTCGATCGGCATGACTTTCACGAAACGAGGAAATTCGTCTTCCCAGTTTTGCAGGATGCCGGCCGCAACAGTCGAGCCCGTATATTTGTAGTGCTTGGCGATCAGTTCCTTGATTTCCGCCGCATCATGCGCGGTTTCAATTTTTTCCAAGGCCACCATTTCCAGGTTACAGTTCGCCAGCAGACGATTGTCTGTGTCATAAACATAGGCAATCCCCCCGGACATCCCTGCGGCAAAATTGCGCCCTGTGGGGCCAAGAATGATCGCTCGTCCCCCGGTCATGTACTCCAGCCCGTGATCTCCGACTCCTTCAACAACGCAAGAGGCTCCGGAATTTCGGACACAGAAACGTTCTGCAGCACGACCGCGGAAGAAGGCTTCCCCCTCGGTGGCCCCATACAACGCCACGTTCCCGATCAGAATATTCTCTTCGGGCTTGAAGGTCGACGCCGCAGGTGGGTAGACAATAATCCGTCCGCCACATAAGCCCTTGCCGACGAAATCATTGGCATCCCCTTCGACTTCCAGCGTGATCCCGTGAGCCAGCCAGCCCCCTAACGTTTGCCCTGCCGAACCCTTGCAGCGAATGTGAATGGTATCGTCAGGCAGACCATGCTCGCCCCACTTTTTGGAAACCTCATGACTGAGGATCGTCCCGAGTGCCCGATCGATATTCTGTACTTCAATGTACAGGCGGACAGGTCGTTTTGACTGGATCGCCTCTTGAGCTTCGCGAACCAGTTCATTGTCACGCTGCAGGTCAATTCCATGCTGCTGCTTGATCGTGCAGTAGGTCCCCGCACCCGGATGAGGCTTGGTGGCAGGAGCCAGGATCTTCGAGAGATCCAGATGCTTCAGCTTCCAGTGATTGATCGAATTGTCGTATTCGAGGATTTCCGCGTGTCCGACCATGTCGTTAATCGTGCGGAACCCGAGCGAAGCCATGATTTCACGTGCTTCTTCGGCCACCATGAACAAGTAATTGATGACGTGCTCAGGCTGTCCCGTAAACATTTTCCGCAGTTCAGGGTCTTGAGTGGCGATCCCGACCGGGCAGGTATTCAGGTGACACTTCCGCATCATAATGCAGCCCAGGGTAATCAGCGGTGCCGTGGCAAAACCAAATTCTTCGGCCCCCAACAGGCAGGCAATCACCACATCGCGACCGGTCTTAAGCTGACCATCCGTCTCCAGACGAACTCGGCTTCTCAGGTCATTCAGCACCAGCGTCTGATGGGTTTCGGCAATCCCCAATTCCCACGGCATCCCCGCATGTTTGATGCTGGTGAGTGGCGACGCACCGGTCCCACCGGAATCTCCTGCGATCAGAATCTTATCGGCGTGCCCCTTGGCGACACCCGCTGCGACCGTACCGACACCCACTTCCGAAACCAGCTTCACGCTGACGCGGGCCGAGGGGTTCGAGTTTTTCAGGTCGAAGATCAATTGTGACAGGTCTTCGATCGAGTAAATATCGTGATGCGGCGGCGGACTGATCAGACCGACACCGGGAGTCGAGTGCCGGGTGGCCGCGATGATCTTGTCGACCTTATGCCCAGGGAGCTCTCCCCCCTCACCCGGTTTCGCTCCTTGGGAAACCTTGATCTGCAGTTCGTCGGCATTGGTGAGATACCAACTGGTGACACCAAACCGACCCGAGGCGACCTGTTTGATCGCAGATCGTTTGGAATCGCCGTTGGCTTGCGGCTGGAAGCGTTTGTAGTCTTCCCCCCCCTCGCCCGTGTTGCTTTTGCCGCCGATTCGATTCATGGCGATGGCGAGTGTTTCATGGGCTTCGGCAGAAATCGAACCGTAGCTCATGGCGCCGGTACAAAATCGTCGGACGATCGATTCCACCGAATCGACTTCTTCGAGCGGAACGGGAGTTAATCCCGCCTTGAACTTCAACATTCCTCGCAGATGACATTCACGCGTCGTCTGCTCGTTGACCATCTTGGAAAATTCTTTGTAGGCAGCCTTGTCCCCCTGACGAGCGGCTCGCTGGATATTGGCAATGTTATGCGGATTCCAGGCGTGCTTTTCACCGGAAGATCGCCAGGAAAACAGGCCGAAGTTCGGCAGGACCGGCAGATTGTTTTTATCCCGTGTCGGATAGCCGATCTCATGTCGTCGCCAGGCTTCCTCGCCCAGGATTTCAAAACCGACACCACTGATCCGGCTCGCGGTGCCACGAAAACACTTGTTCATGACCTCGTCGCTGATCCCGACCGCTTCGAAGATCTGGGCTCCCTTGTAGCTGGCGAGGGTCGAGATCCCCATCTTCGCCATGACTTTCAGAATCCCCTGCTTGGTCGCTTTGCGATAGGCAGCGGTAATCTGATCGTGCGTCCATTCTCCTGCCAGCTCGCCATCGTCCTGCAACTGCCACAGTGCTTCAAATGCCATGTACGGATTGATGGCGTCCGCCCCGTAACCCGTCAGCAGACAGAAATGATGCACTTCGCGGGCCTCGCCCGTTTCGACGACGATCCCGAGCCTCGTTCGCTCTTCGTTGTGGACCAGGTGGTGATGCACGGCCCCGGTTGCCAACAGAGCACTGACGGGCAACCGGTGTGCACTCGCAAGTCGGTCAGAAAGAATAATCAGACTGAAGCCGTCGGCAATCGCCTGTCGTGCCTCGCCACAAATCCGGTCCAGAGCCCACTTGAGTCCCGCAGATCCCTGCGATTTGGGATAGGTAATGTCAATCGTTCGAGTTTTCCAACCCCGATGATTCAGGTGCTTGAGCGACGCGAGTTCCTCGTTGCTCAGAATCGGATGCGGAACCGACAGCCGATGGCACTGGGCTTCGGTGGAATCGAGCAGATTTCCTTCAGGCCCGATGTAGCATTCCAGCGACATAATGACTTCTTCCCGCGTACTGTCGATGGCGGGATTGGTCACCTGAGCAAACAGTTGCTTGAAGTAGTCATAAACGAGTCGGGGTTGATCGCTCATACAGGCCAATGCCGTATCATCACCCATCGATCCGATCGGATCTTTCTTGGTGACGATCATCGGTACGAGCATGAACTGTAAAGTCTCTGTCGTGTAGCCAAACGATTGCATGTGCTGCAAAAGCTCACTCCCCACCATCCGCTTGGGGGGCTCGGATTTGGGCAGGTCGTTCAGCAGCAATCGTTGCTTTCGCAACCATTCGTTGTAAGGACGGCGATTGGAAAACTCTTTTTTCAGTTCCTCGTCCGGAATCATCCGCCCTTGCTGAAAATCGACCAGGAACATCTTGCCGGGCTGCAGCCGACCCTTGATTTTGACGTTGGCGGGATCAATATCCAGCACTCCGACTTCACTCGCCATGATCACACGGTCATCGTGAGTCACATAATAGCGACTGGGCCGCAGGCCGTTCCGGTCGAGAGTGGCACCGATGACATTTCCATCAGTAAACGAAATCGACGCGGGACCATCCCACGGTTCCTGTAGTGCCGAGTGATACTCGTAGAATGCCCGTTTGTCTTCGGGCATGGAGTCGTGATTCTGCCACGCTTCCGGCACCATCATCATGACCGCTTCAGGCAAACTGCGGCCCGCCATGACCAGGGTTTCCAGCGCGTTATCGAAATTTCCGGAATCGGAACAATGCGGCTCGATGAGCGGAAAGAGTTTTTTCAGATCTTTTCCAAACAGGTTGCTCTGCATCATCCCCTGACGGGCAAACATCCAGTTGCCATTCCCGCGAACGGTGTTAATTTCCCCATTATGAGCGATATACCGCTGCGGATGAGCACGGTCCCAACTGGGGAAAGTGTTGGTCGAAAACCGGCTATGAACCATCGCCAGATGGGACGAGTATTCCGGGTCCTGCAGGTCGTTAAAAAATGGCAGAACCTGTTCCGAGGTGAGCATCCCTTTATAGATCAAAACTTTGGACGAGAGTGAACAAATATAAAATTTCAGGGCCTGCGGGAGTGATCCTTCGCGGATTTCATGACTAGCCCGTTTGCGGATGATGAACAGTTGACGTTCAAAATCCTCTTGAGTAAACCCAGGAGCCGCCGCCACCAGCAAGTGCTCGAAGACCGGCATGGCATCAATAGCCGAAGGACCGATATCGGCTCCAGCCGGGTCATGGGGGACAGGGCGCCATCCCAACAACGTTTGGCCCTGCTCTTGAATCAACCGCTCAACTGTCCCTTTGGCGGAAGTTCGCTGTGCGGGATCGGTTGGGAGAAACACCAGACCGACGCCATACTTTCCTGCAGCGGGAAGCGACACCTGCAGACTTTGCTGCACCCCCTTTGCGAGAAACTCATGCGGAATCGCTGTCAGGATCCCCGCACCGTCACCCGTATTTACCTCACAACCACAGGCCCCTCGATGGGCCATGTGTTTGAGCATCCTTAAGGCATCTTCAACGATCTGCCGCGATTTGACGCCCTTAATATGCGCGACAAAACCGACCCCGCACGAGTCATGCTCGTTCGCCGGATCGTACAGACCTTGCGGCTTGGGGGTGCCGTCAGAAAAAAACAATTCGGGATTTCGCAGAGCTAACGAATCAGTCATGAGTACGGTTTCTTACTTAATTCAGTTTTTATACAGTGTTTAACGAGCTAGCGAGGAATGTATTATCGGGAGGATTAGCGGTTCAACAGCAGCGACGGAACCGGCGAGTTGCTTTCGTTCGATCGACGACGAAAAGGTTTGGGGGTTTTGATGGAGCAACTCCAGAAAGCAACTCACGGCAGTGGTAAACGGTTTTGTTTTGCGGTAAACGATATCAAGGCGGCGAACCCAATCAACCTCTTCCAATTCAATGGCAACCAGCGACCCAAATTCAATTTCACGGCGGACCGTCGGAATCGGCAAGAGACTCAGTCCCGAGCCGACTTCGACCGCACGCTTGATATTTTCAATGTTGTCAAACGCGTGAACGACGTTGACGGAAACCTTGGCTTGCTTCAGCCAACGATCAATTTCCTGTCGAATCCGGAGTTCGGTTGTGAAGCCGACCAGCGATTCACCGTCAAGCTCACTAGGCCGAATGCTGGTTCGAGCGGCAAGCCGATGTTCGGGCGAGACGACCACGACAATTTTCTGGTCTTGCCAGGTTTCATACACCAGATCCGGTCGACGCGGGGCAAATGACATCAGCCCCAGATCCACAGTCTCGTTCAAAACATGATCGAGCACCGCTTCCGGATGCAGGTACTGCAGATCGAGAGCCGCATCCGGATAGAGCCGTTCGAACTCTTTGACGTAACAATCCATCTGCAACAGACCGACCGAATAAATCGATGCGATCCGAACCGGCCCCACCACTTTGTCGCGGCGCTGAAGAATCCGATCTTCCAGCCGACGATAACCGTCGAGCAACTCGCGACAGCCGTCAAAATAGATCCGGCCTTCCGGCGTCAATTGCAGGGGGCGACTCGCCCGATTCAAGAGTTCACAACCGAGTTGCTCTTCCAAACCCTTGATCGTTTCACTCGCCGCAGGTTGGGAAATCCCGTGCGCTTTTGCCGCCTTGGAGAAGCTCCCCTGCTGTGCAACTTCACAAAAAAGTTCGAGGTCACGAAGGTTCATGAATTGGAGATCTGCACTATCTGCAGAAGAAATAATGTTGGTTAGCCAGTATCGGTATTGCCGATGCGTCATGATATCCAGTCAATCAACCCATCGTCAACGATCTGCGAACGACTTATCGGGGAAAGCCACAGAATTGCCGCCAGAAACCTGCGGGCAAGATCCGAATCACTCAAGGGGGGCAAACGCCACTCCTCCTGAGATTTAAGTCCGTAAGTCCTGATCCTGCAACAAGAAGAAGCCAGATCGACTCATAAGACCCGAGCTTTCATGCCCGAAATTTCATCGCAGCGGCCACTGCCAACTCGTCACAGCGTTCATTTTCCGGGTGTCCGGTGTGCCCGCGAACCAGAGTAAATCGGACTTTGTGCCGCACCAGCAATTCGTCCAGCTGCTGCCAGAACTCGACATTCTTGACAGGCTTCCAAGAAGTCCCTTCCTTGCGTTGCCAGCCATTTCGCTTCCAGCCTGGAAGCCATTCGGCGCAACCCTTTGCCACGTATGTGCTATCGGTTACGACTTCGACATCGGTCCGGGATTTCAATGCCAAGAGCCCCGAGATGACAGCCTGAAGCTCCATCTGATTGTTCGTGGTCAGTGGCAAACCACCCGAGAGTTCTTTTTCGGACCCCGATGCGGGATGACGAAGAATGCAGCCCCAACCCCCCGGCCCAGGATTCCCCTTGCACGCGCCGTCCGTAAAAAGTCGCACAAAAGGGAGTACGACAGGGTCGTTGGGTTTGTCCGCCATAAAACTTTACAGAGGAAAGCCGAGAAATGGGGGACGCGGCTCTCTTCGAACCGACCAGTAACGTCCCATCTTACCTTTCACGGAAGACAATTCGCCCGCGATTCAGGTCATAAGGCGAGACTTCGACAACAACATGGTCTCCTGGAACGATACGGATAAAGTTTTTCCGCATTTTTCCTGCGACGTGTGCCATGACCATGTGACCGGTTTTCAACTTCACACGAAACTGAGTGTTAGCCAACGCCTCGACAACGTCGCCTTCTACTTCGATGGCCTCTTCTTTGGCCATAAACCAGACCCCTGAGAAATCGTTTGAGAGTGCAGCAGGATTATTGCTGCCAGAATATCGATATTCGAGTATAGCGGTCCTCCTGCCACAATACTACTGCGGCAAGGGGACTGTCGGAAAGTCCGCACAAATTCCCCGGAATTTTCGGTCGAAAGGACTTGCTGGCCGGGTATCAAGGAATCAGACGTTTTGTGCTTCGAAGTTTTTAAGGAATTCGATGAGCGCATCGACCCCTGCTTCAGGGAATGCATTATAGATGCTGGCACGCATCCCGCCGACACTGCGGTGCCCTTTCAAGCCATCGAAGCCCCCCTTGGTGGCTGCCGAGCAAAACTTGGCATCGAGTTCGGGATTCCCCGTGACAAAGGTCACGTTCATTTGCGAACGACTCCCCATCGCTGCCGTTGGCTTGAACAGCTGACTTTGTTCGAGGAATTGATAGAGCTTTCCCGCTTTTCGCTCGTTCCGCTCGGCCATCCCCGCCAACCCCCCCCCTTGTTTGATCCACTTCAAAACGAGTCCCATCAAGTAGATGGCGAAGGTGGGAGGGGTGTTATACATCGATTCATTTTTGGCGTGCGTGCGGTATTGCAGCATGGTCGGGAGGTGCTTGGACCCTCGCTCGATCAATTCGTCACGGATCAGCAGCAGCGTGACCCCCGAGGGCCCCAAATTCTTCTGCGCCCCGGCATAAATCAACGCATGCTTGGCAACATCGATCGGACGAGAATAAATGTCGCTGCTGGCATCACAAATGAGATCAACTCCCGCCGGGCAAGGTGGCAGACCGGGCCACTGGGTGCCGAATATGGTGTTATTCGACGTGTAGTGGACGTAAGCGGGATGCGAACTGAAGGCCGCCGAACTCGGAATATAGGCATAATTTTGGTCTTGGCTCGAGCAGGCGACATGCGTCTTGCCAAACCGGCGTGCCTCTTCTTCCGCTTTTTCGGACCAAGATCCGGTGACGAGATAATCCGCCGTTTGATCCGCGGCGAGGAAGTTCATCGGAATTTGGAAAAATTGAGAGGAAGCCCCCCCCTGCAAAAACAGCACCTTGTAACCTGACGGGACAGCTCCCACCTCACGCACCAAGGCTTCGGTTTCTTCGTAGACAGCCAGAAACGCTTTTCCCCGATGGGAATGTTCGAGGATGCCGATCCCCGTTCCAGCCAAAGATAGCAGGTTATTGCGTGCTTCTTCCAGTACTGATTCTGGCAGAACTGCTGGTCCTGCCGAGAAATTCCAAATCCGCTGAGTCATACCAAAACGTTCCTTCTTGATTCCGATCCGCATTCCAAAATGGTTCGTTCACTCGCGCGCCGAGTTCGTTCACTCACTCGCCGAACGGCAACGAACACGAGAGACTAAAACCGAGAGTGCTCGGTGTTGCCTCCTGAGTTCCCGACTCGATCGACCTGCAAAAGACATATCTTATCATCAGGGGAATATGCCACCAAGGGGGTGTCAGGGGACGATCGCTGCTGTAGTATGTCGGAAATACGTCAAAGTCGTCAAATAGCCGAGCGAGATTCCGCAGAAAAGATTGCATTTTCCCGGTTTTCCCGCAGTTGCGATCCTTTGGAGAATGAATCTCGCAGGGTCACCCCCATGGGAAACGGCAGAATCAGGCAAAACGCTCGATGAAAGGACTCATACGACCACTGGAATTCGCCCGAAGTCGCCCAAAGTCGCTCTGAGTTTGCTCTGATGTCGCTTAAAATGCCGAAAGCCGTTTACGAGACTCGTGGTGAATGCGTACGATTGAGTGTGGATTGTTCTGTCGATTGTTCGTTCCTGATGAATGGCCTCGGTTTCTGTAAAAAGGTTGGGCGAGATGACTCGGAAAATTCGCATCGGCGTCGTACTGTTTTTGGGGGCCTCCCTGATCGGTCAGCCGCTGGCCTTCGCAAGTCACGGCTCAGGAGGCGGACGTAGCGGTGGTGGCCATGCTGGTGGTGGCCATGCTGGTGGTGGCCATGCTGGTGGTGGCCATGCTGGAGGTGGCGGTGGTCATGCTGGTGGCGGTGGCCATGTCGGGGGTGGTCGCGTCGATGGTGGCAACTTTGGTGGCGGTCACATCGGTGGCGGGATTCCGCGCAATGTGCATCAGGGTGGGCCGATGGGAGGAATGAATGTCATTCGCCAAGGCCCGCAGGCGATTCACGGTGGCGCCAACATGGGCGTCCCGCAAGGAGTCTCCCGACCCGGCGGAGTGATTCAGCACAATCCCACGATCAATTCCCATCCTCAGAATTCGGTACGTTCCAGCGTGCAGCAGCACTTGGGGCCCCAGACGATTGGTTCACAAGGCCCTGGTGGACATCGAATTGGGAAACCCACCTCGACCAATCACCCGCAGAATATTGGCTTGCAGCATCAGAACGCCACAAGCTTTCATCGGAATCATGCGGTTCAACCGGATGGTGGGACTGCCGTCCATCGAACCGGGATGAATCAGGGGGTTTCCCTCCCGAGAAGACCATCACAACCGGGAACACCATTTCTTGCCAATCATGCGGGAAAGAATCACGCTCATCATGTGGGAACAAATCACGTGTCGAACGGAGTAGGAACTTCCGTTCGTACCGCCTCGCTACAGTCAAACAATCTATCGAACCAACGTTTTTTGACGCAGCATCACGCGGGTCACGTGACATCGGTAACAGTTGGTCATCCCGGTTCCTTGCTGGCAGGCCATTCCAATCACCTAGGGAATCAAGGGTTCAATCATCATCACCTGAATGGTAACCATCCGCAATTCCACGGAAATGGGAATAACGGCAACTGGAACCATAGCAACTGGAACCATAGCAACTGGAACCACGGTAATAATCACAACAACTATCACTACAACTATTATGGTGGGGGCAGGGACGGACTGAGATTTGGACTGGTTTATGGCCTTGGCTCGGGATGGCTCGGTTATGATGGGGTCTACGGCCTAGGCTACGCGAACAATTATTATGGCCTCGGTAGTTATGGTTACGGCCTTGGCGGCTACGGTTACGGTTTCAGTGGTTTAAGATATGGCTACGGATTGAATAATTCTTTCTTGAATTATGGCTGCGTGAGCTACCAGCCCTGTTGCGCTGATCAATCCCTCAACCTAGGCTACGTCGGGATCATCCCCGATGCGACCGACAACACGGTATTTGGCATCGGATCCAATGCGATCGCTTACGTACCTCAGTTACAACTGACCGCACTGGGGATCGCCGCCGCGACAGATGCCCCTCCCCCAGTCGTCCCCAGCACGAATCCCCCGGCAGCGGAATTCGATAAAACGTCCGGGGCCGCAAGTGGACTCCCGACGGCAGAAGAATTCGCCCAGATCGGCGAAGCGGCATTCAAAAGTCGCGACTATAAAGGGGCTGTTCGTGCCTGGAAACACGGTTTGGTTGATGATCCACAGAACTCGGTGCTCGTGCTGATGCTCTCACAGGGACTCTTCGCGACAGAACAATTCAGTGAATCTGCGGGTGCCATCCAAGCAGCCATGCAGACTCTTCCCCAAGAGAAATGGGATGTGGTGGTCAAGAACTTCCGCGACCTGTACGGCAAGGGAGAAGACTATACGGCCCAAGTCCGAAGCCTGGAAAAAGCGGCTCGTGAAAAACCCGATGATCCCGCGTTACGATTTTTGCTGGGCTACCACTACGGGTTTTTAGGGTATCCTGCGGAAGCGGTCAAACAGTTGGAAAAATGCGTGAAGCTCGCCCCGCAAGACGAGTCCGCTCGCAAATTGCTAAGCGTGTTTGAAGAAAAACTTCCCAAGCCCAAAGAGACCCCTGGGCAAAGTAACCCCCCTGCCACGGCAGCAGCCGATGACAAATCGTCCGTAGCGAATCCTGCTGCAGAGGACTTTGTTCCCCCACCCCCGCTCAGCCCTGAGCCATCCGCTCCTGCTTTGGGCGTCCCCAAATCACCAATCGATTAAGGGCGAACAGACCAGAGCAAGCCGCAGCGGAACCCAATCCGGTGCGGCCTGCTTTTTGATCACGACTTGAGCATCGAGGCGACTTTTTCCAAAATCCCGTTCAGGACCGGTTTTAGCACGTCCTCCACGCCAGGGAGTGCCAAAATCGTTGCCGCTTTTTCCGACAATTGTTTATAGCCCCCCTCGATCAGCCGAATTAAGCCAGCACGAGCGGTTTCGGGTAAATCTCGAAACGACTTGCTGATACCGTCGAGTTGCCCACTGAACTTTTCCAAATCCGGCAAAGCCGTTTTTGCCGTTTCCACACCCTGGATTCCTTCCAGAGATCCTTTCAACGATTGAAAACAATCGATTGCATTTTTCATTAATTCCGGGACCGCGTCCAGGGATTTTTTGAGCTCATCGGCAGACACGGGGCCCGAACTCGGTGACGCATCGCCCTCAGGATGATCCGCATCACCCCCTGGAGTGCTGGCAAGCTTACCCGGCCCCATTTTCACCGCAGGAATCCCGGCAGGATCCATTTTTGCCGCCGCTTCCTGAATCGCTGCCGCAGTTCTCGCCTTTTCCGCATCGACCCCCTGATAGAGTTGATAGGCGGTTGCCGCCAAGATCCCGGTTGCGGCAATGGCCGCCACAATCCAAGTCGAGGGGGAAGTCGTCTTTCTTTCCTGGTTCATCAAAAAATTCCTTGAAGATTCGCGGTCATGGGAAGGGGAACGAATTTCGATTGCACTGAGCGAGCGGTGCGATAAATCTTGGTCAATTCTCGTGAATCAGCGGTTGATTCGCAGGGAATCACGCCCGCCAAACAGCATATACCGACGCATCCCCCCAACGGGAGTTGCGAGGAACTCTTTCCTCAACTCTCGCATACGCTCGCCCACCGCATCCGATCGGGCGTCGGTTCGGATCGCCGCCATGGCAGATTCTACAGGTGGTGGATGTGAAGACACGATTTTGCTCACCAAAATCGAAAAAAACCCCGCTGGAAGGTAATATCGAGCCGGTCGCCAATTACTTGGCGGAGGCTGTTCCGACCAGTTGAAAATCTCCCTTTGAGCTAAATCCGACATTCGATTGAGATCGATAGTGCAGCTCATTCCCCTTGAATAAAAAGGTCGAGGTCACCACAAACGGGGTCTCGTAATAGCAAACCTTGCTGGTAAAAGTCTCGTCGGCTGTCCAGCCACCGCTGGCGGCAGCCGGTTGCCGGGGCCACGATCCTGATCCCGCTTCCCCTCGCACCCATTCATCAGGCCGACAGTGAATCCGGTATTGGTTCCCCTCGTATTGCATCACCAGTTGAATTCCCCCCGCCTGATCACTCGCTTCCATTGTGACCGATTTCAACTGATGTTCGTTCGCGGGGAAATCGAATTTCTTTTGCAGGACTTTCGCTGCCATGGCACTACCACCTTGCGGGCGTAGCGACAGACCGCTCAGCTTCTTCTCGAGCGCCGCGTGCGCTGCGGGATTCTCTGCCAAGGGGGTAGGCTTCAAGGCAGGTAACAACTTGTCCCAGATCAAATTCATCACCGACTGCATATCCTTCAGTCCGCTGGTAATCGCTATCACCGTCTCTTGTTCTGGTAGCACGATACAGTACTGACCAAAGGCGCCGTCACCCCGATAAGCCCCATGACGGCAGCGCCAGAACTGGTAGCCGTACCCCTGATCCCAGTCACTCAGCGGATTGCTGCCGTTGGCAACCTGTCTTGCAGTCGCTTCGTGCACCCAGCTTTCCGGAACCAACTGCTGGCCTTGCCACTTTCCCTTCTGCAAATAGAGCTGGCCGAAGCGAGCGATATCCTCGGTCCGAATACTCAACCCGTATCCTCCGGTCGAAATTCCCTGGGGACTCGATTCCCAAGTCGGCTGCTCGATCCCCAGCGGCTCAAACAACCGTGGCTGCAGGTAATCAAGCACCTTGGTCCCCGTCACCTTTTGCACGATCGCCGACTGCATATAGGTTGCAGAGGTGTTGTAAAGAAAGTGGGTTCCTGGCTTGAAGGGAACGGGATGTGCCAAAAATGTCTTCACCCACGAAGCGTCATTCGTACGGGGAGGTTCCGTCTGGTGGCCGGTTGCCATCCGTAGCAAATCGCTGACTCGCATCGACTTCAAATGATTACTGGGATCGCTGGGGGCTTCATCAGGAAAAAATGAAAGAACCGGATCGTCGAGACTCAGCTTTCCCTCGGCAATCGCCAGCCCGACTGCAGTCGAGGTGAAGCTTTTACTGAGGGAATAGAGCGAGTGTCGTGCTTCGGGATGATAAGGATCCCACCAGC
>JBIKZJ010000336.1:0-7292 GCA_044354755.1 Schlesneria sp. | reverse complement strand
CTTGAGCACATGCGGTAATTCCAGTCGTGCCGCAATTCCACCGGGAATAAAGACCTCGTCGGAATTCGCCCCGAACAACAGCATTTCGCCGGCAGCGGTTTCGATCGCCATCACCTGACGGAACGCTTGTCGCATCGATTTCAACACGATCCGCAGGGGCTCGGGACCATAATCAATACATTCGAATCGCTGACAGAACAAACCTCGTTCCGCCAAATGTTTGCTCGCCCGCTGGTAAAACTCGCTGGTAAAATTCACCCCACTGGCCGACAGTGATGACGAGGCTGGGCTGCTGAGGATCACATCGAACGGATCACTGGGCTGCGCCATCAGGGCCAGTTCGGGACTGACTCGTTGCAGGGTCACCCGATCATCGACCAGCGGATCCAGCCCGGTCTCACGGGCCAGCGGACCTCGAACCAGCTCGATCAACTGCGAATCCCCCTCAACACAGACCAATTCACGAACGGGGAATTGGAGACAGGTCGAAAGCGGAACCCCAGCCGACAGCCCCAGCAGCAGGACTCGGCCCGGCCGCTCAGAAATCACCAGCGAATAGACCGCCTGCAGCACTTCCGGAGCGAATTGAGGCACGATCTCGGTACTTTTACTGACCACCGCACGGGGGACGCCCCCCTCGCGAACGTAAAGCTCGGCCACGTGGCCACGCCAGAGGGTGAGTGACCCGGAAGAACTTTCCTGACGATGAATCAGCCGCAAGTCGTCCAGCGCCGACAGATGATTAATGTTCCAGCCCGAGCGATACGCCACAAAAGCAGGGGTCGAGAACAGGACTTTTGCCGTACGCGAAGCATCGTCATGCAATCGCCAGAACGGCAGGGAAAGTGCCAAAGCCAGCAGGCTTCCCGCCAGTCCCGCCGTGCGCGCCGAGTAAATCCAACCCGAGCGGCAAATGTGTAAATATCCAATCGCCCCCAGCAGCAACCCGCTGCCGAGGCCCATCAACGGAATCATCCCTACCATCCCGCCGAGCAAAAATGTTCCGCCGGTCACCCCCAACACGAATGGCGTCCCCCAGCCGAGCGAGACTTGGGGCTGCTCCGAGTTCCGGCCACGTGAAACGCCCGCCAACGCAACACCAAAGGGAACCAGAGCCAGCATCAGCAGTGCGACGCGAGCCAGCATCAACCAGACGAAGTTCGTGAGGGTCGCATTCATCCAGAGCGAGGCGTTAACCAGGGCCGGATGGAGCGCGAGCAACAGACTTGAGGCCGAAGCGGCCAGCAGGCCGCTCCACGCCGTCACATCCCAGCGAGGGGCGACGACCCGCCGCAGTGACAGGATCGAGATCCCCGCCGCCAGACCTGCCAACAGCCCCGCCGATTGGATCAAGACCATAAAAGCCCCGTGGGGCATCAATTGATTGACCAGCCGAATCTGACAAGCGACCAACACTCCGATGACCAGCGCCATGGTGAACCGCAGGCCCACCAATTCTTCGGCCTGATTCGTGGAACGAATGTGATCGGAGGGATCAACGACCGCTCGTTCAGCTTGAGTTAACCTCAACCAATACCGCCCCAGACCCAACGCACAGACAAAGCCTGTCGCGGCCAGCGAGGCGACTTGCAGCCCAACCCACGGTGCCAGTACCACCGCATTGACCACCAACCCACAGGCCATTCCGAACATCAGCGCAGGGGCGCCGCGGCGGGTGTGCGAAGCATCGACCGTGCCGAGAGCCATGATGGCTCCCGACAACAGCCCCGGCAGCAGCCAGACCATGCCGGCGACCGACAGCGACACCAGTGGATGGATGAGGGGACTCTCGAACCACGAGAGGGGTACGCGACCAAGCGATGTGGCCAGAGTATTGACCCAGAACGGATGGATCAGCGACCAGGCGCCGAGTAATCCGAGTAACCCGACCAGCGTCCCGGTTGCCGAACCGCGAAGCATCCGGGAAGACCATCGCTGGCCAAGTCCGATTACTGCGGCGAAGACCAGACCGACGGCGATTAACAGGATCGGATCAAGACCGAATGTCAGACTGAACTGCTGCCACATCGAGGCGATGATGACACCCAGCGACCCTCCCAGCACAAACCGACCAAGCCTGGCGGCGGGGAACATGGAGGCCAGCGAGCGTCCTGAAAATCCAAACTGAAGCAAATTGCCTGCAAACATGGCGTCCCTGCCGTTGAAAGCGCATCAAAGCTCGCACGAACTCCCGCCGGCGAGTAGAATTTTCGGCAATTTCTACCGGAATTCGCCAGTTTTCGGCAAGACCGACCTGAAAGCGTTTGTTTTTCGGTTCAACGACAAACCTAAGGCGAGTTGTCAGTTGGCAGTTGGCAGTTGGCAGTTGGCAGAATCTTGAAATTTCTGCTCTTCCTGATTTCTGCTCTTCCTATTCGTGCGATTCGTTTTATTCGTGGTTCAAAATCTTCGCATTTTTTGAAAAGGGTGTGATTCACGAATCGAATGCCGTATTCAGGGGTTTTGCCTGAACGCTGATGTGAGCAGGAGATAACGAAGCCAGTCGAGACCGAGCAGTCCGATCGTCATGGCCGTCAAAGGCTACGGATCAGGGACCGAAGTCGTCCTGTTTGCGGCTTGTCCTGTTTTCTGCAGCGCCAAGGATTTATACCTCGCGCACGGGGAGTTGTGGATGAGCCTGTTTTCGGCTGTCTGGGATCGCGACGACGGTGAGATTGCCCCGGCCGTGGTTCGCAGCGTGGCAGCATCTCAGCCTTGCGGCGACGGAAAAGGAAGCACCAAATCCGCCAGATTCCCAGGGATTCGTTTTCGAGTCGCCAACATTCCTACTGAAACATCCCCACTGGAGAGTGGTCCTCGTCGCTACGTCGGCTGATCGATTCAATCGGCTTGTTTTGGGACTTCAGCCGCTTTGATTGCGGCACGTTCCCTGCGCTTTTGCAGTCGGGTATACACGTGGGCAAAGTTTTGTAGCCAGCGGTCGTAGTGCTGCGTCTTAAACTGGAAAAACTCGGCCACCTCTGGCTGCGGCAGGACGAGAAATTTTTCGTTGTGCAAGGCCTCAATCACGCATTCGGCAACGTATTCCGGCGTGACGGAACTGAGGTGCAGAAACTGGTGGATCGGATCATCCATGTCCAGAAAATCGGTTGCCACTCCTGCCGGACACAAGCAGGCGACCTTGATTCCCTGGTTTCGGTAATGCACGGATAGCCACTCGGCAAACGCCACCGCGCCATGTTTGGTGACCGAATAGGGGGCTGATCCAATTTCGGTCAGTAGTCCTGCCGCCGAAGCGGTGACCACAAAGGCCCCGCCCCCCTGTGCCACCATTCCAGGAATCGTGGCCCTGGAGAGATAGACATGGGCCATGAGATTAATATTCCAGAGCCGCTGCCAGTCGGCATCGGGGGTTTCAAATCCCCCTTTGGCGGTGACCCCCGCATTCGAGACAACGATGTCAATCCGACCAAATTCCGTTCGAGTTCGCTCAACAACCGCCTGAATATCGGTTTCCGAGGCGACATCGCATTCCATCGCGATCGCACCAATTTCCTGCGCAACGGCCTGTGCGGCCACCAGATCGCGATCGGCAATGACGATTCCGCGGGGTTTTTCCCGTGAAATTCGCTGGCATAAAGTGCGACCGATTCCATTCGCACCTCCCGTAACCAGCACCACACGATCGCCGAGTTCCATTAATCAATGACCTCTGAAGAGAAATTCGCGGGGTGCATCGTGAATCGAACCCCACCCCAAGTTCGCCGTTCTACCATGGATAAACGCCGCACGGAAAGACCAGTTCGACCGGGGATAGGACTGCTGCCTCGGCAATGGGGACTCGTGGTCCATCAGGTTTTTTGGGGCTCGGCGACTTGAAATGGGCGGAATCACGCATTCATTTTTTCGGAAAACAACCGTTAATCGATTTTCATCCGTGATCCAATCGGTTGGCTTTTCCGTAAACAAGGGGCGCAAGTTTGTCTGCTGGCGTTTATACTTGCGACCTTGAAGCGAGGGCGCGGAGATTGTCATCGCGGCAGCACAGGAGATTTGTTGAGGGAAATGGTTTTCCATTCGACCTGAGCCTGTCCGTGATGTCGTTTTTGTCATACAAGACTTTTCGTGGCCCAATCCCGTTGTGGGCGTGGGTGGATCGTACACTGGTGAGGGGGCAATCGCGTGACGGTGCTCGTCTGGGCAGCTTTTGTGCTGCTGATTTTAATGATTCTCGCTTTTGATCTCGGTGTCTTTTCACGCGAATCGAAAACACTCTCGGCCAAGACCGCCCTGTTTCGAACCGGGGTCTACTTCGTCCTGGCCCTTTGTTTTACCGTGTTCGTTTATTTTGCCTACGAAAACCATTGGCTTGGTCTGGGGATTTATCCGCCGCCGGCCGAGGCGAGTGTGGACGGAGCGGAAGATGCTGGACTACCCGACTCGGGCTGGGAAGCGGCCGTTCAGTTCTTCATGGGCTACATCCTCGAACAGTCGCTCAGCATCGACAATATCTTCGTGATTGCGCTAATTCTCAGCTATTTCAAAGTCCCCAGTGCGTACCAACATCGCGTTCTGTTGTGGGGGATTCTCGGGGCGCTGATCATGCGCGGTGTGATGATCGCGGCGGGTGTCGCCTTGATCAAGCAATTCGAGTGGATGACGTACCTCTTCGGTGCGTTCCTGATTTTCACCGCCATGAAAATGTTGTTTACGAACGAAGACGAAGAGGTCGATTTCGAGAAAACGTTCCTGATCCGGTTGTTGAGTCGTCGAGTTCATCCCAGCTTTGTCGAAGATCATTTCTTCACGAAGGTCAATGGTAAGTGGCTCTTCACACCCCTGTTCCTGGCGCTGATGATTGTCGAAACGACAGACTTGGTTTTTGCCGTGGACTCGATTCCGGCAGTCATTGGACTGACGCGAGATCCCTTTATCGTCTTCACCTCGAACGTCTTTGCGATCCTGGGATTGAGAAGTCTCTATTTTGCCTTGGCGGATTTGATGGGGCGCTTCCACTTGCTGAAGTATTCACTGGTCATCATTCTAGCGCTGGTGGGTGCCAAAATGCTGCTTGAGAAACATCTCGTGCCCCACAACGACCACAGCGAGGGGATCGTGAACCTCGTTTCGTTCGCCGTGATTGCCCTAACTTTACTGGGCGGAATTCTCGCGTCGTTCATTTTTCCTGAAAAAGAATCGCATGCAGAAGATGCGACCAGCACCCCACCGACGAAGTAACAGGACCGACGAAGTGACGGGATCTTGATCAGATCCTGCTTGATTTCCTCACCCGTCGGATTTCTCCACTCGACGGGTTTTCGCCGCCGCATCCCTGAAGTTTGCGAAGCTCATTTGAGCTCATAGATTTCGTAGGGATGTGAGCAGGGGGTTCCGCGGGTGATGTGCATTCGCCGCTGCTCGGGTTCGATGATCACGGAAAAAACCGTCTGCCAGAACCCGTTCGGCTGGTCTTCGTTGACGTGACGGCAAATTGATCGCGGGTAGCCGTCATGATCAGACAGCGCCGCTTGCCACTCATGAAGCGGCGACATGGCCGCCATCCCCGCCGGGTTTGCCCCGATGGCCGCTTCCGCTTGCAGCGGAGTGGAATGACCCGACAGCGAGGGATTTAGTAGCAAGTCAATCCGCGCTTGTCGCGCATAAGACTGAATCAGCTCGGGGAAGGAATGGTTGATCGAAATCAGATCCGGGTGTCGGCAGTGATTCGTGTGTGTCACCAATCCGGTCCCCTCACCCTCCAGCACGCAAACCGAATCGAGTGTCACTTCCAGATTGGCGGGCCCCTCGGGTGTGGTCATCATGATATTGGCGGGAATCGCCCGCTGAGCACGATTCACGGCGGCAACGGCCGCTTTGAGGCTGCTTGCTTCGTAGATGGCCCGCAAGAGAAAGTAGTGGGGAACCCCCAATCGGCGACTGGGTGCCGGCAGCGTGTTGGCACAGAGGCCAATCCCTGCTGTATTGAAGCCGATGTAGGCAATCAAACCGGCCTGAGTGATGGTCATGAACGCCGGTTTCCCCGTCGGTCGCCGAGTCAGCACGATCGTCAAGTCAGCCAGGGCGGGATCGGCATCCCAGTTCTGAGCGACGATCCGTTCGTTCCGCCGTGGTGGCCCCAGCGAAAACGACGTACATCCCCCCTCGGCCTTCAATTGGTTCCGTACCTGTAGCAGCATCAACTCTTCGAGAGCCACGTGGGCGGCTTCTGCCGTCCCCTGCAATTCCTCGATCATCTCGGGTGCATATTCCGCCACAATCGGAATCGATTCACGAGCGACATTCAGGGCCCGCGCGGGGGTGATGGCGACGGTGCGGTTCACACGTTCCAGCGCGATCGCACAAAAGCCTCGAATCTGGTCGCCAGCCGCCTCTCCCAGTTGCCGGCCGAGTTCTCGTGGCGATCCCGAGATGTCAATTTCCTGATATCGCGTTGAAGAACTCATCGACAGGCTGCTCCCAAGGACTCGAACACAACAACTCGAACACAGTGGCTCGAACACAGTGGCTCGAACACAGTGGCTCGAACACAGTGGCTCGAACACAGTGGCTCGAACACAGTGGCTCGAACCCGGTGGCCCAAACCCGGTAGCCCAAACCCGGTAGCTCGAACCCAGTAACTCTCGGTCGAGACTGATCAACCACAGAGCTCGATGATCGGTTTTCCCTGGTCAATCACCATTCTCGGTCGGCCACGATTATCGAGGTACGAGACCTCCTGCGGGACACCCATGTGCTGGAAGAGGGTGGCTGCCAGATCCCCAGGAGTCACCGGCCGCTCTTGAATTTGTCCCGCATCCCGTTCCGTTGCCCCGATCACCTGTCCGTGTCGGAAACCACCTCCCGCCACCGTCATGGAACTGACGATCGGCCAGTGGTCACGTCCGTCAGAGCTTCCTTGCGTCCCGATTTTGGGGGTTCGGCCAAACTCACCCATTGCCAGGACCAGCACGTCATCCAACAGACCCCGCTCCCCCAGGTCACTCACCAACGTGGTCAGCAAGCGGTCAAAGACGGGGAGTAACGGACGCAGGCCATTCCAGATTCCGCCATAGGGGGGAATGTTATCCCCGTGTGTGTCCCAGGTTCCTGACGCACCATGATGGCTGAGATCAATCGTGACAAAACTGACCCCGGCTTCCACCAGTCGTCGGGCTAATAACGCCTGTCGACACCATTCGTGGTCGCCATAACGCTGTCGGATCGCCTCGGGCTCTTGACTCAGGTCAAACGCCTGACGGGCACTGGTCCCGGTGACCATGTTGACCGCCTGCTGGGTAAACCGGTTCGAGGCTTCCATCGAACCGGACAAG
>JBIKZJ010000335.1:0-7310 GCA_044354755.1 Schlesneria sp. | reverse complement strand
CGGGGAGAGGGTTAGGGTGAGGGGTCTTTTTCCCGCTGCCGTTAAACAGAAACATCTCGTCGAATTCATGGTGATTCACAGAAAATGAATTGCGAAATGATTGCGAACTGTCACGGGTGATCTTGACGTTCGAAGAACCCCTCACCCTAACCCTCTCCCCGGAGTACCGGGGCGAGGGGACAGGACCTGCCCGCAGTCTTTGCCTGTGAGATTCGATTCGTGTCATCGCCGTGTGCAGGAGTGGCGCTGCTTCGGAGTCCTCCGAGAAGTTGCGCCACGCTTCCACTCTTTTGTGGATCGTCTTGTGGGACGACATCGTCAAGCAGGGTTCGGTGAATTTGTGGTGGCGTGCCCAGAGACGTTCGGCACTGTTTGTCCCAGCGCGATAAGCAGAGACGGGGATAAATCCAAATCATGTTTGACAGGAGCCGTGTTCTTGGGATTTCCTTCACACGTTTCTAACACTGTCGCGCTAATCTTGTTCGTTGTAACTCTATGGAGAATTTTTGGTTGTGTTGAGATCCGATGTTCGAAAATCGTGTGGTTGTGTCTAGTGGTGATTTCAGGAAGGTGTTTTCTGAAATCTGATGAAAAAAAGTGATTCTGCGGGTGTCGGTTTGTGGTTTGCGGGCGAGTTTGGTACGAAGAATGACAGATTTTCTGTTGCGGTGACAAGTGCTTTTTTCCAACCGGAGGCTTGGCGATGTTGACGACCACGCGGATGAACTCGTACCTGGATCGGCTGCGGCAGGGGGATTTGGCGGCGCGTAATGAGCTGGTTGGGGCGGTTGCCGGGCGGATGAGTTTGCTGTCCCAACGGATGATGGGGGACTTTCCTCGTTTGATGCGGTGGGAATCGTTTGAGGATGTCTCGCAACAGGCGATCTTGCGACTGTATACCTCGCTCGAACGGGTGTGTCCGGAGTCGACCGAGGCTTTCTATCGACGCGCTGCCCTGCAGGTTCGGCGGCAGGTTCATGATCGGCTGCGACACTTCTTTGGGCCTGAAGGGAGGGCGAGGCATGAGCGCACTCACGGCGATATCGGCGGAAGCAGTCTGAATTACTCGGAGGGCTCGACTTACAACCCGGTCAAACTGGCCACGTGGACCGAATTTCATGTGGCCATCAATCAGTTGCCTGAGTTCGAGAAAGAAGTCTTTGATCTGTTGTGGTATCACGAGCTGAATCAGGAAGAAGTCGGCGAGATTTTGGGGAAGTCGACGCGGCAGGTTTGCAGGTATTGGCTGTCCGCACGGCTGCGACTTGGTCGGCACTTCGGTAGTTCGATTGAAGTGAGTTGATTGCGGCAACGGATGCATCGGTCCGACGGCGGACCATCGGTTGCGCCGCAGCGTGCGTCGCGCCGTAACTCGCGTTAACCGTAATTTGGTTTTGTTGTTGAGAGATTCTCGCTCCTGATTCTGCCATGGGAACATTGTTGTGCAACCTGAAACATCTGTCGCAGAACATGACCTCTTGATGGAACTGCTTGTCGACTTTTACCTATCCAGCAAATCAGCGACACCAAAAACACCCGTGCAGATCTGTGCTGATCGAAATCGAATCGATCTGGTTGATAGGCTGAAGCAGCAAATTGCGTTGCTCCAAAAATTGCCGATTGCCGCTACGATCTCGCAGGGACCTTCGATCATCCCCGACTTACCCGACGCGGAAAAATCGCCGTCACCACTCCCCTCATTTCCTGGGTTTCGGGTTTTGTCCCAGATTGGAGAGGGGGGAATGGGGATTGTCTACCATGCTTTACAGTTCAGTCCGGAACGATCGGTAGCAATCAAGGTGATTCGGCACCGCGACTGGTCCTCGCCCCGCGAGATCGCGCGGATGAAGGTCGAGTCGAATATTCTCGCCAGGCTGAATCATCCGGGAGTCGTGCAGATCTATGAGGTGCTCGAACCTCACGGTGAAATTGCGATGGTGCTCGAATTCGTCGATGGAATGAATCTTGCCCAGTCGCTGAAGGGGGCTCCCATGCAGCCAAAGGAGGCGGCAAAACTGATTCATACGGTGGCCGAGACCATGGTTGCGGTCCACTCGCAAGGGATTATTCACCGGGATCTGAAGCCAGCGAATATTTTGATGCGCCGTGACGGAAAGGTGAAAATTGTCGACTTTGGGATTGCCAAAACGAGCGAATCGGGCTTGACGCAGACTTTCACAAAAATACAACCCGGCACGTCCAATTACATGGCCCTGGAGCAAGTGGTAACGCATCCGGACGGCATTACGGTCCGTACCGATGTCTATGGGATCGGGGCGACGCTGTATCAATTGCTGACCGCACGTCCTCCCTTTCAGGGGTCGTCTGATCTCGAAATACAAACTCAAGTGAAGACACTCGATGTGGTCTCTCCCAGCTTGATCACGCGCGGGGTCCCCAGGGATCTGGAAACCATCTGCTTGAAATGCCTGCAAAAGGAACCTGGGCAGCGTTACGCCAATGCTCAGTTATTGAGTGATGATCTGTTGCGATTCATCGAGGGGCGGCCGATTCTGGCGAAACCGACCTCGTGGCTGGAAACGCTACTGCGGTGGTGCCGACGGAATCCCGAGCGAGCCTTCTCGAATTTGCTCGCCTTGCTGTTATTCATGGCTCTCCTCATCGGGGGGACTTGGTTCAGTGCGCGATTGGGGAACGCGAGAAAACTTGCGGAGGAAACGGCAAAAAGACTCGGCATTGAACAGTTTTTCGGGATCGTGAGTCGACTTCAAATTCGCCGTGCGGATCCGACGGAACGCTGGATCGATAAAAACTTCGATGAAATTGCGGAAGCCACTCCACTCGCCAATACTCCGGAGATGCAACGATTATTACGGATCGAGTCACTGCGGTGTCTCTGTGGTCATGATATTCGCGTTGAGCGAACGCTGATGTCAGGGGTCGATATCTCGAAAATGGCGCTTCATCCCCACCGGGGGATTTTGGCTCTTAGCGAAAATTTGGCGAATGATGACGGGGATGTCATCATTCGCTTGATCGACACCAACACCTTTGCCGAACTGAAACAGCTCAAATTTAACTCAGCCACGCAGAAGCAAAACGAGGCCGAGAGGGAAAAGGAGAAAGCGGAGGGATGCAGTTCACTGATCTTTTCTCCTGCAGGCGATCGCTTACTGGCGGGAACACGTCATGGCTGGATCTGTCTCTGGGAGACGGAGGATTGGACGCCAGTCGGTCAGTGGAAAGCGCATGACGCCCGAGTGGTCGAACTCAGCGTAGGCCCCGCTGGTGACGATACGATTTACTCGTTGACGAGACACACAGATAAAATAAATGCAGTCTTCAAGAACTGGAAGCCGGGTTCCTATGAACTCAATTATGAGTTGGATCTGTATGATGCGTTTGGAAACAAAGGGGCTTGCTTCACACGGGGTTGTCTTCTCTGGAAGCCGCATCGATTTTCCGTGTTGTCACCGGATCGGTCAACAGTGCTCGCAGAGACGCAACGACCAAGCGACTTGATCTCTGACCCGTCCGCGCGAAGTCTTTTGGTTGCGGACGGGTATGATCTGGTGCAACTCGAACGGGCGACCCGCGACAAAGTTCACAAATTTCGTGATTCACGAGTTGAAAAATCTCATCAGAATCTGATTCAGGGATTTAGCACCAGTCGGTCGGGAAAATTTGTGGTATCGACAGATAACGAGATCGTCAAAGTGTGGGACGCCTCGTCACGAACCTTGATCTCGCGGATCGCGGTCAGGGACGATGGTGGTAAGTCGGTGATCTTTTTGCCCGAGGAAAATCGATTTGTGGTTGCGGGAAAACTCGACACGATGATTTATACCATTCTGGATCACCCCGCATGGCAGACTCAAGCTCTGAACACGCTCCCGTTGTACTCCGCCGCCTTGTCACAACGAGGTGATGTGGTTGGCCAAGTTGGTAGGTATAAATACGACGACCTCGAACGTAAACACGACAACCTCGAACGCCGAGACCTTAAGGTTCATCGAATGCCGCCGGGCATCCCCAGCGTGATATCCGACATCGACTTGGAATTGGGTGGTATCTCGCTTTTGGGGGAGGGTGAGATCGCGATTGTGGCAGAAATCACGAAAGGGAACGAGCATCTGCATTGGTACGACGTGGTGAAAAATGAGCATCTGGGCGCGATCCCTTGTGGTCCGAATGTCGAAACATTGACGCTTTCAAAAAATGGGGCTCAACTCTATTTCGTGGCCGATGATCGCACCTTAAAGGATTTACCTCGGGAACCGTCGGCTTTATTTGTGTGTGACTGGAAAGAACGAGTCGTCAGACTGCTCTGGTCGAATTCCGAATCCGCTCGAAACCTGAATGTCAGTCAGATCCTGGCGATCGGGGTGGGAAAATCGCTGTTGGCGACTTCGTCCCGTGACGGAATGGTCCGACTGCATCGGGCCGATGATGGGTCGGTAGTCAAAACGATCCACGACCCCACACACGTCACCGCATTACAGATGATTGGCGATTCCACTCTGATGATGGGGGATGAGCGGGGAGGAATTCGGGTGATCAGACTTCCGGAAGGAGACGAGATTGGTCTTTATCAAGAGCATACCGATGAAATTAGCGGCATTGTGATCGATGAATCTCGCCGGTTGGTTGTGACAGCGTGCCGGGGAGGTCAGGTTCATTTCTGGAAACAAACCCAGGAGGGAAAACTCGAGTCGTGGGCGTCGCTGGGGCCACTCAGCGGGCCGATCAAACGCCTGATGCTTTCCGACGACGGAAATACGCTGATGCTTTTAGTTGATGGTGAATCCGCATCCCGCACGTTGAAACTCGATCTCGTCGCCAGGCAAATGCAGGAAAATGGGTCAAGCTGGTGATCCTGCGCTGCGCGCCTGAGTGGCTTGATGGAGAGAAGATTTCAACGCAAAGGCGCAGGGACGGTAGGACGCAAAGGAAGACGAAAACGTTTTGAAAAACGGGGACTGGCTCCGACCGAAATCGAAAATTCACTGGAATGATACGCGGTGCGAGGTGCCTGTCCCTGTTTTTCAATTATGGAGAGAAGATTTCAACGCAAAGGCGCAGGGACGGTAGGACGCAAAGGAAGACGAAAACGCATTGAAAAACGGGGACTGGCTCCGACCGAAATCGAAAATTCACTGGAATGATACGTGGTGCGAGGTGCCTGTCCCCGTTTTTCAATGATCGAGCGAAGATTTCAACGCAAAGACGCAAAGACGCAGGGACGGTGGGACGCAAAGAAGACGAAAACGCGATTGCGGTGGGGATTACTTGAATCCGTGCGCGGTGAATTATTGAATGGCTTTTCAATAAAGGTTTCTAAAGACCATTCACGACGCGGTGAATTCCGTCTTTGACTAAACGCTCGCCAAAGTTAATGACCAGTGACAGTCGCAGATTTGTGAGCCGCAAATAGGTCAGCGCCTGAGCATGGAACACTTCGAGAGTTTGACTTGTGGATTTACATTCGACGATCACAAGTTCCTCGACCATCAGGTCGATTCGAAGCGGCTTGGCGAGTCGGTGATTTTTATAGAGTATGGGCAATTTCAACTGTCTTTGAATCGTGAGGCCATGCTGCTTAAGCTCCCATGCCAACGCCTCTTCATAAACGGATTCCAGTAATCCAGGACCCCCCAACGTGCGATGCACTTCGATCGCTGCCTCAACAATCTGTCTGCTGATGTCATTCTCAGTCATAAACATTGCCTCGAAATCGCCCCTTTAACGTCGCATTCACGCACATTTAATTTACTTCCCCGCGAGAAAGAAGCCAAGATTCAATGGCAAAAAACGTCTTGTCTTTAACCTGCCTGCTTTGCGTCCCTGCGTCTTCGCGACTTTGCGTTGAATTCCTCTGGCGGATTCGCACGGCCGTGGCGATTGAGGGCGGTGAAATTCTGAACGCAAAGACGCAAGGACGCGGGGACGCAAGGAAAACGGAAAGGCGAGAAAGGCGAATTCCTTTCTTGTCTCGGTCCTCCTCGCGTCCCTGCGTCCTTGCGCCTTGGCGTTGAAATTCCGGGCTAAACCGGGGCTTGCCGTGTTTCCCGCCTGTGACCGGCATCGAAATTCTGTGGCGGTCTGTGTATCGTGAAGAGGGTGGTCAATTTTGGGAGACTGAAAAATGCGAAACGTCTGGTTGGCTGGCGTAGTCCTGATGGTGGTTGGATTTGTGGCTGGGGTGTCTGAACTTCGGAAACTGACAGGAGCTGAGCCCAACGTGCAACAAAACTCGAAAGGACTCGTCCTGCATACTCGTTCGCGAACTGCGGCGACGCGCACCGACCCTGCCTCGAAAGTGACCGTACGCGAGGCCACGGTCGAGTGGGATCCGAAGAAAACGGCACTCATCATTTGCGACATGTGGGATGACCACTGGTGCCAGGGAGCGGCTCGTCGCGTTGAGGAACTGGCGGGGCCGATGAACAAGGTGATTCACGCGGCGCGGGCGCGAGGGCTGTTCATTATTCATGCCCCCAGTACCACGGTCGATTTTTACAAAGAGACACCACAGCGCCTGCGAGCACTGAATGCCAAGTTCGCTAAGACGGTCGCTCCGTTGGCCACGATTGAACGCTGGGGGACCGCTTGGTGCTATCCCGATCCAAAACGGGAGCCGGAACTGCCGATCGACGATAGCGATATGGGGTGCGATTGCGCCACCAAGTGTGAAATTGTTCCCCCCTGGACACGTCAGATTCAGACGATCGAGATCGAAGCCCCCGATGCCATTACGGATAACGGCCAAGAGACGTTTAACATGCTGGCGGAACGAGGGATTGAGAATGTCATCATTATGGGGGTGCATTTGAATATGTGCGTTCTGGGTCGACCGTTTGCGATTCGCGAATTGGTCGCTCAGGGAAAGAACGTGCTGTTAATTCGGGACATGACCGACACGATGTATTGCGGAAAAATGAAGCCGTTTGTCAGTCATTTTGAGGGGACCGACCTGGTGATTGCTCACGTGGAACAGAACTGGTGTCCGACGATCACCAGTACCGACTTCATGGGGGGCAAGCCGTTTCGCTTTCAGGAAGATCGGCGTCAGGAAGACCGGAAAAACGTTCCGACTGCCCGGCCCGCCGGTTCGAAATGATTTAACCTTATCGCTTTTTCGGGGTCGAGTTGTGTCTGTTAAAAAAGTGCTGATTATTGTCGGTGATGCCACTGAAACCGTTGATACGCTGTATCCTTATTACCGGTTGATCGAAGCGGGGATGCGACCGGTGGTGGCCGCCCCGGAAAAACGGCGTTATCAGATGGTGCTGCATGAAGTGAAACCGGGCTGGACGATCACCAAAGAGTGGGAAGGGTATTCGATCGAC
>JBIKZJ010000334.1:0-7320 GCA_044354755.1 Schlesneria sp. | reverse complement strand
CACCGGGGAAAAATTTTCCTGAAATTTTTTTGAAAATTTTCTTGAGTAAAATAGAAAACAATTGACATTTTAAAATGTCGTTTTATGATGTTCCTTGAGTTTTGTCGTGAAAAGGTTTTCGAGTGAGCCGCGTGCAGGTTGTCCAACGTTACGGTTTTTCCCGGCTGTAGAGCGGATCACACACGTTGGCTGTGACGGGCCTGTTGCGGCTCAGTCTTGCCTATTCTTTTGGAATTGCTCAAGGTTTTTTCGTGCATCTTCGTATGCGACAGGAGCTGACTGATGCGTAAGAAATGTTTAAGTACTCCCCCCGCCTGGGCTTTTCCTGATCCCGAGGACGCTGGCAAAACAGCGCCCAGCGGGTGGGATGTTGACGGTTCGGCAGGCTCGAAAACGGCGTCAATTCCCGCAGCGGCCGAGCGAGTCGCTGTAGAAAAGGGTGGCGGCTCGATCAACACCGGACGCTCGACCAACAACGGAGGATCAAATCACAAGGGTGGGGACAACGACAAGAGAGACTCGAACAACGTTGGCGGATCGACTCATAAAATCGCGTTGACCAACGTGGGCGGCTCGACCAACCAGGGAGCGTTGAACAACAACGGAGTTTCGACGAACGGGGGAGCGTCGATCAAGCCGGGCGGGTCGACGAACGCCAAGGGAGGGGCCAGTCCTCAGGTTGCAAATGATCCCCCGGCGGCGCTGTTCTGTTTGACCGAAATCGTGGATAAACCGCTGGAATGGGTCGTCGAGGGGGTGATTCCGCGGGGGGAACTGACGCTGATCACCGGGGAAGCGGGGGTCGGGAAAAGCGCTTTTCTCGCGGGACTGATCGCCAATGTGACGCGGGGAACGCCGGGGCCTCGGGATGCGCTCCGGCAGGATGATGCGCTTCGAGCACCCGAACCGGCACCTCCTCCGGATCCGGTGCGGACCCGGTCGGGGAATGTTTCTCAGGCTCGGATCGGTGAAAATTACGGTCAAATCTCGACTGGCAGATCAGCGGTCGAGAGCGGTGGAACTCGCCCAGATGATACGGCTCAGGGGCGGTCGCCCTATGCCGTAGGCCGCACATCGGCAGACCGCGCCCGGGCAGAACCCAATTCAGGAGAACGTAACTCAGGAGAACGCAGCCCAATAGAACCGACCCCTGCGGCGGTGGTGATCTTTTCCACGGCCAACATGCTGGCCGATTCCGTTCGGCCGCGATTGATCGAGGCGGGAGCCGATCTGGGGAAGGTTTATGCGCTCTGTCAATTCGAAGAACGGGGGCAACTTAAAGAACGGGGTCAGCTCGAAAAAGGGGAGCAACTCGAAAAAGGGGGGCAACTCGAAGGGGCGCCGCGTCCTGATGGCGAGCGAAATGTTGGAACCGTCCATGCTGCCGAGGCGGACTCGGTGGCTGACACTCCGAGTTTCCGGCCGCAGATGTTTCAGTGGCATCGCGATTTGCCGGTGCTCGAAGCGGAACTCGAACGACTGCGGGCTAGCGGGGTCGAGGTTTCCCTGATGGTGATTGATTCGGTGGATGGCTTTGTTGAGGCCCCCCGTCGGCGATCTCTCCTTGCCGCAGAAGTCGAGAAACTGGCTGAGTTGGCGAGAAAGTTCAAGGTGGCGATTGTCCTGGCGGCCAATGTATCCCCCGCTGCCATGCTGCGATCGAATCGACCGCGGGGAATGGCGGGGATTCACGCAATTTCGATGGTCGCGCGAACGGTCTGGATGGTCGTACGCGATCTCGATACCACCAGCGGACGAATGCTGCTCCCCATCAAAAAGAATTGCAGCATGAATCGGAATGGGTTTGCGTTTTTCCTGCATGAGGGCAAAGTGGTCTGGGATGACGAACCGGTCGGGATCGAGGGAGAGGATTTTTTAAGGGAGGCGATATTGACCCCGCCCCCTCCGCTGGCACGGGAACATCAATTCGAACACGATCGCGTGACGCAATGGCTCTATGATCGACTCCACAACGGCAGCGTTTCGTCGTTTGAGATTCAAGCCGAGGCGGTCGAACACGAAATCCGTGACGCCTCGCTCAGGCGGGCGTTTCGGAGTTTGGGCTGTAAGACGAACAAAGAACACGAACCAGGTGGGGAAACCGACTGGTATTGGCGGTTGCCGGGGGAGGGATTTTTTTTCGATTCCTGGGGCTCCCGCTTCGTCGGGCAGCCCGTGCCGGATACCGGCAATCTTCAACACTGATGGAACACGGGAAGAGTCAGAGTTTTAACAGGCTTTCTCGGAGAAAGATTGAAGAGAAGGGGTGGGGATTTTGGTTCAATGACGAATGAAGTTTTCAGTTTTCAGTTTTCAGTTTTCAGTACATTGAAATTTCTTCTTCGAATGATTCGTCTTCCTATTCGCGTGATTCGTTTGGTGCTTGATTCACATTCTTTGCATGGATCTGGTCTCAGGTGTGGTGCAGCACCAGTTTTGTGGCGGATCGTTCCGCAAGGTCTTTGGCTTGAGCCGCGGACGTGTCCAGCGAGATCAGCAGCTTTACCGTCCAGTGTCCATCCGCCGGTGCCAGGAATTGCCAATGCGGCATCACCGAGCAGCTTTGGTGGACAAGCTCGAATCCGCTTTCGGATTGACTCACTGTCTGAATCGGTTGCGTCCAGAAACGAGCTGGTTGCGACACATCCAAAGCAACATCCAGGCCGAGCCATTCGTCCACCAGGCCGATGCGGGAGGTGGGGAGGGTTGTTTGCAAGGATTCGAGCGGGCCGAGATTCTGGCCTTGCTCATTGTAGTAGTAACGGTCCGATGCGCCCGCTGCCATCGCCGCAAAGTTGCATTCAACTCCAAAGTGAATGGGGAGGCCCGCAGGGAGATGATCGAGGTGATAGGTGACTTCCAGAGTGCTTCCCTGTTGCGAGGACAACGCCACCGTTTTCGTCACTTTGACTTGATAGGGGCCCAGGTTTCCCTCACGCCACATGGTGGCTTCGACTCGTTCATCCGAACGGCGAATTTTGGAAAGGTAGACCCCTTCGACAAAATCACCGATCTCGCCGTGTCCCTGTACGAAGGTTTCGTGTGTCAGTCCGGGTTGCAGAAAATGATCAACGAGGCTTTTGCGGGGCCAGGGATCGTATTGTAGTTTCTGGTCGAGGTTCGGTTGTTTGAAGCGGACACCGCCGTTCGGGTCGACACCTCCACCCGAGTCGCTGACTTGTTGTCCGGCATGTTGCCGGATTTTTTCATGATACGGTTCGAGGCGGCGATTCAATGTGGCGAGCAGATTGGTCCGAATCGGACGGACATCCAGTTCATACAGATGTCCGCCGCGACTGGGTGACAGATAGGCGACCAGCCGATCGCCGGCCAGGCGGAGTTCCTTGCGGGCATCGAGATTGTAATCGTCTGCCTGCACATCGACCCAACAACCGTTTCGTCCTGCGGCGCGTTCGAGCAGCGAATCGGCGGCAATCAAACTTTGATAGATGGCATTTCGCAGATGAGGCAAATACAGACCACCGAAGGCGCCGTGCCAGTACGAGCAATTGCATTGGCCACGATAGAGTTCACGTCGGGCTTGGGCGAGCAGTTCGGATTCGGCCTCGGTCGATTCCGGGGTGGTCATCGCATCGAGGCGTTGGCTGATCTGCAGCATCCGTGCGTACATATCATTGGCTTCGGGGTACTTGACCAGAAAGTTCCGCCAGAATCCGGCACGGACGAACTGCCGCATCGAATGCCAGTCGTGACGCTGTTCGTTGGCACTGAGCAGATTCCGATAGTGGGTTTGTTTTTCTGCGGGGAGTGCCCATTCGGTCATTTCCCGATAGCTGGCGTCGGGGAGATAAATGCGGCCAATCGGCGAAAGTTGATCGACGGTTTCGGCGATCGTTGTCACCTTCAGCCAGGAACGGTTTTCGTGCAGTGCGGTGAAGAAACGCCTGAGCCAACCATCGCGATAGACGTGATCTTTGGACCCTGGCCAGACCCCGAATTTTTCCCCATCATCGCCAAAAATGAGGACGGGATTTTGATAGCGATCAGCGACCTGTCGGCAGAAATTGATGGTCTCTTGCGGGTCGGCATAGGGGATGAGATACCGCAGTTGCTCGGCCCCGGCGAAGACTTTGAGCAGGCGACCACTCTCTTCAGTCAGGTAATAGCCTTGCAGTTCGTCCTGATTCAGACCGGCATTGCGAAAGTGGGTGTCGTCGAGCATGGTGTACTCGATCCCCGCTTCGGCAATATCGCCGGCGAACGATTGTTCCCAGACTCGTTCCGGAACCCACATTCCGCGAATTTGGGTTTCGAACAGTTCTTCGAGGTGTTGTTTGTACAGCTGAATCTGGCCAATCCGATCCCGACGTGGAATCGCGGCGAGAATCGGTTCGTAGTAGGGCCCACCTAGTAATTCGATCTGACCACGTCGGACAAATTCGCGCACCCGCTGGATGTACTCGGGATGATTTTGAGTCAGCCAATCCAGCAGGCTGCCCGAGAAATGCAGGACCACGGGGAGATCGGGAAAGTCTTGCAGCACATTGAGGAAGGGGACGTAGCTGTCTTGAAAAGCGGCTTCAAAAACGCCGTCAAAGTTCCCGACGGGCTGGTGATTGTGCAGCGTCAGAATCAATCGTACTGTGCCAGTCATGCGTAATACCTTCGTTTCGCAGAACCCAAAAGCGAGTCGCTCATTCCTGGCGGCTATTGTTGTCAGTTTCGGTCAGACTTGGGAGAGCGGATTCGGGCGTTCTTCGAAAATCGAAGCGGGAAGGAAGCAGATAGTAGTTTGGGAGTTTTGCGGGGAGGGAAAAGAAGTTGTCAGTTGTCAGTTGTCAGTTGTCAGTTGTCAGAATCTCGGATCGTTGTCTGCTCCGATTCGCATGAGCCGTGGACCGTGACTGCCGTGTGAATTGACAGCCGTGCCGATCGGACTGCTTGATCGCTGCTGGATTTGTCGTTCCTTGTGGAAAGAAGCGTGCGAGCAAATCCATGGAATGCTGTCATCGATCCGTGAACCAGACTCTGTTCAAGGCAGACGAAGTTCAAGACAGACTCTGTTCAAGAGAGACGAAGATTGTGAACCACGAATCAAACGAATCACGCGAATACGAGGGGCAGAAATCCCAAAACTGAAAACTGAAAACTGAAAACGATTCGAGCCAGGGATCCTGGGACACCTGGCTCGAATGGAATTGCGTCATCGTGCATTACTCGTCTTTCGACGATTAGGCAGGATCAGTGGCTCCCGCAGCCTCCGCTGCCACAACCGCCACCGGCTCCCATGGTTCGACTGCGTGCCAGGGCATCTTCGGCTTCGGGGATACGGCCGCAGCGCTGGTAAATCACGGACAAGTTGGATTGTGAGAACGGATCGTCTGGATTGAGTTCGACCACCGTTTTCGCGTGGGCGATTGCTTCATCGAAACGGCCGAGCTTTTGCAATAAGATGGCGAGGGCGGAATGGGTCAAGGAATGTGTGGGGGCAATCGCTTCGATTTCAAAGAGTTTTTCCACAGCTCCGGGAAGATTTCCCTTGTCTCGAAAAGCAATGGCTTCGTCATACATCAGGTCTGGATTCGACATCGGCGCTATTTCCTTCAAACAGATAAACAACAAACTTCTGGCAGAATCATAGAGGGTTGGGGAAGACGATCCAAGTATCTGCAGGATATCTTATCGAACATGAGCCACAGCGCCTCTCTATCACTGGCCTCTCAGGTCACGTCCGCCGAGCGTTTCTGGCTGATCGGAGCGATTCTGTTCGGCTCGCTCCTGCGTTTGTCGTTTCCCGAGCGGATGGCCATCGAACATTTTGACGAGGGAGTCTACGCTTCGAACTTGTGGTTCGGGCCGGAAAACGATTACTCGTACCCCGCTCGATACCTTTACGCACCGGGGCTACTCCCCGCGACGATTGAATGGACCCTGATTTTCGCTTCGATCTGTGGGATCTCGCCCACGGGTTTTGTTCCGCTACTTCCTTGTTTGGTTGCCGGAATCGCGATGATTCCGTCGCTGTGGTGGGTTGTCCGCAGATGGTTTGGGGCCGGTGCGGGGCTGTTGGCGGCGTGGTTCGTGGCGACGAGCGACATGCATGCCTGTTACAGCCGCGCGGCACTCACCGATGTTCCGCTCGGTCTATTCACCTTATGGGGGGTCTATTTTCTCGGTCAGGCCTTGTTGCAGGTGAATTCTCGACAGGCATCAGGTGTAACATCGGGTGTGACCTTCAGAGCGTCGAAAAGAGGGGCGAATCAGAAAAGCTTTACCCTGAAAACGCTCAATCAAAACGGTTCAGACGGATTTCCCTGGCGAAACATGTTGTTGGCGGGGTGTTTTACCGGGCTGGGGTGGTGGACCAAATACAACGGCTGGCTGCCGCTGGCGATTGGTTTGACGGGGGGGCTGCTGTGGCAATGTTTGTTACCACGGTCCGAACGCCAAGTTCGGCGGATGCTGGTTTGCTGGAGTGGGATTGCGGCGATTGCGTTTCTGTTCTGGTCTCCGGTCCTTTGGGGGTTGCAACCGCACGGTGGGTATACCCGCGTGGCGGCGAACCATCGACAGTATGTGGTCGGGCTGGCGGGTTGGGGAGATTCCGCTTGGAGGCAACTGCAGGCGATCGGGTTTTATGAGAATCCTTGGGACTGGATTCCGGGGATGTCTGACGAGCCTGGCAACCTGGGGGCACCGCAGGGTCCGGTCGTTTTTTCGTCAGAGGATTCGGTTACGGATGACGGACACGGGGCTTCTCGGTTCGTGATGCGGGTACGTTGGCTTTTGGTGCGGCGGCTCCCTTTGGTCATGCCGCTGGCGGGACTGGTGATTGCGGCCCTGTTTCTGGTCCGTCTGTTACGGCATAATCGATCGTCTGACGGAGCGTTTTTTTGTTGTCTGGTCGCCAGTTGGCTGGCGGGGATGACCTTGGCGACTCCGTTTTACCACCCTTATCCACGGCTGGTTTTTCCCTGGTTATGTGCAGTCTGGATCGGTTGTTCGCTGGCGATCGATCGTTGCCTGATCCAATCAGAGCGGTTGAAACTGGCCGAGAGCTCACGCTGGCCGCGCGTTCCGCTGGGTCTGTTCGTGGTGACGCTGGTGACGATTTCGCTGCTGAGGGTGATCACGGGTTCCGCGCATTGCTGGCGTGACCGAGGCGAGATTCAGCGGGCGGCCAGCCAATTTGCGGCCACGGCTCGGCGGGAGGCGGTCAAAAGTGGTTTTCCCGAGAACGAGGCGATTGTCTATGTGATCGGTGAACCGGCGCTGGTTTTTGGGATGAAAGCGGCCGGGTTGCCGGCGGTCGGTCCGGTTCAGGGGCTGGGGTTTCTGAATTCGCCGGTGCTCCGTCCG
>JBIKZJ010000502.1:0-4465 GCA_044354755.1 Schlesneria sp. | reverse complement strand
CGGCCGAATGATGAATCGCCAGAATATCCGCTTCCGCAAATCCAATGAATTCGGCCAGATACCCGAAACGATACGCCAGAACAGTTTCCAGGCGAACTTCGTCAATTTGCTTGATGTTTTGCATGATTCGAAGCAATTCCTGTAAAAGAGTTGAGGAAAACCGCAGGTCCCCGCCACAGAATCCGAAATAAGACTCGCTTATCCACTATCGACACTGTAACCTCAGCAAAACAAGATATCAACATCCAATTTTGGCGAAATGGAATTTTCGACATGTTTTCTCAAACGGTTGAGTATGCATTACGTGCGGTCGTCTGTTTGGCAGATCGTGCTCCGAGTGCCTGCACTACGGATGAAATTGCGATCGCGACAAAAGTTCCGAAGCCCTATCTATCAAAGGTGTTGCAGACTTTGGTGCGGCATAAGATTGCTCGGAGCCAGCGTGGAATTGGCGGGGGAATCACGCTGATCAAAACACCAGACCAATTGACGCTGTTTGAAATTGTGAATGCGATCGAGCCGATTGCGCGGATCGAGACCTGTCCACTGGGGCTGAAGTCACACGGAAAGCAATTGTGTCCACTGCATAAGCGGCTGGATGAGGCGGCTGCGGTGGTGCAAAAGTCCTTCGAGGAAACAACGCTCTCCGACTTGCTTTCCGCCCCCAAGGGGGTCTATCCCCTCTGCGAAAGCCCAAAATCGACAGGCATTGCCGAGGGACTCGAGCCTGCAAAAAAAACGGATTGAGATCTCCCTTAAAAGCGAATTCCTCGAAAAATTCGGTAAACAAGAACGTGATCAACGGGGAAAACGGGAAGGTCGACGAAGGTGGCTTGCGTTAAACGATCCAATCGTTAGACTTTCGGACTCTGCACCCCTAGCTCAATTGGATAGAGCATCGGTCTACGGAACCGAAGGTTGCTGGTTCGAGCCCAGCGGGGTGTACTCGAAAAAGAGACCGGCTCCGTCTGCGGTGTCGGTCTCTTTTTTTGTATTCAAACGTTGCCGGCCCGCAAAAGGGGACTGGCTCCGTCCTCGGCGGCTGTCTCCTTTTGTGGACAAACGTTGCCGCAACAACGCCAGCAAACAAAACTCTCCACAGTCGCATCCTGCCAAATTTCGTCACCAAACTCCGTTCCCCGTTTAAGACTTCCGAGCCCAGCGGGGTGTACTCGAAATTCCATACGCCAGAACGGTCTATCGGGGGGCGTTTTTTTTCTGGAGCGGGGACCATGGGGACACTGAGCTGGCTTGAAAATGTGTTGCGATTTTGCTCAATTGATCTGCATCAGCGGTTTTGACCGGTCTTGATTTGGAGCGGAATGATGGCGAGGATGGCTCGAGCGGAAGTGTTTGCGCCTGATGAAGTTGCGATTGTACATGTGATGAATCGCGTGGTTCGTCGCTGTTATCTGCTGGGTGAAGACCCCGTGAATGGCAAGAAGTACGATCATCGCAAAGTGATGATTGAAAATCAGTTACAGCGATTGGCCAGCGCGTTCGGGATCGACCTGCTGGGATTTGCCATCATGTCGAATCATTTCCATTGGATTCTGAGGTCTCGTCTGGATGTTGAGTCGACTTGGGATGATACCGAGGTGGCTCGGCGGTGGTTGTTGATTTGTTCGGTGCGGAAGAATTCAGCGGGGGATCCGCAAGAACCGAATGAGTTTGAACTCAATTCGATTCGGAATGACCCGCGTAAACTCGAAACAATCCGGTTGTGATTGAGTGATCTGGGTTGGTGGATGCGGGTGTTGTGTCAATAGATCGCGGTGCGGGCCAATCGGGAAGACAATGAGCTGGGGAAATTCTGGCAAAGTCGCTTTCGGGCCGTCCGTTTATTGGACGAGGCCGCACTCTTCGCCTGTGCAGCTTACGTGGACTTGAACCCCATCCGAGCGGCCATGGCCGAAACACTCGAACAAAGCGATTACACCTCGGTGCAGCGCCGAATTCAGTCATTTTCACCAACAAATGACAATTCCACCTTAGCGACCTTAGCGACCTTAGCGACTAGCCAACCGAAACAGGAATTCTCAGACAATCCTCTTGGGGCCGTGATACCGGCAGCGATTGGCCGCGAAGCGGCTGCTGAGGGGGTGTCGCCGATTGCCGCGCAGTCCCGAGTCGCTGCAGATCGGTTTTTGGCACCGATTGTGTTGATCCCAGCGGATGATCAGCAGTTGGGACCGCAAGCCAGTTCCAATCGGTTTCGTTGCAGCGACAAGGGTTTTCTTCCCCTATCACAGGGGGTTTACCTGGAGTGACTCGATTGGACCGCCCGGCAGGTGGCTCCCGGCAAACGAAGCATGACTCCGCCATCGACGCCGCCGTCGACGCCGCCTCGTTTCCAGCGATTGAGCGGCAAACTTCCCACTGCCACCGCGTGGGTCGAATTGGTGCAGGATTTCGGCAAATTCTTCGCCACCGTCGCCGGTCATCCCCAGACGATCCGTGCGACACGCAGTCGAATTTCCGACTTTCCACACCGCATGCGTCCCCGCGTCCGCGCGTTATTGCCGTCTTCCGAGTAACCTCGATTCGAGAAAAACGGACGCAGGCAAATTGACGACTCCCTCGCTGAACAAAAAATCAACGAGGCTGAGGGCTTTCGTTTGCCTTGTCGCGACTTGATCGCGTTCTCATGCGTTTTCCGGCAGCGCGACCACGAAAAACTTGTGATTCCGTGCCCCTTGAGATGCTTTTGCCCCCTCCCGCTCCGCCGCCATTAGCCTTACTGACTCGGCCAACCGAAATGATTATCGTGTCCCCTAGGTTCTCTTCTCTGATCAAATGCCGTTCCGAGTCAAATGCCGTTCCGACCGTCTGCAGAAATCACTGCCATCGAACCGCCTCACTGAGGAACTCGCCGCCGAAACCATTTGATTCGCGAATGGAGTACATTTTGATCGGCGAATGGAGTACATTCAGTAGCAATTTTAAAATCTTGAAATTTTCTATTGCAGAATAAGTTCGGCTTGAATAAATTAATGAGCGTGGCTTGAAGGGACCTGAATGCTGCAAAAAACACACAATGTTTAATTTTCAACTAATTTTGAAAGTGATTTTACGATGATTTTGCGTCAAGTCTTAATTTTGTTGGCTATCTCATTTGCAGGGTGGTCACACTTGGTGTCAGTCTGCCAAGCGGGAAGTATCACGTTTAATTACGATGATGGCGTTAATGCCGGTACGCTGCAGGCGACCACAACGAGCGTGTATTGGTTTGAATGGGTACAGGCTGCAACCTTGAATTTGACCAGTACGATTGATTCTAATGCGTATGTTGGTGTCTACACCCTCATTTCAAGTGATTCGCCAACCCTTCTCCCCGGCATCAACATACCTGACCCGACCCATCAACTCAACTCCCCCTATTTTGTTTATGACAATATCTATTACCCTGACCTAAATCCACCTGGGCACACTTCCTACCTGGACACTTATGGCCTACTATTCGAGGGGCCTGGGTCTTCGCAAGTCCACCTCTATAGCTTGGCTTCACGTGAGTATACTTTGGCGCTCTACAATCCGTCATCAGGTATTCAGTACTTCACGCAGCCGGCATCACTATCGCTCGCAGCGCCCGTCCCAGAACCGTCTTCCTGTGTCATGGCTGCCGTGGGGGTCGTTTCAGCTTGTTTGGCAAATTTATGGAAGCGTGGCGTCGCGCGTCGCCATGTCGCATGAACTGCAGAGGGTGCAGTCACCATTTTGAGAAACACTCGTCACAACGGCGAGGATGAGGACGTAACCGATGCGTTATCAATCACGGGCCGTTGATGATGCTGATGATTTTGTGACGCTCAATCGGTCGGCAACGGAATGAATTTGGAATTTATCCACTGCTCCACCACGTTGACAGTTTGATCAACGTGGTGTTAACTCATTTCCGAGCGACAAATCATCAAAGCGTGGCTTCACAAGCTTGAAATCAGTCGCAGGGGATCGTCAGTCGCAGGGGATCTGGAGTTCAATACTGCCGGAAATACGACAGCGATACGCCGTGAACCAATTTGCTGGGCCAAGAAAAAAAATTGAGAGGTCAGAGAGCCTGTTTTCACGCCAACGCGTGGGGTCATTCGTGAAGTTGTCTGAGTCTCCACCCACTGTTCTCGGTGATTCAGAATCTGGTTAAAGTGAGTCCCGGCAAACCTCACTTCGCATCACTCTGTCAAAAAAAGCATACGACCTGCCTCGAAACAACTCAAGTGGACGATATTGGACTCGAACCAACGACCTCCACGATGTCAACGTGGCGCTCTAACCAACTGAGCTAATCGTCCGCAGATGTCTGAAATTCCGAAAAATCCCCGACTCCCGACAACAATAGAAGCCAATCAGGCCTTGGTCAAGCCTGCGGTCCTGAATGATTTGGGAAAATTTGTGCGGACCCTGCCGCCTGCAGGAAGAATCGATTTCTTCTGAAAATACGATGGGATGTCAGAAACGATCGCACGAC
>JBIKZJ010000333.1:0-7350 GCA_044354755.1 Schlesneria sp. | reverse complement strand
TTCCGCCCCCCCTTGGTGACCGCGGTTTTGGTGACCGCGGTTTTGGTGACCGCAGCCGCCTGCTGCGGACTATCCCACCACCAGCGATGAGCCACCGGTGTCGACGCTGCGGTCGACGCTGTGGTCGAGGCTGTGGTCGACGCTGTGGTCGCGGTAATCCGCTGTGCCGCTTCAATCCGCTGCGAGGCCAACAGCGCGGCACTCTTGGCGCTGGGGGGGCTGGTCTGAGCCGCAATGCGCTGAGGATTGACGGTGACCCCGCCTCCCACTAACCCAATCACCTGATTCCCCACACGCTTGTAATTGACCTGCGAGGGGGTTTTCCGGGGAATCTCAAACCGAGGGTGTGGCAATCGCGTCTCGTCCAAGAGCAGCTCACGCTTCCAGCCGATCCGCTCGGTGATCCTCTCTTGCTGCAGCAGCGCTGCCAATACCGACCAGTCGATCAGATTTTGCAACTCGGCAAATGCCGGCGATTTATTCGCCAGTTGCCCAAACTTTTCGGTGAATTGGCGGGCGAAAGCATGGGTCGTTTTCCGGGTTGTGGGGGCCGACGAACGATGGCCTTGGGCATCGGCCACTTCATCTTCCGCCACCAACTGGGCTCGCTGCCCGGAAAATTCGAAGGCCAGTCCGTCGTCACTGCGGGAAATCGTGTCATAGTCGGGGATAAACCACCAGCGCTGCATCGCATTTCCACCTCCGCCCAGCATCTGCAAGTGACTTTTCAATCCCTTGATGGCCGGGGTCTCTAGTCCCATCGCAATCCGTTTCATCCGGTAATCCGCCTCGACCACCATCGTGGCGAAATGCGAATCCTCGGGAACTCCGTCAATCCGCACCACCTGCAGTCCCAGAATGTCGTCCATCTGGTTGAAACGAGCTTCCACTTCCTCGACGGATGCCGGTACCCCCTGCTTGATGAACTGCTGCAGTTCCGCCAGTCGTTGCGGGACAGGATCAATCGAACAGCCCAACTGTTTCGTCCGCGGGACCGTACGCAGGGCGACACACAAATCATCCAATCTGAGGACCGGCCGGCCGGTTTCCACGCCGACCATGCGGCCACTCACATCGGGAATGAATCCCTCGGCCGGCCCCGCAATCACCAGATCCTGTTCCTCAGGAAAGACGAAGATCTGCTCGATCCGTTGCAGTCCGGCGAGATAAAACAGCTCTTCGGGAATCGGCTGCTCGTTCCTGAGAAGCTCGTTCAGCTCGCGTTCCAGTTGCACCAGTGAGACAAATCGTTGCGGCGTTCGCTGATTCAAATCGGCTGACAGATGTTTTTTCGCCAGGGCTTCGCGACGTTTTTTGTCCAGCAGCCCCGATCCATCGACGGCGACGGTAAGAGCCACGACTCCCTCGGCATCGATTTTGATTCCCGAAGCATTATTTTGATTTCCGCCTCCGGCACCACCACCAGCACCACCGCCGAATCCGCCGCCAAAGCCACCACCAGCACCACCGCCGCCTCCACCACCAAAGCCGCCTCCACCACCCACCTGAGCCCAAGCCAGCGAAGGGATCAGGAAGGTCAGCAACAAGATTGCGCCGATTCGATGACAGTAGTACATGGTCAGCCTCCACTCGTCCTCTAGCACCGTACTCTGGCCCCGCGACCTGACCCCGCGCTCTGGCCCCGAATCCCCACCTCGCGATATCGACCCGATGTGTTACCTGGGCGTATGCACCGATACCGAAGCTACAGCCAGCGATCGCAACGGGGCCCAAAAAACTATTTTGTGGGCTTATTGCCGGTCTTTTCCAGCGAGTCAAAATAACTCTTGATGCGATCATGGTAGCCGGGTGGAATCTGCTCCGAATTCATTGCTTCCATCGCCCCCTGCTTCACAGACTGCATCAGTTGCTTGTAATCCCGGACCACTTCCCCTTTTTCGGCTTCCCCCTTGGTCTGCATCGACAGGAGCATTTTTCCGGCGACGACAGCCGACTTGGATTGCTCATTCTTGAAACCCGTTTCGACAGAGTCGTCCTCGGCCGCTTCTCCACCTTTTCCAAAGCCGGGCCCCCCACTGGCGAACTCCCCCTCTTTCTCAGCAACTTCGTCACCGCCATCCCCTTCCCCCTCGCCCGATTCCGCCAGCATCTGGGCATACAACGCTTCGTAGTCGGCGAGTGTCTTGCACTCGCCCGCCTCGCTGCCGTCCAGCTTCTCCTGATCATTGACCTTCTTGGCCTGCTGGATCGTCTTCAATGCCTGTTCGAGTTCTTTCAGGTCCTTCACCGCCTGTTCAACCTGTTCAAGTTCCTGCTCGCTGAGCTCGAGCGATTGCATCGCTGCCTGCAACGCTTCCTGCTGTAAGTCCTTGTTCTCAGACAATTCCATCTGCTGCATCGCCCGTTCCAGTGCCGAGGTCAGCTGTTCGTTGTTCAGTTTATCATGAGACAACTTTTCGAGGTTCTGCAGTCGCTCTTTTAATTCCTGCATCATTTCGGCGCGTTGTACCGGATCTTTTGTGGCGGCAAGTTGCTGCAATTGCTCTTTCAATTCCTGTAGTTCGTTCTGCACCCCCCCGGCATCCCCATCCTGCAGTTCCTTGACCCATTTCTGCAGCTTCTCGTCCTGGTTGGCACCAAACTGCTGATCACTTGCTGCCGATGACTTCATCAGATCCTTCAGTTTCTCACTGCTGATTTGTCGCCAAAGCTTCCCAAGATCCTTTTGCTCGCTCGACAGCATCTTGAGATTGTCCAGCTTCTGATCCCGTTCCATCTTGTTGAACGTCAGCTTCAAGTCTTCGATGGCACTGTCGGTCGGATTGCTCTCTTCATGCTCTTCATTTTGCCGCTTGACCTCTTCCAAACGAAGCTCGGTCACCTTTTTTCCTTCGGCTAACCGATCACTGCGTTTTTCAATCAGTCGCGCGGCCGCAATCTTGCCAAAGGGGTCGAATTGGGGGATCAGGAACACCCCCGCTGCGACCAAGCCGGGGACCCAGATCGCGTGCCAGAATCGGCGTTGCCAGGTGAAAGGCAAGACCCGATCCGCCGAGACCCCGACAGCGCGGGCTTCCGCCGATTGAATCACCAGTGGCTGGTATTCTCCCGCCGAGTGATCCAAGAGCGACAGCGTCAAATAGAGATCTTTTGCACCTGTCGAACGATCGACTAGTCGAGCGGCGTCGGGGAGCGTCGGGCGGCGATGAGCGATCCAGGCGAGCAGTCCCGCCAACAAGGGGACGGTGGCAAAAGCGAGCCATGTCGAGCCGACCGCCGGCATGGCAAACAGACCCGAGCCGCGGGCGAACAACAGGATTGTCGCGAAGAGGCTGCTCAATAACAGCAGCAGCCAGTAGAAACGGTGCGCAACCGCTGCCCATTGCATTCGCTGCAAAACTTGGTTGAGTAACCGTGAGGTGAGTGATGCTTCGGACATGTTCGGCACCTTTCTGTAGACGCGATGTCTTGAATCGACCTCCGTCAGCTTATCTCGACGGAAAAAGGGAAGCAAGTACGATTCTGCAAACCGACTACTTCTGCATTTTTTTCTTTTCTTCCCACTTGGCGATCCATTTTTGCGGATCGTCATCGAAGGCCGCTTTGCAACCCGAGCAACAGACCATGAAGCTTTGGCCCTGGTAGCTGACCGAGATCGTTCCCAAGCCTTGGGAAATGATGCAGGTTTTGTCCCCGTAATCGGTTTCGCTGAGGGCAAACGAAGTCCCCTCACGTTGGGTATGCACGGTATCGACCCGACTGAACGGGCCGTTTCCACGCTTGCGATCGATTTCCAGAATGTAGCGATTGTTTTCCTGTTGATTCAACGTGATTCGCCATTGTTCGCCGGAGGAATCCGCCGCCGACTCGGTCACTTGCTCGGTCAGTTGCAGTTTGTAGGTTCGCTGCAGTTTCTTCCCATCACCCGCCACATCGCGAATCGGCTCGATAAAGGTCCCCCGCATGATCCGCTGGACCCCCACGGCGTCGGTGACCGTCAGTTCAAACTGATCGGAATCGGGCAAATAAGCCAAACGCCCCTCCCGCAGATACGGCAATTTTTCGGAAGTGACCTTTAGGCGAGGAAACTGGGGATCGGTGACCCAATCATACGCCCACTCGGGGTGATCCGAGACTGCTTTTTGGGAAAGACCATTCCAGCGGCCCAGCAGGATTTGAAAGGGCTTAAGTGCCTCGCGAACCGAGTTGAGTTGTTCGGCGGGGGATTTGACCACCACCGTTCCCGCTGGCGATCCCGAATCGACCTCCACCGGAGCCAAGGTTCGACGTTTCGATTGAGGTCTCGACCCCGCCCCCTCGCCGACGTCGCTTGACTGTTTCGCCGAGGATTGTTTGGCCGAGGATTGTAGCAGGGGGCCTGCCGAAACCGGACCGGGTGCCGCCACCTCGGAACGACCACAGCCACCGATCAGCGTGAAGAAGGCTGCACAGATCCATGACGCGCTGTAATTCCGCATTCCCACCCCCTGAAAATGGCCGTCAATCTCTCCTATCCTTCGGGCACTCTGCATTGAGTATACGCGATCTGATGCGGGAAGAGCACGATTCGCCACCGAAAACTGGTTCAACGATAAAATCAATCTGCGGCGGTGAAAATTCGGTTTATCCAATCAACGCGAACTGGGCGCGGTGTGAGGCATCGAGCTTCAGTTGGAATGGATCCTGCATTTGGTTTGTGGTTGTACCCTAAAACGAAAAACCATCTCTTGCGTGTCCACCCCGATCTCGCCAGCCAAACTGGAGATGACGGGACCTCAGCCCAGGAACGGGGCCTGTGGTTTTCATCACCAAAGAAGAAAAAAACGGGGACCGCTTCAAGCAGTCCCCGCATATGTCCATCTCGAAAGAAATGTCGAGAAAAAATCAAGCAAGTCGCCGTCGTCGAGCGACCACAACACCGGCGATTCCCAATCCTACCAAAGCGAGTGACGATGGTTCTGGAACCGGTGTGACGGTGTAATTGTAGGTGACCGTGACATCCATACCAAAGCTGCTCGTCTTGGTTCCGGTGTAATCACCTGAGGTCGTAACCGTATCATCCTGTTCAGCCCAACCGCTGAGCCCCAAACTCCCGGAACCAATAAACAAACTCTTATCGTTACCCGTGTACGTCCTAGAAACCGTGTTTCCCGTACTGAGATCGTAAGCACCGAACGTTGTGGTTGCACCACCTGCAATCACAACGCGATTTGCAGAGCCGAAACCAGTCCCAAAGTTCACGACAACTGAATCGTCCCTCAACAGCGAGGATAATGCGCTATTGCTGGAGATCAGCCTCGCCGAAATCTCTCCATTGTAGTTGACGTTCATGTCCGAGCCACCGTTGTTCCGCACATCGTAAGATGCGGTACCACGACCGGCGTACGTGACGACTACCGAGTCCAGCGTACCCAAGCTTGCATCGAACTTCAAAGGTACGTCGGACAACACAGCAGTCGTGAAGTTCGGCTGGCCATTGGCAACCGTACCGGTATACGTGATCGAACCTGCATTCGCAACACTTACCAACCCAGCAAACATCGCAGCAATAACTGCAGACTTAAGAAACTTAACCGCCAACATGACAACCCCCTCGAATTTTAAAAACAAAACCAGCCTTACTAATATCGCACGCTGAAGGTAACCCCCACACATCAGCCCCGCGAATTGAGCGTCGAATTATACAGTGAAACTTGAGCGTGCAATTATACAGTGAAAATTCTCAACTAAACCATGCCACTGTACTAAGAGGCACCACGCCATAATCCAGATCACGAAACAAACAACTGAGCAACAACGTCTTAACGAACCAATCGGTTTCGATGTAGAAGATTTATTGCCTAGATGGCAAGCAATCTAACCACGCTCGTATCCGTTGTCAATCTTTCGGTACGCCAAAATGAGGAAAATTCTTTAAATTACGGAATCGCATTCATTTTCGCTGGAAAACAGCCGACGGATACAATCAAAACAAAACAATCGGCAGATCAACCGTATACCGAGCCAATCTGCCGCTAGAAACACAACCTTAGGCGCGGGTCGCCTTCGACCGGATCCGACGTGCAATCAGTCCCAATGCCCCAACGGCGACGATTGCCAAGGTGCTGGGCTCTGGGACAGGCGATGGAGGTGTGGTACTGTCAGTCAGACTCACTCCATCCAGCAATGCAAACGGCGGCAAGCCATTCGGTCCCCCGGTTGCCAAAAAAGTCAATGTCTGGGATGCTGACGTTGCGGTGAACGTCATGCTAACGGATTGCCATCCTGTGAATCCCTCGGACGCATTATTGAGTGTCGGCGAACTAAAGGTCTGGCTTCCAAACGTAACATTCCATCCCTCGGTGTTGGCGCCCTGAGCATCAACAAACTGTGCGCCGGCTTGAAAAAAATTAAGGTCATACTTTACCCCGGGAGTCAATCCGGTGATGAGCTGCGAAATCGGAGCGTTCGCGTATGCAGCATCCGCACCCAAAAAATACCCCCCATCCGGACTCACTGTGAAACCATTTTGCACGGGGCCGTAATTATGAGGATTAGGGACCGAACCGGGTCCGGAACTTACGCCATTCGGGGTATTCGGCCCCCAGATTCGAATCGTTCCCCATTGTGAATTAAATCCTGTTGAGTCGGCATTCCCATCAACAATAAACACAAACGGCTGGGGGGCACCGTCAGTCGTGGCGCCGACAGTCCAATTACTGGCCGATGAAACAGCAGGAATTCCACCCACCCCACCATTGATCTCAAACCCGCCATTCAACACCAAGTTGGCAGCCATCGCCGCAGGTGAGGCTAAAGCGAGCGTCAGCCCACACAAACACGCAGCAGTAATACGAACAACATTCCGGGGCATCGCAACAACCTTTCAGAAACTAAAACTACTCTCAATCTCAGACCCCACAGGATCGGCCTGAGTGACGACTTCAGAGATTCCCCTGCCTAATGAAACGGACAAATCGATTGCAACCTAACACGGATTTCGAGAAAAATTTTAAAAATCCGAAAGTATCTTGACTGAAGCCAATCGGATGATAAAAAAAGAGATAACCGTATGAAAAAGCACACTCGTGGAATGAGGTGTTTCGCGGTGTAAGAGATTTCCTCAGGGCGATCAATTGCGAATCTAATCCAGGCAACAAAGTCCCCACAGAGTCAAGGGGTGTATGAACGCAACCAATAATATTCACGGGTCGACTTTTGTTGCCGCCGAATCGGATCTGAGCGAATCAGGTCGAGATCAATGATCACTTCGCTAATGATCACTTCGCTAAAGCAAAGCCAACAAAAGAGAGCAGGATTTTGCTGTTTGAAAATTGAGATTCGATAACCTTGGTGACACAAATTCTACATCGAAAATTTGCTCGCCATGATTTTCCTGAAGGGAAAGTA
>JBIKZJ010000033.1:0-24706 GCA_044354755.1 Schlesneria sp. | reverse complement strand
CGAATCCGCCAGGGTAGAAACCCGCCAAAAGGGAACGACAAATCCCGGAAATCGGCAAGAAATTTGGTGAATTCGCTCGAAGTCTCCGCATCGCAAAGAAATCTCTTGACGGGCGGGCTCAATCTGAGAAACGGGATTTTATTTTTATTTAAATAAAAAAACAAAATTTTAATGCTCTTAGTTGCAAGCTCAAAACTAAAACCGTAGCATCGCCTTGTGGCGGTTGTGCGTGGAATGAGGGGGATTCGCTTTGCTCACAGTTTCCGTGAGGTGAGCTTCGGCGACGGGCCGATCAAAGTGAATTCGCGCTTTCGAGTCTGATGGAGATCATTTTTCGAAACATGGCCTACCGCAGCGTCACACGCGAATTGTCCAGTCATCGCGAGAAGTGGCTACGCTCGCCCCCGATGCGTTGTCGGGACCGTTTTGAGCCAATGTGTTTGTTCGGTACCGGAAGGGGCAGTGAGATGAAGAAATTGTTGTCAGTATTATCCGTATTCGCTCTCGCGGCGATCGCCGCCGGCTCCGCGTCTGCTGGGTCGATTACCACGCCCACAGGACTCAATCCAGGGGATCAATTCCGAATTGTCTTTTTGTCGTCGACTAAGACGCCAGCAATCCACAGTAATCTGTCCCCATATGATGATATTGTATCTAGAGATGCAACTGGCTACACGTATGGAGGGATTACTCCAACTTGGAAAGCGATCGTGTCCGGTTACTTCACTGACGCGCGCGACCACATTGGGCTGCTGAGCACGTCGCAAATCCCTCTGTTCACGGTAGATGGAACGAAAGTAACGACTGGGAACTTATGGAGTGGATCTATATTGAGCCCAATCAATCGTAGGATCGACGGCAGTATCGAATCAACATTCGTTTGGACCGGAACAAACGGTGCAGGAGGCGGCAGGCCATGGGTCGTAGGAGCCCAATTCTCGGCAAGTACTATGTATGGACATAGTGATTATACCGATCAGCGATGGACAGCATTCGACATCTTCCCTGGGACTATTATCACCAGGGCGTTGTATGGCATCAGTGACGTGTTGTCGGTCCCAGTCACCGTGCCCGAACCATCAAGTGTGATGTTAGCGGGTCTGGGCGGACTTGCGGCTTTGGCGTATTCGTTCAAGCGCAAGCGAAAAGTTTGATGATTGCCATCCGCTGCTGTCAGCAATCCGCTGTGCGCATCATCCGCAATCGATGCTTGGCCACGTTCAAAGAGATCGGCTGAACACCGATCGGCCGGCGCCGATGGCTTCGGGTTAAACGATCAAATCCCTGCGGCAATACCTCGATCGCTCACGATTTCCTCCATCCAGTCGGTCATCTTCTCACGACCCTCTGCGAGCGCGAACTGGCAGAAAACCCGTAGCGCAAACACCTGACCGAACGACGGTCATGCCAAGCAATCTTCAAGGACAGATTCTGAACCGAATCCCATCGCGATGGCATGAATGACATTTCCTGCAGAATAGGATTGCACCCGTGCCATCTGATATCGTTTACGGAGCGGAAATCTTCCAGAGGTGTTGATCACTTCGGACGTAAATCGCTCCATTCGAAATCGCAGGAGTACACATAAAGACTTCGTCAGCCAGATTTCCCGTCGATACCAGCTCACCCGCCTCATCCCCCAGCTTGACGCAATGGCCTTCCCCTTTTTCATTGAAGACAAACAAGTGGCCACCTGCTGCCACGGGCGAACCACTGAACGGCCCCGCGACTCGCAGCTGCCATTTGATCTCGCCCGTCTTCAAATCAGCAGACAACAAGACCCCAGCGTTGTTGATCGAATAGAGCCGGCCTCGGTACACCAGCGGACTTCCCGTTCCTGGACCGAGCTTTCCACCACGCCAGATTTGTTCGAGACTGGCACTATCCGTTGGCGGCTTGAGTGCCGTGATTCCATTTGAGACGGCGTAGAGAATTCCGTCTGAAACAACGGACGAGGGAATCGTCGAGGCTCCGTCGGTGTACTTCCAGACGACATCTCCCGTCAACGGCCTGATCGCGGCGATCCCTTCGGACGACTGCAGCAGCGCCAGATCTTCGGTTCCGCCAAAACGCTGGGGCCAGATCGTGGCCGAGGTCCAGTTGGCTTTCTTGGGTCGAGCTGAGGTCCAGCGCGAGACCCCGGTCGCTACGTCAATTCCTGTGGCGAGTGATTCACTGTCATTTTCGACTTGTGCGATCAGGGTCGTCCCCACCACAATCGGGGACGAGGCCATTCCCAGACTATTCGAGGCATTGGGGTGATCATACGTCAAGCCACGGAACCACTGCAGGTTGCCATCGAGATCCAGACAGACCACGTCATTACTGGAAAACAGAGCGAAGATCCGCTGACCATCGCTAGCGGGCGTTGAGGCAGCCACGGACGATTTGGGGTAGTGCGATGTCCGACCGGTCGCCGAGAACTGCCGTTCCCAGAGCTTAGCCCCATCCGTGACGGCAAAACAGAGGACATGCAGCCGGTCTTGTCGAAACCCGCTGGAACAACTGACAAACACGCGATCCTGAACTACGATCGGCGACGAGAGTCCCCGACCGGGAAGTGCGATCTTCCAGCCGAGATTTTCCGTGGTGGACCATTGTGTCGGAGGCAGAATATCATCGCCCAGTCCATTCGATTCGCTGCCACGAAACTGCCGCCAGTCTCCCCCCTGTGCACAACAAATCCAGCCCAGACAAAGACCGATAACAAACAATTTTCGCATGAACGGTTTCCCCCTGGAATTAGATTGGAGCCACACCCGGCCATCGAAACCGGGCTCTCAAAACAGTGGCGAGGCGAACTCTGCCAATATGGTGGCAGCAATCCCGGTGGAACTCAATCCTACCCTGCCCTCCCCTCAGGGTTTGAGCACAGAAAAGCGAACCCGTGTCACGCCATGGCGCGCTGCGGTCAGCAACAGGGGCTCAACCTTCGAGTAGCTGACACTCCGATCCGCCCGAATCCGCAGTTCCGTCGCAGCGGCACCATGTTGATCGATCAGACGCAGCAATTGTTGCTCGAAATCCGTCGCCGTGGTGATGGTCATTCCTGACATCAAGTCGCCCCCTGGCATCACCGTGATCACCAGCCGGCGGGGCGAATCCTCGTCCTCTTTCCCTTGTGAAGCAAAAGGGAGATCGATCTGCTCGAGATTTTCGTTACGAATAAAATGACTGGCAACCAGGAAAAAGATAATCAGCAGAAACACCACGTCGATCAGCGGCGTGATATTGAAGGCGAATCCGCGATCCTGACTTCGAGTCGGGATTTTCATCCACGTATCTCCCGCCGGACGACGGGGGCGACGGGAGGAATTCCGGCTTCGGCAGCCTGCGCCGGGCGACGCTCATCACGTCGTTTCAGAGCCATCGACCGCTTGAAATCCGCAAAGACCTGTTCTGCAGTGAGTGCGGTCTGGGCAACCAGTTCGTCAATGCGGTTACGGAAAAAACCAAACGCAGCGATCGCTGGAATGGCAACAATCAGTCCGAACAAGGTGGTCACGAGCGCCTTGTAGATCCCGGGAGCCAGTTCGCTGACTTGCGGATTGGCTTTCCGCTCGAACTCCATGAACGCCAGAATCATTCCCCAGACCGTTCCCATCAGTCCCAGCATGGGGGCAATCGTACTGATCATCGACAGATATTCGATTTTACGCATCAGGCGTGCGGCCTGCTGTGCTGCGGCGTCTTCCATCGCTTTTTCGACTGCAGCATAGCCAAGTTCCAGCTCTTTGATCCCCGCAGCAAGCAGGTAACCGAGAAAACTCGAACTGGCGATACAACGTTCTTCTGCCAGTTTCAGCTGCCCCTGCGGGACCAGCCGCTGAATCTCGTCAGCCAGCCCCTGGGGCATCAGCGTTTGACGGCGAATGGTCAGCACGTGTTCAAAAATTAACGCCAGCATCACCAGGCTCAGTGCGACAATGATGTATCCAATGGCCCCCCCATCGACGAACATCTGTCGGATATCAATTGTCGGTGCGGCGGACCTGACCGCTGCCGCACCTGCATCCTGGGCCTGAACGGGGCTTGCCGTGATCAGCAAGATCAGCAGCGTTGCTGCGAACTTCGGTTTTCTCATCTCGCGGTCGCCTCCTGACACAAAGCCATAAACCCAACGCCGGTCGTCAAAACGGCGGTCGTCAAGTTTCGCCGGGTGATCCCGTCGAGAGATGTTAGAGGCGAAGCGAGAATCGGGAAAGAGGGGTTCAAAAAGAGCACCGTCCGCTCAGAGACACCGTCGACTCAGAACCACATTCCCGATGATCCGCGGCGAATACGCTGGTTGTTCTGATCAAACTCGTCCATAATCCAATGTGTTCTTGTTTTCATTCGGAGACGATTGTGCAGAGTTGGCCGCTGGAGTTATGCGTAATCTTTTTGTTGGCGCTGCTAAATGGCTTTTTTGCCGCCGCAGAGATTGCGATTCTGACCGCACGACGGGGACGGCTTGAACAACTGGCGGAAAACGGCGATGCCGCTGCGAAGGTGGCCCTGAGTCTGGCCAAAGACACGGATCGATTCCTTCCGACCGTTCAGGTCGGAATCACGCTGGTTGGAACGATCGCTTCTGCGTTTGCAGGGGCTCATCTGAAGGAACCGCTCGAAGCACTGCTCGTCAGCCTCAATTTTCCCTGGATCACGGAACAGAGTTCGGGACTGGCATTTTCTATGGTGGTTTGTGGGGTTGCCTATTTACAGTTGATCGTGGGCGAACTGGTGCCAAAACGGATTGCGTTTCAGAATGCCGAGCACCTGGCTCGCTTCGTCGCCTATCCGATGTTGATTTTGCAGCGTGCCTCACAGCCCGCCATCTGGGTGCTCAAGGCCACAACGCGTTTGGTACTGACGATTCTCGGTCAGCGTACGGACCAGACCGCGACCGTCTCGGTCGAGGATATTCAACATTTGATTGATGCAGGGACCAAAGCAGGACTACTGGAAGAATCGGAACAAAAAGTCGCCAAGGAAGCGTTGCGTTTAGGGGATCGCACCGTCGCAGAAATTCTGCGACCTCGCATCGATATTGATGCGTTAGACCTCGAAACTCCGGCGACGGAAGTGGTCGGTGCCTTGGCGATGTCGGGGTTTTCCCGGATCCCGGTTTACGAGGGGACCATCGACCACATCGTCGGGTTTATCTACTTAAAAGACGTGTTCCTGCAACAGCATCTCAATCGACCGATTGAACTGAGACGCATGATTCGTCCGCCGCTGTTTATTCCCAAATCGATTACGATCACCCGGTTACTGGAACTGTTTCGCGAACACAAGACGCAACTGGCCATCGTGCTCGACGAATATGGTGGTACCCAGGGGATGGTGACGCTGGAAGACGTGCTGGAAATGCTGGTTGGGGATATTCACGATGAACTTCGTCATCGCCAGGATGAGCACCGTCATCGTCAGGATGGTGAGACCCAGGTCCCCAACATCGTTCGCCGCGAAAACGGAAGTCTTTCCGTGGCGGGATCCTGTAACTTGCATGAACTGGAATCGAAACTGGATATTTCTCGCTGGACAGAGCCCGTCCCCAGAGGGGTCGGTACGGTTTCCGGTCTGATGCTGTCGCTGTTGAAACGCCCACCGCAAATCGGGGATGTGATGCGATGGAATGATTTGAGACTGGAAATCGTCGATATGGACGACTCGAAAATTGATCGCCTGCTGATTCATCAACAGAGCGACCGCAGTGAAACGGCACCGGAAACCAAGGCTGACGACTAGCAGGACTTCTTGCAGTTCTTTCCGTGGGAAATTCAGAAAATCCCCAAAGACCCTGCCGACCGGAAAATGGTTGCGGGGTGACGATAGAACCCCACAACACGGTCACAATCGGTCGAACACTGGTTTCATGTCGCCTGTTGTGTTATTTCTTTCCCAAACCGTTGGTGAAATGTCGCCCGATTTCACTGTTCGCCTCCTGTTGAAAGAATCTTGAGAATGGAACCATTGGTCGTCAGTTTGCAAACGCTCCTTGCCGCCGGCTGGGACGTGGTGATCAATTTACTGGCAGTACTGATCCCCTGGACCCCGTTAGTTGCCTGGGTCGCATTTTGGCTGCTGGCGGTGAACTGGGAAAAGCTGTATCCGGTCATGGCGAAGGGGGCGGTGATTGGCGTGCTGCTGATTGGCGTCGTGATGGTGCTGATTTGGGGATTAATTGCTCCGCCTGCTGAGGGAGTTCACCATTTATTTGGCCTGCGTCCTTCGAATTTCGTCGGCAAGGCAATCTATGTGACGATGCTGCTGACGATTATGGCGTTGTGTGGTTCGGTGCAACTCTCTGGAGCCTGCGGATCTCTTTGTCGTTTTCCTGAGGAACCCGATAACGAAGAGGGACACCATGGACATGGGGATCATCACCACGACGCGAGTCATGGGCACGATGAGCATGGGCACGATGATCACAAGGACGCACATTGAGCAGCCTCCAACACCAACAAAAATTGGTGTGAAGCACCATCGAGAATGGGTGTGATTTGTTCCATTTTCGTTTTTTGTGTACCAATGATTCTTGTCCTCATGAAAAGCAGGGCGTGATGCCGCGAGTTCCGCTGGAAAACCGCTCTGCGAAAGAAGATGCCCGGCGGTCGAGATTCCGATTGATGTCAATTCCCTTCGTTTTGCCGTGACAGGCCAGTGATGCGGCTACGATTGTCGCTGTGAGAGTAAAACCATGTTTGCAAAGCTCGGCGAGTTCGTCGTCCGTGCCTGGCCTGCGGTGCTGATCGCATGGCTAACGGCACTCGCTTGCGCACTGCTGGCTGCCCCCAGCCTGGAGCGTGTCGCCCAAACCGAGGAATTTGCGTTTCTGCCGAAAGAGAGTTCGAGTCACTTGGCGGAAAGCTTGTTTCGGACTGCATTTCCTGAAAGTTACACGCCGAGCCGGATCGTGATCATCGCCAGTCGGCCAGGGGGACTCACCAAAGAGGACCTGGAGTTTCTTGACGATAGCGCGGATGAAGAGGACGAAGTGCCGCACGATCATCCGCAGCGACAATTTGAACTGCGTGAACAACTGGTCAAAATCATGCAGGATGAGGCCCAGAATCAAAAAAACGAATCGCCCATTATTTCTCGAATTCGGACCTTTCGAGATCAGCATGCCGGCTCGCTGCTGGAAAGTCGCGATGGTGAAGCACGACTGATTCTCGTCGAATTAACGACGGAATTCATGGACAGTCGCAACCGTGGTCCTGTTGGCAAGATCGAGAAGTTGTTGGCGGGCGAAGAGTTCTCCAAAAACATTCCTCAGGGATTGTCGATTTCCCTGAGCGGCGAGGCGGCTGTCGGACGGGATATGATTGACGCCGCACGCGACAGTGCTAAATCGACGGAACTGTTAACGGTGCTGTTAGTCCTGGTTTTGCTCGGCGCGATTTATCGCTCGCCAGCCCTGGCGATTATTCCCTTGGTCACCGTGATCATTGCGGTCAAACTGTCGATGTCACTGTTGATTCTGTTTGCCACACAAAAATGGGTGGTGTTGTTCCAGGGGATCGAAACGTACGTAGCAGTGCTGATGTATGGTGCCGGGGTCGATTATTGCCTGTTTCTGATCGCCCGTTATAAAGAAGAAATCGACGCCGGAGTCAGCTACGACGAAGCGGTCTCGAACAGCGTTGCCAAAGTGGGTGCGGCGATTGCCGCGAGTGCCGGAACCGTGATTTGCGGCATCGGCATGATGTACTTTGCTGAATTTGGTAAATTTCATGACGCCGGGATTGCAATTGCCTTTGGATTAACCATCGTTCTGATTGCCTCGTTAACCTTTACTCCTGCCCTGCTGCGATTAACGGGCAAGTGGGCCTTCTGGCCACAACTGAGGACCGAGCGGGTCAGTGGTGGGTGGGTCTCGACATCCTCATTATGGTCCCGGCTCAGTGAAATTCACTGGCTGCAAAATACGTGGGAAATCGTCGGTCGTGCCCTCCTCAAGAATCCGATGGCGATTTGGCTCACCAGCATGCTGCTCATGCTCCCGTTTGCCCTCGTCGGCGTGTTGTTTTACACCCACCTCAGTTATGGCCTGTTATCCGACCTCAGCAGAAATTCCCCCAGTGTCCAGGGAACTCGTGCCGTCCGACAGCATTTCCCTGCGGGAGCAACCGGTTCGATCGCCGTGCTATTACGAAATGATCAGGTTGATTTTTCCGATGAAGCGACCGGGCTTGCCTGGCTTGATCAATTAACCGACAGCCTGTTTCAACAGAAAAAAACGCTTCAACTGGCTGACATTCGCAGTGTGGCTCGCCCCTTGGGGGGCGAGGAAAAACTGCTGGAACTTCCCGCCGGGGCAAAACGTCGTGTCGCGATCCAGAAATCCCTGCAGTATTATGTCGCGGAAAACGAGCTGGCGAATCATGTGACGCGACTGGAAATGACTGCCGAACTGGATCCCTTTTCACGCGATAGCATCGATCACCTCACGCGACTTGAAGCCGAAATTCGAAATTTACTCCCCCATGAACTTCAGGCGAGTACCTCGATTTTGAGCTCGGGATCGACGGCGAGTATTCGCGATCTCAAAGCGGTGACGGATCGGGATCAAATCCGGATTGATTTGCTGGTCGTCGCGGGCGTCTTTGCCATTCTGTTGATTCTCTTGCGACGCTTTGCCCTGTGTACCTACCTGATCTTAACAGTCTTGTTCAGTTACCTTGTCGCCTTGGGTGCCACCTATTCGTTTTTCTGGTTAACGGACCCGCATTTCGCTGGACTGGACTGGAAAGTCCCCATGTTTCTGTTCACCATTTTGATCGCTGTTGGCGAAGACTATAACATTTTCTTGATGACCCGCATCGATGAAGAACAGCAAAAACATGGCCCCGTCAAAGGGGTTATTGAAGCACTTTCCAAAACCGGTCGGATTATTTCCAGTTGTGGAATCATCATGGCAGGGACATTTGCCTCGCTCTGCGCCGGTTCACTGAAGGGGATGATTCAGCTCGGCTTTGCTCTCGCTTTTGGTGTGCTGCTCGATACGTTTGTCGTCAGGCCCATTCTGGTTCCGGCCTACCTGGTGCTACTGCATAGCGGACGCTTTGGCAAACTTGGGACCTGGCTCGGTGGCCCTGCACTCGAGCCCCAGCCATCCTCCAATTCCACCACCCCGGTTTGAGAGTTTCCCTGAATGTCCACGGACAGACACATTTCCCGCCGACAAAAACTCCTGCAGGCCCTCCGCAAAGCGCAGGTCCCCGCACTGCTTGTCACCAACCCCAAAAACGTCACGTATCTCACGGGCTTTACGGGAGACGATTCGTACCTGCTGATCGGCCCGGAAATTCTGCAACTGTTCAGCGACACCCGATTCGAGACCCAGCTGCAAACCGAATGTCCGACGATTCCGGTCGAAATCCGCAACGCAAAACTGAACATGTCAGAGCTGTTGGGACGGGAACTTCCCAAATTCTCGTTGGCTGGGATTGGAATTGAATCGACATCGATGACGGTGGAACTTTTCAATCGTCTGACGGAAAAACTGAGTCCGGTCCCCTTAATTCCTCAATCCGGCGTGATTGAAGAACTCCGTCAAATCAAGGATGCCGAGGAAATTGACGAATTGCGACTCGCCGTGCAGCAGGCAGAAAAAGGCTATCGCCTGATGAAGTCGCTGTTGATGCCGGAAATGACCGAGCGACAAGCGGCACACGAGCTGGAACACGGGATGCGGCGGTTCGGCGCGTTGAAGGCGGCATTCGAACCGATCATCGCCGTTGGCGACCATGCCGCCCTGCCCCATTATCGGGCGGGATTACGAAGGTTTCATGAGTCTCCGTTTGCACTCTGTGACTGGGGTGCGATCAGTCCCCGGGGGTATCACTCGGACTTGACGAGAGTTTGGAGCACCGGTAAAGTCGCGCCCAAACTCCTCCGGATATATGGAGTTGTGTTGAAAGCACAGCAAGCAGCGATCGCAGCAATCCGGCCAGGGGTCAGTTGCCAAAGCGTGGACAGTGTGGCAAGAACGGTGATTGACCAAGCAGGTTACGCAAAATATTTTGGACATGGTTTAGGACACGGTATTGGCCTCGATATTCACGAGGGTCCCAGGCTGAGTCCGATTTCCAGTGAAGAATTGAAGCCTGGCATGGTAGTCACGGTTGAGCCGGGAATCTATCTTCCGGGTATTGGCGGTGTGCGAATTGAAGATGATATATTAATCACCCGAGACGGCTGCGAGGTTTTGACCTCCGTCTCGCGTGAGTTGGAGGCCTGATCTCGTGAAACGGGCGACACAAACGCACGGGACTCCCCCGAAACCAACGAAAAGGAAACGTATGGCCGAAGCACCATCCACTGGTGATGCTCCATTTGATCTCGATAAATTGCAACAGTTGATCGAGATGATGGAAAAACACGGATTAAGCGAAGTCCATTTGCGACGCGGTGACGAACAATGGCGATTGCGACGCGGTGCGAAAGAGGTGCTCCAGGCAGTTCCTCAGCAGCCCACCTATTTTGCACCCGCTCCGGTGCAGGCTCCCGCTGCCGCGCCATTACCCGCTGCTGCGGTTCCCGCTGCTGACCCCCAGCCAGGGGGATTGACAATCAAGAGTCCAACCATCGGCACATTTTACGCGACCCCCGCACCAAACGATCCTCCGTTTGTTTCCGTTGGATCGGTGGTTACGCCAGAAACAATCGTTTGCACGATTGAACAAATGAAAGTCTTCAATCAAATTCAAGCGGGAGTCAGTGGTACGATCACGGCAATCCTGGTGAAAAGCGGTGACGCGGTCGAGTTCGATACGCCTTTGTTTCGCTATAAGAATTGATTGGCCGGTGTGACGATTGAAAGGGATTGATTCCTCGAATTGATGAAGTTCGGTGAAGAATCGTCAACAATTCCAAATTCATCCAGCATGCTTCCACATGAGGGATCATTTTCGTCTTCGAACACAGAATTGTTCCGTCTTATGTTCCAACGTATCCTGGTTGCGAATCGTGGTGAGATTGCTTTGAGGATCTTCCGAGCCTGTCGAGAGATGGGTATCGAAACGGTTGCTGTCTGTAGTGCAGCAGACCGTGGGGCCGACTATTTGAAAGCGGCTGACGAAACGATTTGTATCGGCCCGGCGGCGGCCAATCAAAGCTACCTAGTGATCAAGAATATCATCGCTGCAGCCGAAATCGGCAATGTCCAGGCGATTCACCCTGGCTATGGATTTCTCTCGGAAAACGAGCATTTTGCCGAAGTCTGTCGCGAATGCAAAATCGAATTCATCGGCCCGTCGGTCGATGCCATGTCCAAACTGGGTGACAAAGTCACCGCCAAGGAAATGGCTCAACAAGCCCAAGTCAACCTGGTTCCCGGCAGCAATGGCCTGATCACGAGCGAAGTCGAGGCCCTGGTCATCGCCGAGAAAATTGGCTACCCGATTCTGATCAAAGCGACCGCCGGTGGGGGTGGTAAGGGGATGCGCGTTGCCCGGAACGACATTTCGCTGAAAGCGGGCCTGAAGTCGGCTGCGATGGAAGCCGAAAAGGCATTCAACAACGCGGGTGTCTATCTCGAAAAATACATTGAAAATCCCCGTCACGTCGAAGTACAGATCATTGCTGACCTGCACGGCGAAGTCGTTCACCTTTGGGAACGGGATTGTTCGTCACAGCGGCGGCACCAGAAATTAATCGAGGAATCACCGGCACCGAACCTTCCTCAATCGGTCCGCGAGGATATCTGTAAGGCCGCAGTTCGATTGATTCAACTGGCCAAGTACACGAATGCCGGAACCGTGGAATTCATTGTTGATAAGAACAATCAGTTCTATTTCATTGAAGTCAATGCCCGAATTCAAGTGGAACACCCCGTGACCGAAATGGTGACGGGGATTGACCTGATTCAGCAACAGATCAAAGTGGCGGCAGGTCAACCGCTTCCCTGGAAACAACGAGCCATCCCCTGTCATGGTTCCGCGATTGAAGTTCGTATCAACGCGGAAGATCCCGACAACGACTTTCGGCCATCACCGGGGAAAATCACCAAGTTACGAGTCCCTGGGGGACACGGGGTCCGTTGGGACTCGCATATCCATGAAGGCTATGTCGTCGGCCCCTATTACGATTCCATGATTGGAAAACTGATCGTCCACAAACCGACACGCCCCGAGGCCATTGCCTGTATGAAACGGGCGTTGGATGAATTCGTGATCGAAGGAATCAAAACGACGATTCCACTACTCAAACGAATCTTGAATCACACCGCCTTCGTGGAAGGCAAGATGGACACCACGTTCATCGAACAGAAGCTGCTCGCGAAATCCTGATTCGAGTCGGGCCTGCAAACGGTGGTCGAGTCAAACCGCACTTCGGTTCTGCAGTTCCCTCATTCTCATTCTTGACAAATGAATTTAATGGAAGGTCGATGTTATGAAAGTAGGACTGCTAACAGGTGGGGGCGACTGCCCAGGCCTCAACCCGGTGATTCGAGGCGTTGTTCGCTCGATCCATAATGCGGGGGGTGAGTGCCTCGGTTTCATCAATGGCTGGAAGGGTGCCATCAACGGTGACACCATGCCGCTGACGATCGAGAACACCGATGATATCATCGGGAAAGGGGGAACCATCCTGGGCTCGTCCCGAACCAATCCCTATAAGGAAAAGGATCGCGATGTCCCCAAGTTGCTGGAAACCTACAAGCGACTGGGACTCGACGCTCTGGTGGCCATCGGCGGGGATGATACTCTCGGCGTTGCGAGTAAACTCTACGCAGACTACAGGCTCAATACGATCGGCTGCCCGAAGACCATCGATAACGATCTGAGCTGCACCGATGTGACGTTTGGATTTGATACCGCGATCAACATCGCGATGGAAGCGGTCGAGCGAGTCCGCACGACGGTCGAATCGCATCGCAGGATTGGCGTTGTGGAAACCATGGGGCGTCATGCGGGTTGGATTGCCTGCGAAGTCGCCATGGCAGTCGGCGCTGACTACGTCCTTTTGCCAGAAATTCCCGTGAACATTGACGACATGTGCAAGATGCTGCTGAAACGTCGTGAGGGGGGTAAGCAGTGGGGAATGGTGATCGTCAGCGAAGGGGCAAAATTAATCGGGGGGACGGATGTCGTCACTCGTAATGCCACCCTCGATGCGTTTGGCCATGAACAGCTCGGTGGTATCGGCCAACTGGTCGCACATCTGATCCAGGAAAAGACCGGGATCGAAACTCGCGAAGTGGTGCTCGGCCATATTCAACGTGGGGGTTCCCCCACCGCTTTCGATCGGATTTTAGGAACACGACTGGGACTCGGTGCCGGTCGTCTCGTTCAGGAAAAGAAGTTTGGCCGAATGGTCGCTCTCGCCGGAACGAAAATCATTGATGTCGCGATTGCGGATGCCGTGGGACAAATGAAGCAAGTCAGTCCCGACTGGATTCAAGACGTTTATGAATTCAGCAAGTAACCCTTCGTGATCGGATCAGCCGAGGCATCGGAACGCTGCGTTGAATCCGGCTGAATGGCTGATGGTGATGGGAACCCTCATCATCATCAGCCATCATCCATCCATGATTAGCCATCATCCATTCATCATCCAACACCGATCCCTGCTTCACGTTTCCCGAATTTCACCATAAACATGCTGGGCTCCGGAAAGTACGACGCAGCCATCACAGGACTCGAGTAATCGCGTTGCATCCTGAACGTGGTCCAGGGGGGTCATAAATGCCCCTTCGACGACAGAACTGTCGAGACGACTGAGCAGGTAAATCGAAGCCCAGTCAGCAGCATTGGCAATTTGTGAAGCGGCCAACACATCCGGAGGGACCATTCTTCGCAAGGGCTGTAACGCCGATTTCGCAGACCGGCAACCACGGATGATATCGATTCCAGGCCCCTGCGGAGCGGCCAGATCCGACAGAACAATGATTCGCCCACCCTGTACAATGAGGTTGCGTGCCGCTTCGACTGCGGCACCCAGATCCCCCCAAGAAGTTTCCGCACCACTCTGGGGAATCGCAACCAGCGCCGTCTCGCCTCGCTGATCCAGAGAAACCCGCCAGTTGTCATCCAGCAGTCCCCGTCCCTGCTCTGCGACCCGATCCGTATTTCCCATCAAAACCTTCGCCATCCCTGCATGACTGCGTGAGGGAAGAACTTGAATGGCAAACTGGATCCCCAGCAACCAGGCGATCTCATGAACCAACTGTCGCAAGGGTCGCTCGTTGTCTGGCCCCAACTCTTGATGGCCTTGCCCGAGAGCTTTCACAAAGGCATCAGGCGTTGAGAGCCCCGGATAAAATGCACTCGTCAGCTCTCGGCGTCCCAGCATCGCGTCGTACCCGAAACGACTGATCGGCAACACAAAATCCGCGTCAAGCACATCCCGCGACAAATACAAACGCTCCCCTGCGGCACTCGATGCCAGGTACCCTGTCCCATCCGTCAATGTGGGATCATGAATTTTCCAAGAGACCTTTTCGCGCACATCCGCAGGCAATAGTCGGCGTGGATCCTCCAGCTTCGGCTCTGTCATGGATGCCGGTTGTAAAATCAGCAGATTTTCCGGATCAACACCCGCAGCGGCAGAGGCCCAGCAGACCCCCCGGATGATTTCGGCGGCTGAGGGAATATTTCGATCCAGCACGACAACCACCCGATCACCGGGAACCATCGCCAGTTCCAGCGAAGGAAATTCCAGCGGCTGCTGAATCCCTTCATTGACGGCCACCGAGGGATCCGTATGGGGGTCGGGACCGCGATGAAAATGCAAGAGACTTTCACCGGGGAAATCCCGTTGCCAATGCCCTGAAGATCCGTATTCCAGCGAGATCAACGTCATGATTCAGCACTTTTTTCGTCTGCAATCGTGGCAGCGCGATTCCTTCTTTATCAACAGAGAACGGCCACAACAACGGCAGTCAGGCAGTACGCCCCCATAGGATCGGACATTCACGACGAATCAGTTCGATTCTTGACGCTGAACCAGTCCCAGGCCAATCAACTTATCACGACACTCGTCCCGCTCGCGACATCGTTCCAGCGGTTTCCAGGTCGGGTCCTGCGCCGCCAGAAAGTCCGCTTCATTGTAGGGGGGTGCTGTCCGGGAAATCGCCGCATTGGCCGTCAAACGCTGAATCAGCCCGATCTCGAGCCGACTGAGCGCCGATCCCCCCAGCCGATAATCCTCGAACGCCTCCCAGACCACGGGAAAGAGCGGCTGAATGATCTCACGTCCGATCGCTGTTGCATAGAAACGAATCTCTTCTTGTGCGTACGAATCCATTCGCAAAGCCAGGAAATGCAACAGATTGTGCAGATCGACCTTCCAGTAGGCTTCCGTATAAGTGGCCAGTGGCAGATCTTTACGGGCTTGTTCGCGCGCCACTCCGGCTTCGAGTCGTGCGTCATAGACCCTGCGAGCATGTTCCTGCAACAAACGTTCATCATCGGTCAGTTGTTGTCCAACGCCGACCGGCAACGGTAAGTCACTCCCCTGCCGATTCTGCGAGGCCTGCGTTCGCCAGGCATCCGGCAAAGTCGTCTGAGCCGAATCGATGGCTTCCGAATATCGCGTGCTGTACTCGTTAACGTTTGCCGTGCGGTGCCGAATCCACTGTCGCCAGCAATCCATGGGAACCCGCACAAGGATCTTGATTTCGGCCATCTCGAACGGAGTCGTGTGTCGATGCCTGAGCAGATACCGAATCAGTGACCGGTCGTCTGAAACTCGCTTGGTTCCGGCTCCATAACTGACCCTGGCTGCCTGCACGACGGCGGCGTCGTCACCCATCACATCGACCAGACAGACGAATCCATCATTCAAAACCGGAAACTTTTTCCATCGCAATTGCTCAAGCAATGATGATGTCTCGGACATAGGGAACGACCTCGCAACAAAATCTGGCGAGATGATCAAGTGGCTCTGCCAGACACGGATAACAATTTCTTTAAACCAGCAACGGTGGCAACAAAGCCAGGGCGTGCACACGTTTACAGGGCTTTTACGGAATGGATCGCTGATAGGTGGCTGGTAACGGAAGTTCATTCGCCACCATCCATTTCCGCGAATAGAGCGTGCAACTGTAGGCGATTATTCCGCAAACTTCCACTGACTCAACAGGGAAACCGGTCCGAGTCCACGCCAAGTCCTCTAATCAACTTCGCGTAATTCCCCAATTCCGTCTCTTTCTGATCTTGCGACTTGGTCAATTCCGTTTGACGTTCGCCTGAGGCGTGTTAAACTCATTGTGGTGGACTGCAACGCAGACGTTGATCCGGCTGGAACTTTCTTTTTTTGTTTCATTTCTTAATGGATTTTTGATGCCCTCCGTGACCATAAAAGTTTTGGACGGGATGGAACAGGGGCGAGTTTACTCTCACCTGCCGCTACCCGTTACTGTCGGGCGCGAAGAAGATAACAGTATTCAATTGAACGATGATCGGATCAGCCGGTTTCACATCAAGCTGCAAAATGACTCAGGACGCGTGATCTTGACCGACCTGGGGAGCACCAACGGAACGCGAGTGAATGGGCATCCGGTGCAGATGAAAGTCATGAAGGCGGGTGATGTCATTTCTGTTGGCCGCTGTTCGTTATGGCTTACCGAACAAACCGCGTCCGAACCAGTCACAGAAGATCGCCACGACCCCTTTCGTACCAAATGTATTGAAGAATATCACGCAGAACAACAATTCGACCTGCCGTTAAACGATTCCGATCTGGCCTTTATCGTAGGTGCTGACCATTCCGCCGAGGGACCAAAACTCTTTCCAAACGGTCGTCCCGAGTTGCCTGAAAAACTGAATGCGCTTCAACGCGTGCAACTCTCTGACCTGATGGCTTTCCTGCACGAACGAATTGGCTCCGTCGTGAAGCAAGCTGTCGAAGATGTCGACTCGACAACCGAACGAACAATTCAGCTCGATTGGGAAGCTTGGCTGCAGCTCGTTTATTTACATGCCGAATTGGCCGATTGTATTACCAATATCAATAACCCAGAAGCCTGAGTGCGACCAGCAATCGTGGGTAATCCCCTTGGCATGATCCACCCCCGCAACCGACTTCATCCATCGCAACAAGTCGATATCCCGAGCAACAAGCCCACTTTCCAAATGCGATCTGAAACCCGAATTGACCGCCGACAGTTCGCCGCCAGCCTCGGAGCTGGATCCTCCGTAGTGGCTGCGGTATTGGCTTCGACCCTCGAACTGCCTGCGAACGATGTCGCACAAAACAAGACGCTCACCCATCAGCCCAAACCCGCCCCTTCACCAGAGAACACCCCAACGCCAGCAGTCCCAGCCCCGCCCTCAGCCCCGCCTCTCCTTTCAGAGGAATCGCTGCTCTTGAACTGTTTGCAGCAACGCTATCCGAGCTTGCAGCCACGCATTCCGAGCGAACCGAATCACGACGAGGCCTTGCAAGGGATCCTGCGTGATCTGCGTGGCGATCTGGCCCGCAGCCGCATGCTCAGCCAAATCCCACTGAAAAATTCCGATGCGCCTTCCTTTGTGTTTCGAGCCTATCGCAGCCCCGACTAACCCCCTCCCGATAAACACCACGCCACCTCGGACGGTAACAGGATCAAACGTAACAATGCCACAAGACGAGTCTTATCGTCAAAACCGGGTTGCCTGGGACCGACTGGCGGACGGCAGCCAATTTGCCCGACTCGCCACCGACGACGAGTGCCGTGAGCCGCTGAAAACACTCGATGGCCGTGACTGGCTCCCCAAAAGCGTGCTCGGCCTGGATGTCCTCTGCCTGGCATCAGGGGGGGGCTGGCAATCCATCCTGTACGCTTCCGCCGGGGCCAACGTTACGGTCGTTGACCTGAGCCCTGGAATGCTGCAACTGGACGAACGTGAAGCAAACCGGCGCCGGCTGTCGGTTCGCACCATCCAGACATCGATGGACGACCTGTCCATGTTGTATGATCAGTCTTTCGACGTGGTTCACCAACCAGTGAGTACCTGCTACGTCCCCGATATTGTGCAAGTTTACCAAGAGATTGCCCGCGTGCTGCGTGATGGAGGACTGTATATCAGCCAGCATAAACAGCCGACTAGCGCCCAAGTTACGCGACGAGACGAACGAAATCAGTTTGTCGTGGGCGTCGAGTATTACCATCTGGGACCACTACCCCGCACCGAAGATACTTCGTATCGCGAAAAAGGGGCCGTCGAATACCTGCATCGCTGGGAAGATCTTGTTGGCGGACTTTGCCGTTCTGGATTCGTGATCGAAGATCTGCGCGAACCCCGCCGTGCTGATGAAAAAGCCCCCGTCGAACACTTTGGCTACCGAGGTCGCTTCATCCCCCCCTATGTCCGCTTGAAAGCGCGACGCCTCCCGCGCGTCTCGGGTCACGCCGAAGGTTCACCCCAAATCTGGGTTCCGTGATTCCACGACCAAGATTCACAGGCGGAAAAAACGGTTCAACGACAAACAAAGTCCGCGGCGGTGAAAATTCGGTTTTCCGTTTTCCGTTTTCAGAAATTTGCCTGAAGGCTGCCGCGAGCAGGGGACCATGCCGCCGGTCGAGAGCGAGCAGTCCGATCGTCATGGGGGTCAAGATCGATGGATCAGGGATCCGAAGTTGTCCTGTTCGCTGCAGAGTCAAGTCTTGGTAACTCTCGCACTGGGTTTGAGATTGAACCCAAAAACGGGCATCTGAGTCAGCAATGAGAGTCAGCCACTGTGATTGATGTCGCTGGCAGGTGGATTCGCGGCCACCACCGGAAGTGGAATAATCCGATCCGGAGCATCCAGGTAGGACTGCAGGATCACAATCGCCGCCAGGCTATCCAGCGGCTGTTTTCGTTTCGAAGGCGATTCACCCCGACGCCAGATCAGTAGCTCCGCTTCCGCCGAGGAATAGCGTTCATCGACATAAACCAGGGGAAGTTTGGTTTTCTCGGCAACCCAAACGCCAAACTGACGAACCACGGCAGCGGCTGTTCCTTCTTCACCGTTTGTTCGGATCGGCAATCCCAACACAACTCCGACAGCGCGGTAATCCTCGATCAGCTCGCGCAGGTGTTTCAAATTTTGAACCGGCTCACGAACCAGCCAGGTCTCGACCGGAACCGCCACGGTCTGATCGGAATTCGAAACCGCCACCCCCATCCGCTTCGTGCCAAAATCCAAGCCGAGCAGCACCCCCTGCGTTGGCAACGTCACACGCGGCATCGGTTTCGCCAGCCGGTTCGTCGAGTCACTCTGGTTATTCATTCCACGACTTTTCCCAATAGCACCAACGACTGGTAAAAAAAGGCAAACCATGACGGCTCCGACTGGGTTCCTGCAGATGATGATCAAGCTCGGCTCAATCACACCCCGGCGCACGCTCCCCTCGCGGCGACCGCGGAAATCATAACCATTTCCTTCCCAAACTGCCGTTCTGATTCCGATTTCGAACCGACAGCGGCAGCCATCACCTCTCTTTTTCTTAAGTTTTTTTTGGGGCTTGGCATACAAATCGCCCCGATTATTCTGTAAGGTGAGTGAAATTGCGTTACCAGAGTCTCAACACCCAAATTACACAGCGTTTTTTCTCAAATTGGTTCTATGTGATGCCACAAGCCGAGTTTGATATCTTCGTGTCACATCATAGTGCCGATCAACCAGCAGCCGCGAAGCTCGCCTTCAAACTGCACGAACTCGGCTTTAATCCATGGGTCGAGGCAGCGCATTTTCCACATGAAGAAGCATCCACTCCCGAATGGAAACGTGTACTGGCAACCTGCTCGTGCTGTGTGGTGATGATCGGACATGCGGGGATGGGAGAGACCGATGCAGTCGAAATGTGGCTGGCATTACAACAGAAACGGGAATTAACACCACCTGATCGCCGAATCCGGATCATTCCGATTCTGTTACCTGAATCGACACAGTTGGATCGGACTCAATTGCCGCAGTTTTTGACCGCGAATCCCGGGATCGAATTCCAGGGGTCGATCGACGATCCTCAAGCTTTTGATCAACTCTTGAAAGCACTCTGCGGCGACAATCTCGGTACGGGGGTACGGCAGCCCGCAGAGGCGATTCAAAACGCTCTCCGATTCCGAAAACCTTGGCGCTGGCTGAGTTGGGGGGGGATGATTTCCGCCGTGATCATCATGGGACTTGTCACCCGATTTTCGCAAAATCAGGCGATTGCGAACAATTTGGTGATCACCTTATTGAAAGTCAAGGAGAGTGAGGTTCTGGCCGAGATTCAGTCCATCAAGGGATACGAGCACTGGTCCAAACCCAAGTTGAAACGGATCTTCGAAACCGAAAAAGGGGACCCATCAAATCGGTTGCGAGCGGCTCTGGTGCTGGCAACGTTCCCTGCTGACAGAACAACCGATCCATCGACACTGTTTGGTTATCTTCGCGAGCGTTTATTGACCGCATCGGCGGCCGAGTTTCCGCTGATCCGCGATGTTCTCAAATCCTACGACGCAGAGACCGAGCTGCGGAACTCGGAACTGTGGAAACAGGTCGAGGATCACACAACCAGCCCGCCGATACGATTTCGTGCGTTGGCTGCTCTGGCGACGTTTGACTCCAAGAACCAACGTTGGGGGAATGGGAGCAAACAGCGAGTCTCACTGTTATTGCAGCAAGCCCCGCCGGAAATGGGGATATGGACCAAGGCTTTTTGCCCGATCAAAGCACATTGGCTGACACGACTGACCGAGGTTTTCCATGAGACGGACCGCTCCAATTCTGGGAAACGGAAAGCCGCAGCACTGGTCCTCGCTGAGTTCTGCGCCGATCAACCGGACCAACTGCTGGAATTCCTCTTGCAGAGTGACGAATCCCAATTTTCTGTGATTTTTTCGCAGATCCAACTCTGCGGCAATCCATCGATTGCCACGTTGGTCAAAGAAATCGGAACCCCGGTAAACCCCGAGCTCCCCTCGTCAGACCCACTCCGTGAAACCGTGGCTTTTCGTCAGATCAATGCCGCGATTGCACTGTTAAACCTGGAACAGCCAGAAAAAGTCTGGCCGCTATTGAAACACAGTCCCGACCCTCGCGTTCGCAGTGGCCTGATCCATAGTTTTGCGCCGAAGGGTGTTCCCCCACAGCAAATTTTTGCACAACTGGCTCGCGAGCGAGATCCGTCCATCCGCCATGCCCTGATCCTAAGCCTCGGCCAATATGACCAGCAAAGGCTGATGGCAGGGGGATGGAACGAATTTCAACCGTACCTGGAATCCTTGTATCAGAACGAACTTGATCCGGGCTTGCACAGTGCCTGTGAATGGTTATTGCAAAAATTTAATCACACACTCCCTGTACTCCCCCTTTCCCAGGACGCCAATTCAATCCCGACAACGGCAGATCAACGTCGCTGGCACATCAATAGCCAGGGGGCGACAATGATCGTGGTTGCGGCGATGACTCGTTTCAAAATGGGGTCGCCCAGCACAGAAGCCCAACGAGGTCCCTTTGACAGCAAACCCCATGTCGTGACCATTCCCTATTCCTTTGCCGTGAGCTCAAAACTGGTCACTGTCGCCCAGTTCCTGAAATTCAATACGAGGTTTCCCAATACGGCTCTTCCTAACCCCGCCCTATCGGGAATGACACCGACCCAAGCCGAAGAGAATGAAGAGAATCCGGTACGCTCGATAAGTTGGTTTGAAGCCGCCGCGTACTGTAATTGGCTGAGCAAGCTAGAGGGATTGGAAGAGACTGACTGGTGTTACGGTCAGATCACGAACTCGCATGCAGTATTGAAAACCAACGCTCTTGCGTTGAAGGGATATCGACTGGCGACAGAAGAAGAGTATGAAGCGGTCGTTCGCGCGGGGACATCCACCTCGTTCTGTTACGGCGAAAGCGACCGGTTGCTGTCCGAATACAGCTGGTTCGCTTTGAACAGCGATCACCGAATCGCGCGTGGGGGTCACAAAAAACCGAATGAGTGGGGAATTTTCGACGCACACGGAAATCTGTTCAGTTGGTGCAACGATCGGACGAATCAACAAGCGACCTCGCCCGCTGACGACCGAATCCTGAAAGAGGACAGTCTCATGGTGTTGCGCGGGGGCTCGTTCCACGATCAACCCCCGTACCTGCGTTCCGCCTCCCGGAGCATTTTTGCCCCTCCCACGTACCGTCTCGACGGGGTTGGCTTTCGATTGGCGAGGACATTACCCTCAGCCAGTTTGCGCTGAACGCCCCCGGTTCCTGGCGGCCAAGTGTTATTGCCGGCCAAGCAGGATCAGCTCATCCCGTTTCAAAAAGTTTCGATGCCGTGAGAGTTCCGACACATTACTCGGTAAATCGTCGCGCAATTCGTTATGCACATCCGCTCGTGTAATCACGTAGCCGTACGGATGGTCCGCAAGGAAATCCGCGACGTCACGCGGCGTCTGCAGGACGGTGATTTTTTTTCCCGCATAAAACACAACGCTCGGCTGAAAGTAGCGGTAGGTCCCGATTTCAATCTCGGCACGCCCCGCAAATTTCCGTGCGTCGGCAATGAATTGGGGCGAATCCTGATAGCGATGGATCCGTGCGGGGGCGATTCCGACAATCAGAATCGCCAGCAGAATGGCGGTGACGCCCAGCGTTTGCAAGACACGCTGTCGCTGCTCTCGATCCAGGAATTTGACCGCCACGAAAGCTCCGATCAGGGGAATGAAGCCAATCAGTCCCAGCCATTGGTCCTGCTCAAACAGCAAAAACGCTGCAATATAGACGCCAATCACCATCAGGATCCCCACGATCCCCATCGCACGGCAGCAGAGGTTAAACGAGTAGACCCCCGAGTCGATTTCTTCACGTTCCCAATCAGAAAAATAGCGAGCCAGAATCAGCGCCACGGCCGGATACATGGGCAACAAATAGTTCGGCAGCTTGGTACTGGCCAGCGAAAAAAAGAGAAACCAGACCGCTCCCCAGCACGCGATCAACCGGTCGCTGTCGCGCCAGATCGCGTGCTCGCCAAAACGCTCTTTCAACCGAGAGATCGCCACCGGAAGAAAGACCGACCAGGGAAAGCAACTCAGATGAATCACCACCAGATAATAGAGCGAATAGAACGGAAATCCGTTGTGATTTTCTTTGGCGCTGAGTGCCCGTCCAAGATTATGATCGAGAAAAAAACCGCGTAACCAGTTGCCATCGGTTTTGATTCCCACCGCCAGATACCACGGGAGGGCCACCGCAAGCACAATGCCGAAACCAATACCGAAATGCATACCACGAATCGCTTCCAGGATTCGTTCCCACCCGAAAAGCTGTCGCAGCATGCTCCCCCCCCGTCGCCACCACGGACCGGCAGTCGGTTTGAGTTTTTCCAGGTCTTGGTCTCGCTCGCGAAAGGTGATCAACAGAAACAGCACGAGGATCGCAGCGGGAAGGACCACACCGACGGGGCCTTTGGCAAGGACCGCAAACCCAATCGCCACGAAGAAGGGAGTCGCCAGCATCCAGTTCATGGGGAGTGGTCGCTGTTCGACACGTGAACCGGCGGACTGCGCTTCCGTCGCGTTCGCCAGGGTCGATCCTTCCCCCGCCTGCTGATGAGGTTCGCAATCGTGTTCGCCGCCACTGAAGTTCCCGTTCCGTTGCCAGGCCACGACCCAAACGTAACAAGTGAAGGCAAGCGTGATAAAAAAGATCAGCGTCGCATCCGGGGTCGATGCGCGGCCCACTGCCGAAAACAGCAGTGAAGTACATAAAATCAGGCTGGCGAAAAACCCAATTTCTGCGGAATACAACTTGCGTCCGAGATGATAGGTCAGCAGCGTGGTTCCGACGGACAGTAGCGATGAGGCAAATCGGGCAGAGAATTCAGAGACGCCGAACACCGTGTACGAGACCAGCATCAACCAATAGACGAGAATTGGCTTATCCGTTCGCAACGATTCGTTGAAGGTCGGCACCAGCCAGTCCCCTCGCCGAAACATTTCCGCGCCACAGGTCGCATTTTTGGGTTCATCTTCATTGAAGAGCGCATAACCGCCCAGATTCGTCATGAAGATCAAGACTGCAACCAGCACCAAACAGGCCTGATGCCGCAATAACAAACGCATACTTCCAATCCTCAAAAATCGCTCGCAGACCAGACCCCGTCACCTGCGGTAAAGTGTAGAGAATCTTTGTCCATGTGAAGAGATCGTTATCGAATTCACCATCGAATTTCGACTCTTGTTCATTGGACTCCCATTGAAGGGGGTGGAAATCCAGGCATTTTCCCCCGTTGTGACAAAGGTCAAGTGAAAGTGCCTCGACATCAGCAGGGAATGGCTGGCTCTGCCCCTTTCAACGGTGTACATTCAAATCAAGATTCGTGAATACCATCTCGCTATCCCCTGACTCTCGCAAACGTGAAACCGTTCACGAACGGAGGTTCGCTTGCCCTTACCACTTCGATTCCACGCGATGTTTGTGTTGTTCGTGATTTCCCTGATCACAACTGCCGCAGCTGATCCGTTGCCGGACCGTGTTCAATTTAACCGTGATATTCGTCCTATTCTTTCGGATGCATGCTTTTCTTGTCATGGCCCGGATCACGCCCAGCGGAAAGCGGACCTCCGATTCGACACCGAATCAGGTCTCTTCTCACCCCTGGCTGATGGGCAGCATGCCATTGTGGCCGGCCAACCGGAAACGAGTGAACTGATTCGTCGAATTACTTCCCAAGACGGGGAACTCGTGATGCCACCACCCGAATTCGAGCGGCGGCTCACCGATCATCAGATCGCGTTGCTTCGGCGTTGGATCGAACAAGGTGCTCAATGGG
>JBIKZJ010000332.1:0-7382 GCA_044354755.1 Schlesneria sp. | reverse complement strand
GGTAAGGTCGCTGCAACGGCTGGGATTGTCGCGATTCGTATCAATGGTGTTTACGTTGCGGGAACTGCTGATTCGACAGCGACCAACAATCCTTGGTATGCTGCTGGAACAGGTGCTACGGCCTCACATAAGGCATTCAAGACCTACAATTTCACCAATGTTCGAATGAATGCTGGTTTGAACACCATCCAGTTCATCACCAGCAATGCTGGAAGCCAGAAGACTGGTTTGAACAACATCTTCACTTCGGCCACCGCTGTCGTTCCAGAACCTTCAACGTTCGCGTTGCTGGGCATGGGAATTGTCGGGATGGTCGCTGCTCGTTATCGCCGACGACAAGCTGCTGTTTGATTCGCTTGCGTAATCAAACTGTAGTCTGAATCAGGTGGTCGACCAACTCGTTGGTCGACCACTTTTTTTTCGTGTTGGGTTCTTTCGAGAAACTTACTGTCGATTTGTGATTGGGCTTCCAAATTCGTGGGCAGCGTCATCGGTTGAGAATCGTTTCCAGATTCTCAGTCTTTCGATTGCGAAAGCTCAAATGTTTAAATTCCATGGCTTGGGTTCTCTGGAAAACGACTTGGATAAAATTGCTCGAGCTCAGCGATTTTCGATCGTGGCACCGGGCCAGTCGTCCGTCCGAAACGGGATCGCTGGAAGCCCCGACTGATTGGACAGATTTGACTCGGGGTTGTCACCCCAGGCATATCGAACTGCCACCGGCTTCGTGACACGTGCACTTGAAACCCGGACTTGACTCCCTACAATCTTCGCCTCGGCCCAGACAAATTTTCGGTCGGCACCCGCGACTGCAAATCCTTTGAGTTCATCCCCGGCTGCGACGAGTCCCTCGGAGGCCTCATGAAAATCGAGGTGGACTTGCTGATCTTCGATAGTCATCGACTTGAATTGGGGACCGGATGCGGCGACATCCTGACCGTAAGCGACCTTGAACGCCGATAACGCCAGCCGTCGTCCGATTTCTTGCTTGTTCTTGGGATGAATATCTCGGGGTTCGCCCAGGTCAATCGTCACCGCCATCCCCGTTTTCGGGACCGAGAGGGCGCGGGATTGGGCTTCACGCAATTCGGCCCACGCACTCTCTTCAGGCTCGACTGGATGGTCGGGTTTGGTTTTATCGGGGAGGTAATTGGCCAACTGGACATAGAGAAACGGGAGTTCCGGCTGTCCCCAGCCACGTCGCCAGTCGGTGATCAATGCCGGAAATAGTTTTCGATACTGATAAGCCCTGTTCGCATTCGATTCTCCCTGATACCAGATGATCCCCTTCAGCGACAAACCGTGATTGGGCGAAAATCCCTGTAGGGGGGCGATCATTCCATTGTATAACACCGATGCCCGATTCGGGCTGTTGGTTTGAATCGGATCATTGGCCGCCCGATTCGCTCGGTCAAGGATCGGGGAAAAATCGGGGTCGGCCTTTAGCGCCGACAGACTTGTCCATGCTTCACAAATGGCCCCTCCATGTGCGGCCTGAACCAGCCCGATGGGGCGTTTGAGCTCTTGATGAAGTTTCCGTCCGAAGAAATAGCCGACGGCACTCAGTTCCCCCACGGTTTCGGGTGAACAAACGACCCAGTTCCCTTCCAGATCGAGCTGTGGAACGCGGGAGGTGCTCCGTTCGACCTTGAAAATTCGAATGGACGGAAATTCGGCGGCCGCAATTTCGTCTTGATGGTCCATGGACGCGCTGACGGGCCATTCCATATTGGATTGGCCCGAACAGAGCCAAACATCACCGAGCAGCACATTGCTCAGTGTCAGTCTGTTTTTTCCCGTGATATTGATTTCGACGGTACACGGCTTGGGTTGTGCGGGAAGTTTGGCGGTCCAGCGACCATCCGCTGCGGTAATGACCGAAGTCGAAATCGTCTCGGTGTCGGCGCGATTCAGTGGGTCTTGGCAGCTGAGTGAAACGGTGATCTCTTCGCCGGACTCAGCCCAACCCCAGAAAGGGATCTCGCGGCCCAGTTGCAGGACCATATTGTCACCGAGAATCGCCGGCAACGTCACCTCACCCAGGACGGAGCGGGGCAAGATCAGCAGAACGATCGCGGTGATGATGATTCCGGCGCGAGTTTTCATTCAGCAATGTCCGAAAATCGCGAACAAACGGAGCTGGCAACCATGGTTTTCCCGGGATGAGCTGGGAATAGGAATGGAAATGAGACTTATTGGCAGATTTTAATGAGTTTGGGTCAGAACTTGCCATGAAAATGCCTTTAAACTTGAAGATGAATCACTTTTTCCTTGCCTTCGATGGCCTGTTTAATGCTGGATGTGCTCCGTATTTGGCCAGAATTCGTCTTTGTTCCCAGTTTTTAGGTGGCAGTCCGCATTCCCTTGATTTCTATGGCTCGATCCTGCGGTAACAGCTTAAGCCGCTTGGGCGGGGGTGGCGCACGAAGCAGACCATTCCCCAGTTCGACTCCCGCTGCAGTAGACGCTACGCTGTTGAGTGTCAATTCCGCGAGCAACGACCTGTCGACGCGATCGGCGACAGGACGTGAATCGGCTGGTTTCGCTCACCCGTGATCCCGATGAACCCGATTGATTAAGTACCAGCATGATTTTCATCAGTTACCGCATCAAAGACTCGAACACGGAAGCGACCTTCCTGGAACTTGGCCTGAAACGAGTCTTCGGCGAAACGTTGGTATTTCGCGATAAAACCGGGATTGAAGGGGGCGACCGTTGGCGAGAAGTGATTCTCCAGAACTTGACCGATTGTTTCGTGATGCTGGTCTTGATCGGTAAGACGTGGGAGGACGCGCGATTCGAGAGTGGCAAGCAAAAAAAACGGCTCCGTCTGGAAGACCCCGAAGATTGGGTCCGCCTGGAGATCTCGACTGCGCTGGCGCAGAAGAAAATCGTGATTCCCATCCTGCTGGATGGGACACCCATGCCAGACGGGGAATGGCTCGAGACTTTTCAATTGGAGGGGCTAAGCGATGCGCAGGGGACGCAATTCCGTATTGACGATCACGAGCACGACTTCGGCAAACTGGTGACGCTGCTGCGAAAGAAATGCCCGCAGCTTCCGCAAAAAGATCTTCCAGCCAATCCCCAGTTACCTTTGACACCCACCACGATCTCACGCTTGTACAGCCAGTGGCTGATCAAACAATGCGCCGATATCGTGCCGTTTGCGATGGAACCGACCCAAGGGCTCTCCGTCAGCTTGCAAGATGTCTATGTCCCGCTGCTGACGAATCCCCCGTTCGATCCGCTGCGGGGAATCTCCCCCAAGTCGGGCACGGGAACAGGGGAAACACTTCCGGACGCGCCACCGTCCTTAACGAGAGAGTCGGATGAGAATCAGAAACCGCAATTGCTGCTGAGTCTGCTGGGAACGAACTCGTTGTATGTCTCGGGAGACCCAGGGACGGGAAAAACGACCTTCTGTCGCTGGCTAGCGTGGCTGACGATGACCGGCGAAGAGCCGAAGTTCACTGTGGAGGACCCCGAGTTTCACGAGACGTTGCCGGATTCGCTGCGGGGCAAGTTGCCAGTCTTGGTCCGACTCCGCGAACTGGGCCACCAGTTGCCGCAATTCCCGCAGGATTCCGCCACGCAACAACCCAACCGGCCACCCCTCGCCGGAACGCGTCGCTGGTGCGAAGCGGCACTTCAGGATTGGGTGACACAGGCCGCGCCAGGGGGCTTGAGTTGGAACGATATCGCATCGCATTTGGCTGCGGGATCGCTGCTGCTGATTCTGGATGGCGTTGACGAATTGCCGTTGAGTGGTGGCCCCGAATGGAAGGGATCGTCGCCGCGCGAGTTATTCCTCGAGGCGTTGTATGACGCCGCACCGGCGTGGATCGCGATGGGTAACCGGATACTGATCACCAGTCGACCCTACGGATTGGAACCCGATCAAGTTCGGCAATTGGAACGAGCCGGCATCCCCGCAGCCCGATTGGTATCACTCCCCGAGGGGCTGCAAAAATTATTGGTCACCCGCTGGTTTGTCGCACTCCCGAAAACCTCGACCGACGGGCGCAAGACGGCTGAGGCGATGTTCCAGGAAGCGCGTGGCTTGTCCGAGGATCTCGCCGTGATGATGGCCAATCCGCTGCTACTGACGGCGATCTGTGTGATCTATAGTTCGGGCTTAGCACTGCCGCAGGACCGACACCATTTGTATGACCGGATCGTTGATACCGCCCTCTACAGTCGTTTCCGACGTGACAAAACCCGGATTGCCCAGGTCCGGGGTCGATTGGCGGCGATTGCCTTGGGGATGCACAGTGGCGAGCCCATCGAGCCCGGCCGCAAATCCCCGGCGCGCGAGGTCCACTATACGGAACTCGATCAGATTCTCACTGATTTTATCGAAAACAATCCCGAAACCGAATCCGGGGGGATGGGTGTTGTCAGTGCTCGCGAAGAGTTGTTGAACAACAGTGGATTGTTGTTGTCGACTCGTTCAAAGTTCGCGGCCTTTTCCCACTGGTCGTTTCAGGAATTTCTCGCCGCGGAGCGGATGACCACGCTGTGCCACGCGAACGAGGATCGACTATTCGAACAAATTTGCGAGCGGTCGCCGCTGGCAGGTTGGCGACCAACCCTGTTGTTTTTATTCGACCGCCGCGTGACCCAACTTGGCTGGCAGTCGGGGACACCGTTACTCAAAAGAATGGTCGGCGAGATCGAGCAAAAATCGCTGGCGAACTCGCTCGGACTCGCCACCTGTGCCGCCGACGCGCTTGGGATTTTGCTCGACCTAAAGCTGCAATTGCAAGAAGAATTGCTGGCGCCATTTCGTCAGATTTGTCTCGCCGCGATCGATCAGGGAATCGAGTTAAAGGCGCGTGTTGATCTCGCAATGGCATTAGGTCGCATCGGCGATCCGCGCATTGCGACCGATCTTCGGGATCGCGCAAACGGGGTTCAAGAGCCGTCGACCTGGGTCACCGTTGAAGCAGGGATGTACCCGATTGGAGACGCGAAAATCCTCGCGGATGGCAAGCATCAATTTAACCTGGAAGCCGCGACTTACTCGGTCGACCAGCCGTTTTTGTTGTCACGGTTTCTCGTCACGAACCAGCAATTTGAGGCATTCATTCAGGCGGGTGGCTATCAGAATCCGGCTTACTGGATCGATACCGCTGGCGACCGATCGAGTTGGGAATGGCGGGAGTCGGAAAATATCGTTGGTCCTCGACTTTCTGGTCACCGGAAGTGGGCTGGTCCGACTCAACCCGTGGTGGGGGTAAGCTGGTTTGAAGCCATGGCGTATTGTCGTTGGGCGCATTGCCGCTTACCGACCGAGCGGGAATGGGAAGCCGCTGCACGCGGCCCCAAGGGTTGGCAATATCCTTGGGGTGACGTTTGGCGGGAGGGGATTTGCAATACAATTGAGGCACAATTCGGTGGAACAACACCCGTCGGAACCTTTAAGGACTCACAGTCCATTTGCGGTGCGTACGACATGGCGGGAAATGTATGGGAATGGTGCGAAGACTTGTGGAATCCAGAAGATCAAAATCGTGTGGTCCGCGGGGGTTCCTGGGACGGCGATTCGGGGCTCGCCCGTTCTGCCTTCCGCCTCAGCAGCTGGCCCGACGACCGTGACAACTATGTTGGGTTTCGTGTGGTCGCTTTGCGTCAGGACTCTTAATTTCTACTGATTGGCTTTTCTTCTTTGCCGCTTTTTTGCATTTTCTTTTATTCGCCGCATTGCGGCGCGCGAATTTTTTTTCGCATTTCAGGCGATCGCCTGAAATTTTCGGGAGCGAATTCAGACGCCTTGCAGAAGGGGAGCTTGAACAACGCCCCCGCCGTCGTTTATTTGGTTTTGCGGTTCCCAAGATGTCGATCGGCGAAGTTCAGAAACACGCCCCAATCTTCACGGTCCATCGCGTGTTTTCCGGGGCGGATGTAATACCCTAAGGTCCCGTCCGAAAGGGTTCGTAATTCAGGACGAACTTTCGCGTCCAACCCGCCCGCCTGGAACAGCCGATACACCGGGTCGGCGGCTTTCAGCATTTCAAACTGGCCGTCGGGATTGGCCCATTGATCGTCGGTGGCATTCGAAAACAAAACCGGACGTGGGGCACAGAGGGCCACCAGCGAATGTTGATCAAACGGAAGACGATCTGGCTGTTCATTGAACTTGGGAAAATTGTCGCAAAACCAGTGCGGGAACACCGTGTTAATCCGGCGGATCGTCTCCACATCCTTGCGGTCGATATCGACGCGACTCGGGGCGGTTCCGCCGCAGCCCGCCTGATGCGGAATGGCCAACGCAATTCGCTCATCCATCGCGGCGGCCAGTAAGGTTGTTTTGCCGTTCCGAGAATGTCCCACGGCAGCAATCCGCTTGGGATCGATCGTTTGCCCATGTTGATCGATGAGAAAATCGACGACACGATGATAGCCCCAGGCCCAGGCGGCGATCGCTCCGGCGTCACTCGGCATCGGAGTCGTTTGGCCGGGGCGATAGAACGACGGTTCAATCCCATCGGAAAAATCGGGGGTGTCGGGGTCGAGATCGCCACTGTAAAAACAGGCGAGTCCATATCCCCGCTCGATGATCAAATCCAAATTCCAGGTACTTTCCTGGCTCCCGCGCCCCGCTTCAGTCGCTCGTTCATTCTCGGAGCCAACACACGACTTATAAACCCAGCCTGTCGGCAGGTGGACCTTAGGGTGCAGCGTCAGGGCGTGGTTACCACAAAAATTCATCCCCACAAATAGGGGGACCGGTCCCGTCCGTTGATTGGGGACCACCAGCAGGACATGCAGTCGGTGTTTCAGATCCGGACCATAAAAGGCCAGACGACTTTCACTGATCGTTGCCTTCCCATCGAGAAACCGCGAATCCGTGAATAAGACTTCCTCGACCGACCATCGCTGCGGTTTGGCCGGAAGATTTCCGTACATGTAATGCTGAAACAGGGCTTTTAATTCGGGACGACGTTTCAGGTTCCAGTTACTGACGGTGCTGATCTTCGTGCCGTCCCGCATCACCATCGGGTCCGGCAATTCGGGGTGACGGGGGAGTGACGAAACATCCGGAAAATCGGCAGCGGCTGCCATACGAAGTCCCATTACGAAGGTGAGTTGCAAGAGACAACACAAACGCCAGGAATGAAACATCGTTTGGACTTTCATAAATGTTTTGCACTTGATCGGAACAGTCCAAGCCTCGATCGGGACGATCAAAGAGATTCGTAGCGATCAAACTTTGACGGGACGATCAAAGCCTCGTCCCGTCGAAGCGAGCAGGAAAAACCTTAGGGAATGTTCAATTCCACCAGATCACTCCGTTTTTCCTGCAGATCCTTGGCGATCTCGGCATCCACGAAGTCACTGTGACAGGACGCCTTATCCGCTGCTTCGACGGTCATCAC
>JBIKZJ010000331.1:0-7394 GCA_044354755.1 Schlesneria sp. | reverse complement strand
GCATTCTCGGCAGGCTGGTCGCTGTCGTTGCAAGCGGGAAAGCCGGTTTTTCGGTACACTTGCTTTGACGTTGCAGATGTTTCGATTACGGGAACAGCAGCGATTCCTGCGGGAAGATCCGTGATTAAGTCTGAGTTTACTCCGGATGGTTCCAAAGAGGGGGCGGGAACAATTCAGCTGTTCGTGAATGGCAAGCCTGCCGGTGAGGGAAAATTGCAGCGGTCTTTGTTCCGGCATGGTCTCGAACCGTTCGAAGTCGGCCGAGATTCGATCACTGCGGTCGATCCCGCGTACAAGGATCGCGGTGAGTTTCCGTTTACCGGCACGATTCACAAAATCGTCTTCCGGCTGAAGGAGTAGGGGATTTTTTTCCTGTGTCCCTGATTGAGCCGATTGGCATGAGTGATCCATGACGCTGGCTGGGGCGAATGAACGAAGGGGATGTGATGTCGAAGGTCCGAATGTTTTGTCGACTTGTCAGCGCCGTTGTGCTGGGGCTGATCGGTCTACTGGGCCTGTTCAGTGGCGTCGCTGATCGTCTTGCCCAAGCCACGGACTGGCCCCAGTTTCGGGGTCTGCGCGGCTCGGCGGTGGATCCCTCCGCTCAGCCAATTCCCGTGGAGGTGGGGCCGGATCAAAATCAGCTTTGGAAGACCCCCCTTCCACCCGGTCATTCGTCGCCAGTGCTCTTGGGAACCCGGATTTTTGTCACGGCCGTGCGTGAGCAGAAATTGCTGACAATCGGCCTCGATCGAGAAACTGGCAAAGTTCAGTGGGAGTCCGAAGCCCCCTATGAACGGCTCGAGTCGATTCACCGCATCGGCAGCTTTGCTCAAAGTACCCCCTGTGCCGACGCCGATGGCGTCTATAGTTTTTTTGGGTCGAGCGGACTGTATTGCCATGATCACAGCGGGAAACTGCTGTGGAGTAAACCGATGGGGCCGTTCGTCAACGACTTCGGTGCAGCAAGTTCTCCGATCCTGGCGGGTGACCGATTGATCCTCTGCCAGGATCATGATCTCGATTCCTTTTTGCTTTGTGTTCACCGGAAAACCGGAGAGGTGATCTGGAAAACCGAACGAACAGACTTCTTACGAAATTCGTGTACACCGATCTTGTGGAATAATGAGGGACGGCTGCAGATCGTCGTCGCGGCAACCTTGCGCGTCGCGGGATACGATTTGGAGACGGGAAAGGAAGCCTGGACGGTGCGTGGGATTTCGCGGACCGTCGTCAGTTCACCGACGGTGGGTGCTGATGGAAATTTGTATCTGGCGGGTTGGGCAGCGGGTGGCGACGAGGCGGAACGAATCCGAGTCGAGCCGTTTGATGATGTGGCTGTACTTAAGGACCGTGACAAAAATGGTTCGCTTGAAGAGAGTGAACTGGCCGAAGGGCCGGTCTTTCAGCGTTTTTCTCAAGCGGACCGAAACAAGGATGGGCATTTGACCAGGGCCGAATACGAGCTCTTTCGCAGTCTGTTCGACCAGGGGCGAAATCTGCTGCTGAGTATCCGTCCGGGGGCGGTAGGAGATGCCACCGAAACCCATGTTCGCTGGACGTATCCCAAGCAAGTGCCGTTCTGTGCTTCACCCCTGCTGTGGGGGGACTGGCTGTTCACCATCAAAGATGGTGGAATCCTCCAGTGTTTGAATGCGACAACAGGAAAAGTGGCCAAGCCACTCCGGTTGGAAGCGAGCGGCAGTTATTATGCCTCGCCGGTGGGAGGGGATGGCAAGATTTTTCTGGTTGATGAGTCGGGGCGGTTGACCGTCATTGCAGCCAGTGAAGAGCTAACGCTGCTTCATACGGCAGATTTTCAGGAAGATGTTTATGCGACTCCTGCCGTCGTCGACGGCCGCCTTTATTTGCGCACGGCCAGTAGCCTCTATTGCTTTGGCTTGAAATGAGTTCTGCGGAGGTGAGTCCTCCCCAGCGGGGGCGTTCGGTCGCGGTTGTGATGTCGCGACTGCGGCGACTGGTCATTCCCGACGAACCCTGGCTGCAGGGGCTGCGGGGAGTCTTACGGCGGGTTACTGCTGACGGTGGGACGCTGGTGCTGGCCGAAGGGACTGCGGGTTTTGAGTTTCTCCGTTTTAGTGCGGTCCGATTAGGAATACCCTGCCGTATTTTGCCCCCACCCGCAGACATCGGGGTCTCAGCGACGGCGCTTTCCGTGCCAGATCGTCTTCTTATTCAAGAGGTTGACCGGGTTTATGCCCTGGGGCTGCGTCCCCAGGGAAATATCCATCGTTTATTGCAGGAGCGACTCGAGCGGCAGCAGGGAGGGATTGTGTTGGTGGATCTCCCCGGGTTGCAGCCCCAGCAGGTGCGGGACCAGTTGGAGGAGGCTGGTGCCAAGATCTGGCAGCCAACCGCGTGGGAATGCTGTCCATTTCCCGTGGGTGGGGGGTGTGAAGCCTCCGCTGCAGAGGTCCCCGAAACACAAATACCCGCAACACAGGTCCCCGCCACGGTGAATGCCGGGATCTACCTGATTGCCCCTTTTCCCTCGACTGAAGGTTGGGAGTTTCTCACCCACACGACCCGTGCCTGTCCGGGGCCTTGGCCGGATCAATCGTTTGAGGATTATGCAGCGGATTTGCTGGAGTCGCGGCCCGAGGCGGACCATTCGCCGCTCGGGGCCCTGCGGCGGATTGTTTTACAGCAGAAATTGATCGCGTCGGGACGAACGATTCGCGGGGGGGAACGTGTGGTGAGTTTGACGGCTTGTCCACTGGGGGTTTTGCCCTCGCTGCACCGATTCCGCCCGCATCGTGTTCGCTGGGATTTTGAGCCTTTTGGGCTTTGTCTACGTCGCGAATGGTTACTGAAACAGGGTGTGCGGCCGGTCCACTATGGGGATGACGCCGATTGGGAGTCGCTTGCGACCGCTGATCGCCCGTTCTTTCAGCGGGCGGTGGGGGCGTCAGGGATTGACTGGCAGGTCGAACAGGAATGGCGCGTTCCAGGGGACCTGAGCCTGTCTGAGCTTTCAGCAGAGGATGTGATTCTGTTTGTGCCCGATTTCGAGTCTGCCAAATCGCTGGCAGAAGTCACCTCGTGGCCGATGACACTCTGGCCCGCGATGGGGCGAGAATGCTGGCCCACGCGGGAAGATTAATGTCGACGGCCAAACCCTTCCCGTCACATTTAAACCCCCTTCTAAGTCGTGGATACGAATCCAATTCGTTGATACGAATTCTGGAAAAAAAAGGTTTTTTCGATAAAAAATCGTCGAAATCAGAAATCCTCACCAATTTATTATTAAATCACATATATAGTTGGTGGTGTATTTGTGGTTTGGGCGTGACGGTCGGTAGCCATTATTCGTTTGATCGCGGTTATTGTTGATCGCGGAGCACTGATCGCAGCGATTCCAATGTCTGAGAATGACTAGGAGAGGATTCTGATGGACCGTAGAACTGTTTCAGGTCGCCGATCGCGTGGGTTTACGTTGATCGAGCTATTAGTGGTGATTGCGATCATTGCGGTACTGATTGCCTTGTTGTTGCCTGCCGTGCAGCAGGCACGTGAAGCAGCACGACGAACGCAGTGTAAGAACAATTTGAAGCCGCTCGGGCTGGCCGTCTTCAATTACGAGTCGACTTACATACGTTTTCCCGCAGCGGGTAAGGGGATCAATTTTTCCCAGATCAACCTGCAGGCTTTTCCGACCTCGTTATTCACGGCGGTATAACAACTGCGGGCCGAACAACGAGCCTTTCAGTCTGCATGTGGGTGGTGTGCATGCCTTGTTGGCCGACGGAAGCGTCCGATTTATCTCGGAGAACCTCGACACCCAAACGGCACGACGACTCTTAGGTCGCGACGATGGCGAAACCGTCTCTGACTGCTAATGAAGAGGGGGTTGAATTGCGATGCTTTCAACACGAATCGATTTGTGAAATCGATTCGTGCTCTGAGAGCGGCGACTGTTCAACCAAAAATCGCAGGGCTTCATGCTCTCACAAAGGAGCGCGGCATTCCCAGAGGCAAGCCAATCGTCACAGCAGCACCCCAGGTCTGATTCACTTCAGTCCCTGGGGTGTTGTGTTTGGGTCAATCGGCAAAGTTCTTCAGCAGGCTAACAAAGTGATGCTGCAGAAACTCATGCGGTCGTGGTGGTAGCGGCCGGGGTCGCTGCTGCACCGGTCGCCAGTTGTTTGAGTTCGGTTGGCAATGTTTCGATGAACCGTTCTTTCAGTTCATTGAAGTTGCGGAGCGAATAAAGGTGTAGATAAATCAATTCGAGTTCATCAGCCTTCAAGAGTGCGCTGAGTGACTCGCTGCTCAGGGTGCGGATCCGATTGCGAGAGATGCCAAAAAAGCTGCCCAAGGCGAGCTTTTGGCCTGCGGGTGTCGCGACTTCGGCCTGCATCGGTTCGAGCAGGTTCAGTTCTTTGAGTCGCTTGCCGAACGCCCGTGTGCGTTCGAATTGCATCTGGTAATCGCGCAAGAAATTCATCACTTGCTGCACATAGTCCGTCGGCTTTCCTTCGTCATCAAACAATCGCTGCCCGCGGCCTTCGCTATTCAGCCCTGGGTGGGTTTCATCAATACACAGTGTCAATGTTTGTTGATCGGTACTCGACGAGAAGACAAACGGATACCGGCGAATAAATGCGGGAAGATATTTTGCTCGCCATTGGGCGTCGGCCGACAGAAACAGGTTTTGGTCGTTTCGCAACCCAAGAATGGCAACCGGCATCACTTCGTCATTCGATTCCGCGAAAACAATCGCATACTCGGTGGCAGCACTGGCAAACTCGACCGTCATCAGAGGGACGGCGTTGACGGCATTGCTGAAGGTGTAATCATTTGAGGGATCAAACGACATCTTGCCATGCGAGACGGAATTCACAGGAACGACTGATTCATAAACAAGCAATTGTTTGGCCATTTTTGATTCTTTCGGCATGGGGATAGTGGGTATCGCATAACGGCGAGTACCGAGTATACCAATCAACAGTCGCGCAAGTCGCGTGCGAACGATTCGGAAAATCGAAAAAATGATCCCGAACAGGGGAACGACGTTTGGAGTTCTTAGTCTTGAGTTTTCTCTGTTTTCAGCGACCAGAGATACTGCTTGATCGCTTCAAACTGTTTTTTCGCGTTTCCCCCTTCGATCTGCTTGGCCGCTGTGGTTTGCAGGTCTGGTGCAAAGCGGGGCATTCTCGAACCGATGTCGTAGCGCGGGGGGTCGAGCATTTGCCGCAACGCAAATTCGGGTCGCAGTCGGTCACGGGTGAACGCAAAGTTGATCCCAAGTGCAATTTGCGTTGCCGCATCGCCCCGTGGTTTCTCGTTTCCCAGCGCGTGACACTGGCGGCAATCAAGCCCGCCGTCGCGCTGCGTCAACTTCTCGCCCGTTTCAATCAGTCGTGGGTCCGCTTCCATGACAAGCGGCTCATGGAAGGGGACTCCATGCTCGGCGGCCATCGCGTGAGCGACGATTTCGGCGTATGCAGGAAAGCTGGGCATCCGGGCTGTGATCCAGGGACGAGGTTTGTGTTCGAGTTTTCCCCGCAATAATTGGGCGATCCAGGGGCCCTGCAGCTTTTCACCGACCCAAGTCAACTGAGGTGCCGACTCGGGAAGCTTGCCACTCCCCTCCTCCGCCACAATTTCCGGCCAGCGAGCATTCGATCCGTCTCGGGCGTGACACGCGGTACAGCGCAGGGTGGCCAGCATCCGTTCCAGCTCCGGTCGGTTCCCTGCCCCGACACTCACGACTCCTTCAGGCTTTTCGGTCAGGTACGAGTTCAAGGCCTCCCGTTCGGCATCGGTCCAAGTATATCCGGGTGCCGTCCGGGAAGTTTCCCCTGCGGGCCGAAGACATCCTGATGCGGTTTTCGCGTTCCAAACGGACCGGACGTTAGGAAGTATCAATTTGCTGGTCGTGGTGAGCTGGTGACAGTGGTCACAGCGCATGGCACTGAACAGCTTCTGGCCCCGTTCGGGATTTCCCTTCGCGGTTGCCACATCCGCGTTAATCGTCCCTTTTGCCTGCCGTTCGAGAAATCTCGCCAGCCGTTCTGCTTCGTCCTGGCTGAGACGAAAATTCGGCATGTGGCTTCCTGGATGATGTTGCTGCGGATCGAGTAGGAATCGTTCGAGTTGTCCCGGCTGGAATTTGGCCTTCACAAAATGGAGCGAAATGCGATTCCATTCGGGGTGAGTTTCGGTCGCTGCCAGCGTGTGGCAAGCGATGCATCCCTGTTGTTCAAACAATTGCTCCCCCTGTTCTCGGGCCGTTTCGTTCGGAACAGTCCGAGCGGGTTGTTCCCCGAGTTCGCGGAGCGTTCCCAGGAAGGCGACCAGATCTTCGACCGCAGGATCATCGGGGGAATCGAACAAGGCGGGCATGGTTGCCTGGGGACGCAAATGATTGGGGTTCCGCAACCAGGCAGCTAGCCAGCCACGTTCCAGCCGTGACCCAATTCCCTCCAGTCGCGGACCCTGCCGCAGGGATTCGATTTCCAGCGAGGCTTCCTGAGGCAGGGGTTGCCCTGGGCCATCCTGGTGGCAGCGGGCACATTGGTGACGGGCATACAGAGTGCGTCCCTGAACCGTTTGTTCTCGTTTCCTGGCTACCGGAGTCGTATCGATTTCGTGAAAGAGCGCCGTGGCGGGGATCAATTCTCGTGGAAAACGGGTCGTTTCCCACATCAGCCGAAAATCGGAATCGGGTTGAGTGACCCGCTCGTGAACCCGAAATGGGATGTATCCCTTGCTGAGCCGCACAACCACATCGGACTGGCCGAGTTCGTGTCGCACATCCTGGATTTCCAGTGTCGCCAGAGCGGGCGAGGTCGCGTCGCTCAGCCCCCCTCGATCAGCATGAAAGCGGTATTCTCCCGTAAAGGGGATCTTGAGATAACCCTCAATCGCCCGCTCCGCCCCGATTCCTTTTCCGCTGCTTTTGTGGCCGAGTTCGCTCCACGCAACCAGGCGGCGGGGAATGGACGTGTCTGCGGCCAAATCAGGTGCGATGAGCGTGACACCGGGGACGAGACGTGCCAGCAAGGCGGACTTGGCCGCGTCATGCCCCGAGCGGTGTAACTGATCTTCCGGCAGGACTTCCGCCGAAATTCCATTCAGTGTCAGGTACGCGGTCTGTTCGAGTGTCGCTCCACTTGCCGTGCGAAGTGTGTAGCTGATTCCCAGTTGATCAACCGGCTTCAGGTCGGCGAGCTCCAGAAAAACCGTCTTACCGTCGGCGAGCAACGTGGCGGACAGTGGTTCGACGGTTTCGCGACCAATCTGACCCGAGGCCAGCGGCTTGAAGTCGGGCGAGCCATATTCCGCAGTCCAGCGGTAGTTCCAGGCTTCCAGTTCGTAGTGATCGATGTTTTCGGTGTCGTCACGGTTCAAGGGATTGGTAAACGTCA
>JBIKZJ010000032.1:0-24833 GCA_044354755.1 Schlesneria sp. | reverse complement strand
CCTGCCCCTGTGCGCTGGTGATTTCGACACCCGTGAGTATTGTCGCCGCGATTGCTGCCGCCGCCAGGCAGGGGGTACTGATCAAAGGGGGAGCCTTCGTGGAACTCCCCGGCCGCCTTGCGGCGCTGGCCTTCGACAAAACGGGGACGCTGACCGAGGGCCGACCGACGGTGGTCGATGTGATCCCCTGGAATGGCTACTCGGAAGCCGAACTGCTCGATTGTGTCGCCAGCCTGGAAGCCCGCAGCGAACACCCGCTGGGTCGAGCGATCCTGAGGTACGCTCACGCAAGCAAGATCGAGATCCACCCGATCGAAGACTATCAGCTCGTAGCAGGCAAAGGGGCAACTGGTCGCTTTCAGGGAAAAGAGGTCTGGGCAGGATCGCGGCGGTACCTGCAGGAACGGGGTGCCGAAACCGACCTGATGCGTGAGCAACTCGATCCCCTGTCATCGCATGGTGTCACGATGGTGATCGTCGGGCAAGGGGATCTGCTGTGTGGATACATCACACTGGCCGACACAATTCGAACCAATGCATCCGCCGCCATTCAGGAACTCAAAGCCTTGGGGATTGGCTCGCTGGTGATGTTAACGGGAGACAATTCGCCCGTCGCCGAATCGATTGCCAAGTTAACCGGCCTGGACGAGGTCCAAGCCAACTTGCTACCCGCGGACAAAGTGACGGCGATCGAACATCTGGTCGCGCGCCACGGTATTGTCGCGATGGTCGGTGATGGTGTGAATGATGCCCCCGCCATGGCGCGAGCGTCACTGGGGATCGCGATGGGAGCTGCCGGCAGCGACGCAGCACTGGAAATCGCCGACATCGCCTTGATGTCGGACGACCTGTCGAGATTACCCTGGCTGGTCAAGCATTCACGAAGAACGCTGCAGATCATCCGGATGAATATCGTGATCGCGCTCGGGATCAAGCTGTTTTTCGTCGCCTTGACCGTCCTGGGATTCGCCTCACTCTGGGGAGCCATCGCAGCCGACATGGGAGCCTCACTACTCGTGATTTTAAACGGTTTAAGATTGCTCAAACCCCAGCCCGCCGCCGCCCCGGTGCCGCCGCGGTCGGTCCCGAAATGATGCCGTCGGTTTCTGAATAACGAAACGGTCGGTTCCTGGATGATGTCGCAGTCGGTTCCTGGATGATCGGGCGATTCTGTCACCCTACCCAACTGTAAGCGGAGTGCAGCAGTCCGGATCGTCAATCCGGAGGAAATCGTGCCCGACGGTGAATGGCAGCAGGCAACATCATGCCGCGGGCAACATCATGCCGCAGGCATTTCCAAGTTTAACCCGAAGCCATCGGCGCCGGCAGATCGGTGTTCAGCCGATCTCTTCGACCGTTGCCGAGCATTAATCGCGATCGTTGCCACAAGCGGATAGGTGCAACAATCGGCTCACTGCAGCAGCGAATCGCCATAACCAAACGGACTGCAATGACCCAACGAGCGATGCCACCTCGGGCTTTTCCCCTCCAGCGTTAGCTGTCCGTCAAATAAACCCCGTTCAAAATCTGTAATGAGAGTTCCAATAACGCTCGCCAACCGTACGAAGTAAATCAAGTCCCCTACGAGCCGCGCGACAATCTCACTCTTGAAATCCTCGAATTGAACTGTCATGCTCAATGAGGCGTGCGTTACCGAGAAATGCCACAGATTTTGATAGCCACAAAGCATCGCACGGAAACTGTTTTTTCTGCACTGCCGAATTCGGCCAATTTTCCTCCGTTCATTCCACAAACGCCGTCACACTCCATCAAGATCACCGTCAATGAAAGGTTTATGATGCGACTCGTGGGCCAGGCATTTTTGTGTGTGGTGTCAGTTTTACTCCTCAGTCTCTTGGTCCAAGCACAGCAGCTACCGGAGTTTGATCACCTTAAGCCGCCCATACCATCATCGCCGGAGTTTCATAGGCCGCCATTGAATCAAGACGGCAGCGTCGTTAAGGAAGTACCATCCAAACAAGTGCCCGCAAATTTATCTCCGGACGATGAATTTAAGAGGAATTCACGCGGAGCAACAGACATAGGTACCGATGGACCGCTCACCTATGGGATCCTTGCATTTGCGAGTCTTGTTATGATTATCGAGGCGATTGTGGTCTTGAAGTTAACAGTGGTTTGGACATCATTTGACATTCTTAGGATGTTCGGTTTTACCCTGATCGTCTTTGGGTCACTCATTTTGATGAGTGCTGGATATTCTTCAACACAGGTTGCTCCCGTTTTCGGGCTTTTCGGTACGGCACTTGGCTATTTGTTGGGGAAAACAAAAGAATAAAGTGAGGCGAGGTGGGTTATCGCGAATGTTTGCAAATCAATAACGGGCAAAAATCCAATTAATGATTAACAACAAGCCCCAATAAGCGTAGTTTGCGAATCATGCTTCGATGTACCCCACGCGCCCGGAGGTCTGATTTTCCACGTTCATAACCGAGCGAATCAAGGCCAGCGCGCATAATTAGGCAGTCTGGGTAGGCTGGCGCAATCGGTTTCGGGCTGATATATTTTAGCGATGGCAAGGCCGTCATTGCGCGGGCGACAGAGCACCGTGCGGCGAATTTGCAGCCTGGTATCGAGACGAAATGCATGTCGGTCAAACTCGTTGATATTGAGTCAATTGGTTCCTACTTTGAATCGTTGTCTGATCCGCGTCATTTGCGGAACCGGAAGCATTTATTGGAAGACATTATTGTCATTTCGGTTTGTGGAATGATCTGTGGGGGCGATGGTCCCACCGCCATTCACCGGTGGGCCAAGGAGCGTGCGGATTGGTTGTCGCAGTTTCTCTCTCTTCCAAACGGAATCCCGTCGCGTGATTGTATTCGCCGGTTGATCATGGCATTACGTCCCGAAGCATTCCAAAAGTGTTTCAGGGTTGGGTATCACGGGTGATTAGGCGCGACGCAAGCGGTGAATCAAGATTGATTGCCATCGATGGAAAGACATGTCGTCGATCCCATGATGAGGCTCACGGTCTGGGGGCTTTGCATATTGTGAGCGCCTGGGCGCGCGAGGAAGGAATTGCCTTGGGGCAGATTGCCACGGAAGCGAAATCCAATGAAATCACGGCAATTCCTGAGCTTTTGCAGCGGATCGATCTGACAAACTCATTGATCACGATTGACGCAACGGGCTGCCAGAAAGAGATTGCTAAGGAAATCGTCGCGGGTGGTGGTGGCTTTGTGATCGCCGTGAAAGACAATCAACCCAAGCTTCGCAATGCCATTGAATCTCATTTCGCCCAGAATCTTGAAACCGATTTAGAAGACCTGAGGTATCGCGGCTATGGAACCCACGACGAGGGCCATGGGCGGATTAACGAACGATCCTACTACCCGACAAAACCTCCGGTGGACTTCGCGGTGAAGAAGGAGTGGCCCTGGGTCAAGGCCATCGGCTATTCATTGCGAGTGACGATCCACTCCGCCGGGCGTGAAACGGGAGACGTTCGGTATTACATCCTAAACGACTATTTAAATAGCAAACGAATTAGTGAAGCCGTGCACGGACATTGGAGCATCGAATCGATGCATTGGGTCCTCGATGTCAATTTCCGAGAGGACGACAGTCGCACACGTGAACGAACGTTAGGTAACAACTTGAGCTGGTTCAGACGTTGCGTTGTCACCTTAGTGAAGCGGCACCCAGTCAATGACAGTCTTCGCGGAAAGATGATCCGATGCGCGTTGAATCCAGGCTTTCTGACGCAAGACCTGATAAATCAACAGCTTTGATATGCGCTGGCTTGCATGCAGGATGCGCAGCACAAAAATTGGCAATCCGCGTTGTGCTTTGTGACTACCCACCGCCAGCCCCAGTCGACGTATAACAGTCAACTGGGGCGAGCCGAAGGTCGACACTTGGCATCTTGCGTTCGAGGTCGTAATGTGATCCAAACAACAGCAACGGAGAACGGTCTTCATGGTGCCACTCGAGCACTCGTCAACAGATTGCCGCTGCCTTCACAATCACTTTTGGCACCGTCTTCGCCAGCCGTAGCCGACAATGCACGCGATCCCCATGCCCAACATGCCGATTGAGCCCGGTTCCGGCACTGCAACCGCACTTACGGTCGTTCCAGCGTAAAGGCCTGTTCCCGCACCGAAGTTTACGGTCGGAAGCCCCGACGAATCGATATCGATCTGCAACAGAGAGTTGCCAAGTCCACTCGTGGGAATGTTGAAGAGATCTTTGTCAAGGATCGAGACAAAAAATGAGTCTGGCGTGATGCCGTCCACGTTTTGCGTCAGGAAAACATTGAAGCTAATTGTGGCCCCTGGAGAGAATGATTGATAAAGCTCCTGAAACGGACTGCTGTTATTAAATATCATGTTTGAACCAAGATTACCCACGGCACCGCCAAGGAGAACAGGGCTACCCGTCGCGTTTCCGCCAGCAATGCTCAAGTTTGTGATACTTGCGGAATTATTGCCCAGCACTCCGCCGTCGTTGAACTGAAAGTCCAAATAAAATGGTGCGTTGGCGTTCGCTGGCGACTGACCCAGATCGCCAGTCGAAATCTCAACGTGAAAACTCCCCGCGTAGCTCGTTGGTGTCAAGGCGGCTAAGAATCCCCAAGTCGCGACCACCAATACAGCGACCCGTGTCATTCTCTCTCTTGTCGTTCTATTCAGTAACATCGTAAAAATACCTTCGTTTAAGTTTGCCGATGATTCGCCTGAGGGATTTACAAAAAACGGTAGACACTTTTTGCAATTCCTCTAAGGCCCGGCAGTGATCACACTGCCGGGCCGTTGATTCAAAGATTGTGAATTCAGGATGATCGATTAGTCTCATCCCAAAGCAATCTTGTCATTTGGATGAGTACAAGTCCGTTAAGAAATTGATCGCTCTCTTCGCGGGATTACTGAACTTCAGGACAAGTTTGAACTTTGTTCCCGCCGCGACACTGGAAAGAAGACTTTTGGGGATCGTGATGACTTTGTCACCGTTACCGAGTTTCTCAACCCGAAGCGCAGTGCCAAGATACGTCGCACTCAGTTCAATTCCCGAGGGAAGATTCTTGAGAACGACGCTGAAGTCTCCCGTGAGGGGATCGTTCGAGGTATTCTTGAACTCAAGCGTACTTTCGAACAGATTTGTCCGACGATTCAAGACCATCCCAGATCTTGCCTCAGTCACTTGGCTAGTGACCTTGGTCTGCGTGTTGATACGCAAGACGAACAGTTGGCCACCCTCGACCTGCGACGTGGTGATTCCATTCGTATAGTGGGCTTGGTCAGTGGAAATCAGCCATTTACCCCCGGGAGCCCCCCCCGGCAAACTGGTGTTCAAGGTCGAGGTCGCCATGATCGAGGTAATGTCAATAATACCAGAGGTTTCTTCGTCACTTCTGAACGGAGTGCTTGCAGCGGTCGCGACTCCACCGACGAGGTCACCGAATCGCGCCGGATCATGCTTGACGATGATCCTCAGAGCACCGGAATTGACCGTGCCATTGTACGTGGCGGTATCATATTCCCAAATCTTCCCATTATGGGCGGCATTTCCGACGTCCTCTTGCAGATAGATCTTCCCATCAGACGGACTAATGGTCATGTTGTCAAACATATTGACCTTCTGGCCATCGACCGTTTGGCCGTCGATAAGAATGTCGATTTTACCGCCGAGATCGGGATTCGTAATGTCGTCGAACGTCAATCGCCACAGCCGTGTTTGACCAATCTGAGTCCCTATTCCGTCACTCACCTGGTCGATCCGATCGGTCGTAACAAAGTAGTAAACATTCGGGGTACGTGGATCCCAAGCGCCATCTTCGGGCCGGGAAAAGGTCGTGGAGCTTGTACCGCTCAGCGTGAACCGCGTGCCACTGGTGATGTTTGTCGCACGCGTCGTGGTGTTGACGATTTCGGCGGAATTGCCCATAACATCCACAAACTTTGTGGTCCCGTTGGTGAGCCCCGCCTTGTCGACTTCAGTACCGCTATTCGTCTTATTTCCGACGTAGACGGAAATCGCACCAGTCATGATGCCCGTGCCACCATCGTTATTACCGATGACGACCGTTTTGGCCTGCGAATAAGGGCTGGCCAGCAGATTCTCCCAACCACCGACTCCGGTGAGGCCTGAACCGTTGGTCGTCAGATTAAACTTGCCAAGAACATAGGCCTTACCTGCGTCCGTACCCGTGGAAACTGCCGCGACTGCCCAACCGTTAGCACCTCCTTCTTCACCGGCCATGAAGATCCGTGATTGGGTTCCGAACCCAGTTGAAGCATCGAAAAAGGCAGAAATCTCGGGCAGATCGGCCGAACAAAATCGATTAAAAGAAGGTGTTATGGTGGTGACATTTAAAGCTTGAGTGGCAGTATCCCACCCGTAGACAGACTTCACCAGGTCTTCACCAGAGACGACTTGAAGCGTATCCTTGTTGATGACAAACTTGGAGACATAAGCTCCCTTGCCACCATGACTTCGAGTCACCCCCGCACTACTCGCAAGCTCATGAGTCATCAGCAGGGTGAATGTCCGATCACCATTATCAAAAGCACCGAGTCCGTCAGGAATGCCGTTCATGCTGTAATTGCCACCACCAACCTGAGGGACAACATCGTCTGGTGTGGCGCCGGTGTTATCGGTCGTCAAAACAGAGATCACATCAATCCCCTCCACCGTGGCTTGCACATACGGGGTGGATGCCGTGCTCGGACCAGTCAATGCATTTCCCGACATCAAGAATCGGAATTCTAACGGCTCCATGGAAGGCTGAAAACATCGTGAGCGAGCCAATCTTGGCTTCCTCGCCTTCGCGGAAAACAACTTCGCAAACTGCCAATACTTCAGATTGAGAATCATTCGTAACCTCCGATCGCGGAATTCTGGGATAAAAACCAAATCTACCATCTACCGAAAAAACATGAGATCGAGCGGAAAACTACAAACGTTTAATGAACGGATGACTTGTAAACCGTGAATTTCTGCGGAAGATCGCAATTCGGCGAGTTGTTTTGTCTGATTGAGACAGAACCTGGTTTCACCCCCCAGGACCCGACATGACAGTTTCCAAAACAATCGCCGATCGAGAAGACAGGGACATTCAAAATTTTTAAGCTGATCCGAATCGGTGCAGCGTATAACGGAGAAGCGGGAGGGCGAGAAACTGTTTCCGGAGGGAAGAATTCATACGCATTTCGTGATTTCTCTGTCCGAAATCTCGCGAGATCGCGCGGAAGTCTCTGGAAATGGCATTCGAAACGGTACTCGAAGTGGGAACTACTTCGCGATCGAATTTCGGTCGGTTTTCCCGATCGGCCGCATTTGTGGTGTGACCCAATTCAACGCCATGAACGTATGAAACAGTTCGATCGTGTTGCCGTGCTGTGCCTGATGGTGTCGGGTCTGGAAGAACGACATCTCATCGATCATCCCCTCGGCGGATTGCCATCCAAACTCGTAATCGAATCGGGTTTCCTCTTTCGATTCCCGCGAACGCGTGGTCCGGATCCGTTCAATACAAGCGGGCCAGTTTCGATTGAGATGACCGTTGCAAATGGGGGCTACCACGTCAGTTGCCTCCGTGACAGAGAATATCAAAAATGCTGTCAGCATGGTTGTAGGATCTGGCTCGCGACCAGAACGTCTTGGATTCGGTTTCATGATCATGCAAAGCAAAGATCCGATGGGTTGACGGCAATCTCCGCATTGACCGACGGTGAACCCTGTTTTTAAATGGTCGGAATAAGACTTGTAAGACCTATATGGGGTCTGGGACCTATACAACGCATGGAGCTCGCCCTAATAGAAGTCCTATAAGTCCCATTCGTCCCATAAGTCTTATTCTTGTCCTTACCAAGGCCACCGCAATCTCACGTTGTTGCTGAACAGCACCGCAGCTCACATCGGTGTGTGGACCAGTGCCGCTGCGAGTTCCCGTTTGAGATCGCTGGCGTCTTCCAGTCCGATTGATAATCGGACCAAGCCATCGCCAATACCACATGCGGCCCGGGCGGCGGCGGTCATGAATTTGTGGGAGGTTCCGGCGGGGTAAGAGACCGTCGTTCGGGCGTCTGCCAGCGTGGGGGAAAAGGGGATCACGTCGGCGAGTCGGCGGAACAACACGTCGACTGCGGGACGCCCGCCGGGAAGGTCGAAGGCGAGCATCCCGCCACAACCGTGAGGCAACAGGCGGCGTGCCCGTTCGAAATGGGCGTGATCGGTCAGGCCCGGATAAAAGACGCGAAAGACGTGCGGGTCGGATTGCAGGAACGCCGCAATCTCGGTGGCAGTCTGGGAAACACGCTGCATTCGCAGGGGCAGAGTCCGCAAGCCGCGCGAGGCGAGCCAGCTTTCAAACGGATTGGCGTTCACTCCGTAGAGGCTACTCATCGCCCGAATTTTGCGAATCAAATTCGTGGGTCCGACCACAATCCCCGCCATCACGTCGCCGTGTCCGTTCAAATATTTCGACACACTGTGCCAGACGAGGGTCGCACCATGATCGATCGGGCGGAGCAGGCAGGGGGTGGCGAACGTGCTGTCGACCAGCAGGGGAATCCCCTGTAATACGTCGACAATTGCCGGAAGATCGGCGACTTCTAAGAGAGGGTTGGAAATCGATTCGACGATGCACAGCCGTGTCTCGGGGATGAGGGCCGCTTTTAAGGCGGATAGGTCATCAACATCAAAGTACGAAACCTTCAGGCCGAAGTTGGTCGCAAGATGATCCAGCAGTTGCCCGGTTCGCCCGTACAAAACCCGCGCGGCAATCACGTGATCACCGGATTTGACCATGGCCATCAGAATCGCGGTCAGGGCACCCATCCCCGACGCCATCACCGCTCCCGCTTCCGCATGCTCCAAGGTTGCGACATCATTGGTAAAGGCGTCGTGATTGGGGTTGCCGTCACGTGTGTAAATATAACCTTTCTGACCCCCTCCTGTGACCGCTTCGAGTTGTTCCAGCGATTCCAGATCGAAGGCGGTCGTCAGATAGACCGGGGGTGAGCTGGATTTCGTGGTGAATTCCGGGGCACAACCGGCACGGGCGGCGACGGTGGCAGGATCGGGACTCGATGCGGGGTCGGTAGCACTCATGCGATTTCCCTGTCTTGAAAGAGACGTTTTTGTGTGTTGGCTGGATACTTCGGATCTGCTCAACGTTTTGTGTCGGGGCCATAAATCCCGCTCGGGTTGCTTAGTCCCCCCGATGCGTGACTCGTCAGTGCACCGGGGCTTCGATTCCCGCCAAACGATGAACCGCTTGCCATTCCGCAGGTGAAACCGGTTGAATGGATAACCGCATGCCGCGTTTCATCACCAGCATCTGATTTGTGACCTCGTCCTGTTGCAGTTGTTCGCGGGTGATCGGTGCGGAAAACTTCTCGATCAACTTCACATCGACCATGTACCAGCGCGGCTGAGCAGAGTTGCTTTTTCCATCATAGTATTTGCTCTGCGGATCGAACGCCGTAAAGTCGGGATATCCCGCTTGAACCACACGCATGGTGCCAAAGATTCCCAGGGGTTCTTCTCGGCTGTGATAGAACAAGACTAGATCACCGACCTGAACATCATCACGCAGAAAGTTGCGAGCCTGGTAGTTGCGGACACCGTCCCAGGGGGCCGTATGTTTCGGAGATTTCGCCAGATGATCAATCGAAAACGCTGACGGCTCGGACTTGAACAGCCAGTAACGGAGGGGATGATGGGCGGGGCGGGTAGGTTTCATGGCGACAATTTATTACGAGTGATTAAGAGTCAACAACGGATCGTTCACGACTGACAACAGCCGGATTGAAATCAAGATAACGCCACCGGACTCCTGATGCACTCGCTCATCCTGGGAAACCTCGGCGTCAACATGAGGCAAGTTGATCCGGTTCCGGTTAAGATGACTCTTGGGCCGCTTGTTGAACAGGGGAAATGGTGACCAGAACGTCGGACTTTGCCCAGGCCGCATTGGCTCAGGTGGGTCTCTTCGCTCGCGGTTTCGACTGGCGGTTTCGACTGGCGGTATGGTGCGGAATCGCGAATCGATCCTGTCCGGTTGGTGTTGGCTTAAATCAGAAACGAAAACCCGGATTCGGTTGAATTCGATTTTCGGTTGGTTTTCACGGTGAGTTTCAGGAGTTTTCATGTCCGAGCGTCACCCGTTATCGAATCTCAATCAGCTGGGGACTGCAGCGACTCCCCTTGCGAGTCGGTCGTCGACACTCGTCTGGATTGCGGCCTGTCTGGTGGCGACCATCGCGGTATCTCTCGTGGCTGCACAGGCACCGCCACGAATCCGTCTGATCGGCATTTTTCCGGTCCTGCTGGGACTGCTGATCGGAGGACTGGGGGTCTGGCTCGCCGGAAAACTGGATGCGGTGGCGTCTCGTCGATTCCAGGTCGTGGCTGCGATGCTGCTGGCAGTCGGAGGCTGGGGGGGGCTGACTTGGGAAACCTTTCGGCGGGATGAATTCCTGTCCGTCAAGTCGGCGAATCAGGAACTGGCCGCTCGATTGATGAAAGAGTTCGAGCAGCAGACGAATACACCTCATCTCGAACTAGACCGTCCCACAACGGTCAAGGCGTTTCGAGCCTATCTTGCACGCCGTGTTCAGCAGCTTGGTGACTGGTGTAGTCCGTGGCCCGAGTTATTCTGGGGGGTGGAGCTGGTCATGACGGGGGTGGCAGCGGGATGGGTCTCAACCCATGCCGGTTGGGCTGCAGCCGAGATTTCGACTGAACACATCGCGAAAGTTGCCGAATGATTGTTGGATTAGGGACAGACATTGTGGAAGTCGATCGGATTCAGAAAATGATTGCCGATCATGGCGCTCATTTTCTGGAGCGTGTGTTTACTGCAGGCGAGATTGCGCATTGTCAACCTCGTCGCGAATCGGCACCGCACTATGCAGGTCGCTGGGCCGCCAAAGAGGCGGTGATGAAAGTGCTGGGAACCGGGTTTACCAACGAAGTTGGCTGGACCGAGATTGAAGTCTTGGTGAAGCCAAGCGGCCAACCGGTGATCGTATTACACGGCTCCACCCAGGAGGTCGCCAGCCGTCTCGGCATCGGCGAAATCCTGGTCAGCATTTCCCACACCGCGAACTATGCCACCGCGACCGCGATTGGCCTGACTCGACCAACCTCGGCCTGATGACGATTCATCTCTGACGATGTGCTCTCTGACCCTGTTCTTATTCAGAGGGGTTTTCTTGTGGCACTGCGGGGGCCGAGGCGGGCAGTTTTGATTCGGGCGAGGGTAAGGGGAGGTTTTCGATCCGAAAGGTAATAGTCTGTTCGGCGACATCGGTGTGCAGTTTGAATCGAATCTCGAAGTCTTCTGGAAACTTGCCATCGGCCTGCTTGGCATAGAGACGCTGGACCGTGTTCCCTTTGTCGATTTCCGTCACACTCGACACCTCGTCGGGGGATCCTTGGACTCGACCCAGGAAGTGATCTTTGCCGCATTCCAGTTTCAACGTTTCGGGATTGGCATCTTTGGGTCCACGAATCAGTTTCACCCCACCCACTTTGAATTCAGCCCCTTTCAAGGGTTGTTTGGCGGTCTGCGGCACGTTTTCGACGGTTAATTCATTCGAATTTGCCGCAGTCAGAATTTTGAAGGATCCTTCGAGCAGGTCGATTTGAGTCGCGCCATTCGTCGGAGCTTCCACGATCAGGCGGACACGCAGTGTTGCGGGCGGGTGTTCCAGCGGTCGAATCTCGTCCTGATCAAAGGGGAGGAATGTCTTCTGGCCATCGATTCCGCCGGGGAGTGGTTTCTTGGATTTTTTCAGTGTTCCGGCCCGATTCAGTTTCGTTGTTTTGGTGGTAATTCCGGTTGCCGCACAGATGTTTTCGAGACCTTCTCCGGTCACATCGATCAGAATCTCGATCGTTTCGGTCGAGGTTTCTGTGGAAGCAGCAGGACTATCACTGTCTGCAGTGCGATTGGCGTTTGGATTCCCCGCACCGGGGACACCCGCCATGCCAACTGCGGGAAGACTCCACGCCGTGCGGGCAGTTAACGTCAGTCCTTCCGGCAATCCCTCGACCGAAGTCGCCGCCACAGAATCGGATTCGCCGGGGAGCGACATGGCATCGTTCGCATCCATGGGAAAAGTTCCTCCGTTCCCAAACGGATTCGGGATCGATCCCGGACTGTTTCCAAACCCTGCTGATGGGGGTGGGCCACCGAATCCACTCAGGCCACCCCCAAGTCCGCCCCCCATACCGCCGCTCATTGCCATCAACATGACGATCGCTGGCAGTTGTTCGAGTTGTCCCTGCGCCGAATCGGGGACACCCAACGAGACCTTCACGGTCTCGCTTTGCTCTTCGATCTTGAGGCTCGTCAGTAGCATCTCGCCCAGATCCGCGATGACGGGTGGAGCGGTGGTTTTGTACAGATCGAACAGGGGACGCAATTGGCTGACCCCGTTGTCCACCTCGATTTTCAGTTTTTTCGCGGATTCGGGGTTTGTACTGGTTGCGGCAATCTTCAGCTCAAATCCCCCTTTGACAGAGAGCCCCAGGTTGACCATGCGGATGTTGGCCAGATCTTTCGGATCGACCATGCCGCCGGGCATCCCGGGGGGGAGTTGTGTTCCATCGGTTTTTGGTGGAGGGACCATCCCGGCAAGAACCAGTTGCGGCAAGTGATCGATCGCGGCGAATTCTTTCCGCGGAATGACGGTCTCGCCCCGTTGCATGGTTGCCATTAATTCTTTGGTCGTGGCGAAAATAACGGTCGTGGAATCGGGAGACCAGACCCCTCCCGAGGCTGACGCTGCGTTCGCGGAAGGGATATCAAGGTACGATTTTCCGTTTAACTCCTTGATGCTGCCCGCGGGAAACTGTTGGGCGACGACTTTCAAATCAATCGGCTTCCGGGTCTTCACAACCATGATAAAATGCTGATCTTCTGGAGCGACAGCAGGAACGGACGGGCCACCCAGACCGAAACCATTCATCAACGTGGGAGGACTCGCTTTGGTGATCGCATTGGCAAGGCCGATCAACCCCAGGGAAATCGACTCAATCTCGGTCGGTTTCAGGCCGACGGTGGTTTCAAATTCTTTCTGCGCTGCCGTGACAGAAGGATCGCTGAGCGGCCCCTTCAGCAGTGGTGCCGCAAACACCTCGGCCACCTTCAGATGGATCAATAGATCGGTCTCGGCGGACATCCAGCGAAGCCCCAGCATTTTTTCTGCTGCGGTCATCTGCGGTGGTGGAGCGGGTGGCTGCATCGGAGCGGCCAGGGCAGGCATGGGGGCCACGGCCGTCGCGGGAGCAGCCGGCAGGGGTTTGCTGTTGAATATTCCCGAGAAATAAAGACCTCCCCCTACCAGGGCCAGTAGTCCGACCACCCCGCCGATGATGAGCGGCACATTGGGGCCACTCGGCGGCGGTGCCCCTTTTTTGGTCCCCTTCTTAGCCCCTTTTGCGGGCTCTTTTCCACTGGCAGATCCCCGTTTCTTACTTGATGACGGTACAGGCTGATCGTCGTCCTCTTCCATGTCGTCTTCAAACAGATCGTCGTCGGGGGCTTCCGCCACGAAGACTTCACTGCACTTCGGGCAGCGAATCTTTTTTCCCAGCTTGCTGCTATCGGAAAGATTCAGTTTTGCGGCACACGCAGGACACTCAATCGAGACTTTACCAGCCATGAAACCACCTGCCACGAGAAAAAAAGAGAGTTTGACTCGATCAACCCTGAAATGGATGCCTCGAAATGAATGCAACAAATGGGTGAGGCTCCCACCGCTGCGTTTCTCTCATTCACTTGGGTTAACGGTTTGACCACCCGAGGGGCCTGCCAGGGAGACCATTTTCGCATCCCAACGGACTTCTGTATCAATCCTCAGCTTCAGTATTGCTTCAATCCAGATCGCGTTAAACTGCGGAACGTCCCAGCAATTGGTCGACCGCCAAACCAATATCGGGTGATCGCATCAGTGTTTCGCCGACGAGAATCGCCCGGGCACCCCCGTGCTTAACACGGTCAATATCCGCGCGGGTTTTGATCCCGCTTTCACTCACCAGTAACGTCGCGCGGGGAACCTGCTGAGCCGACCGAATCGTGTGATCGAGATCGGTGGTCATCGTTCGCAGGTCTCGATTGTTGATCCCCAATAAAGGAGGATCCAGTTTCAAGACACGATCCAGATTCTCGGCATCATGCACTTCGATCAGCGCGGCCAGCCCCAATTCCGACGCATAGAAGTAGAGGTCCCGCATTTGACAATCGTTGAGGCATTCGGCAATCAGCAGAATGCAATCCGCTCCGGCAGCGCGTGCTTCCAGGACCTGATAACGGTCAATCATAAAGTCTTTACGCAGGACCGGGATTCCGACCGCAGCCCGGACCGCGCGCAGGTCATCCAGGTGCCCGTGGAAAAAATGTTCATCGGTCAGGACGCTCAAACAAGACGCACCATGGTGTTCGTAAGTCCGGGCAACCTGTACCGGATCAAAATCGGCACGAATGATTCCCGCCGAGGGTGAGCCTTTTTTGACTTCGGCAATCAGCCCGATGTCACTCGCCGACCGCAGGGCCGCGATGAAATCACGAACGGGGGGTGCGGCGTCGAGTTGTTCCAGCAAACGGGTTTCGGGGCGCAATCGCCGCGCCTCATCGACCTCGAGCCGTTTGCGTTCAATAATACGTGACAGGATGTCAGGAGTCGTTTGGGTCGGCATAGGTCTGTTGCGTGTGGGTTGGTGAATCCGTGGTTGAGAATCCGTGTTTGATGGATAAAAGGTTGAACCTTTATCTTACCGTTGCCGTTCAGGTGGTGAAACCAAGCCCGATAAATTCCTGGTCGCCGCGTGAGGCCACGCGGCGGTTGGAAAGGGTCACATCCCAAAACTTAGCCGATTTTCCAGCCTTCAAAATCAATCTGAATTTGTTGTAACTGCAGAAAGGCGTCACCCGATTGTGCGGGGATTGTCAAAACCCCCTCAGTTTTTCGTTCAACGATCAAGGCACAACCAATTCCCAAGCCAAACGTGAAGTTGACTCCCGGCGTCGGTGCCAGACGTTTTTCCAGTGTGATGACTGGCCACACTTCCTCTGCGGCATCGGCGAGGAAGAGGGGTGTCACTTCGATCGACGCCAGTTCCTGCCGGTGGACCGCCGATTTCTGCGGATGCGAAAACTGAAACAGAACCAATCGCGAACGGAAATGCTGTGTTAGCAAACTCTGGAATGCTTCGGACGACGTTCCCCCGCCCGCGATTGTCCCCTTCACACGGAAGTGACCCGACTGGGGATCACGAATCTGCTGTGCCAGCACGGCGCTGGCATGGGCCGGAATCGTGATCGCCTCGTTCGATCCACTGGTCCAGATCCCCAGTTGAGCGGACGGACGTGAGGTCTGGTCGGGACTGAGCCGCACGCCAAACCCATGTCGAACCCCTTGGCCATTTGCAGCCCCCACCACGGAACTGGCACGCCACCCCTTGGGACTGGCAGGTGCATCCAGCGGCGGCAGCGAGACGGTTTCGGTAAAATCGGGATACAGCAACAGGCCGGCGCGATACGGGGGAACGAAAGCGAGTTCACCGGTCGGCATGGTTCGTGCGGTTGTCGCGGGTTCTTCTCCCAACAGCGTATAAAGGGGTTCGGCTTCCGTCAGCGACAGTTCCCGACCCAGGCGGTCCGCAAACGTTCCCTGAGAATTGATTCCCACCAGATGAAAGACGGTTGCGGCCAAATGTCCCGCATCCACCGGGTCACTCGCCGGATACCCCCCTTCGCGATCGCTGGAGCCATAGACCTGCCCCCCGGCAATACCACCCCCCGCCAAGACGCAACTAAAAACCGATCCCCAGTGATCTCGCCCCGCATTGGCGTTGACCGTCGGGGTCCGACCGAATTCTCCGACGGCGATGACCAGGGTTTCGTCGAGCAGTCCCCGGTCCGAAAGATCATCGAGCAGTGCGGTGAAACCGACATCAAACTGAGGTGCCAGGCAATCTTCCATCCGGTCAAAATTGCGTGCATGTGTGTCCCAGACCGGATTATCAACCCCACGATCACCAGGAACTCGCGGCCAGTTGACGGTCACGAAGCGAACCCCCGCCTCGACCAGTCGTCGTGCCAACAGCACACTTTGACCCCAGGGGTGTCGTCCATAGCGGTCACGCACCTGATCGGATTCCTCTTCGAGGCGAAAGGCCCGTCGAGCTCCACCCGTCGTCATCAGATCAAATGCCTGACGCTGCAGCCCTTCATGCAATTGCACGACCGCACTGCGCGGTGTCTGGTCAAAGGTTTGGCCAAGTGCATCCAAGAGCGAGACCCGCTGCCGCATCTGATCGGTCGAAACCCGGCTGTCGTACAACCCGCCCAGCGAGAAGTTTGGTTCAGCAGGCCGGCATTCAATCAGTTCCGGGCTGTATTGTGGCCCAAGGATTCCACCAAATTGTCCCGCTTCGATGTTGCCCCCGTTCCCGATGAACAGTTCCGGCAGGGAGACGGCCGTGAGCGCGGGAAGACGTTCGCTTGGCCGAAACCGCTTGACGATGGAAGCCATGTTGGGCCAATCGGTCGGCTGGGCAATCTCGCCGTCACCCGTCAACATCGGACGACCCGTCAAAATCCAGTATCCGCTGCCGCCGTGGATGTTGTTATTGGTGTACATCGAGCGAATCACGGCCAGGCGATCAGCGCGAGCGGCGGTCCGAGGGAGCAGTTCACAGAACTGGATACCGGGGACATTGGTGCTGATCGGTTTGAACGGGCCTCGAATCTCGACGGGGGCGAGTGGTTTGGGATCAAAGGTCTCGTGCTGCGGAGGGCCGCCCGACAGGAAGAGCATGATCACCTGTTTCGCTCGTCCAAACAGCCGCCCATTCACCGGTGCGGTCAGGGCCGAGGAACCCAGGACCTGCGAAGCGAGCAATCCTGGCAGGCAGGACGCGAGCGCCGACATTCCCCCGACTCGCAGCAGTTCACGGCGAGGATACGAGCCAGCAAATGGATGGGATGGACTCAATTGCATCGACTTCTCCGATTCAATCAGGACTTGGCAGAGTGTACGGCTTCTTGGACAGGCTTGCCAGTAGACATTTTCCTCTGGGGGGCTGTCGAGGCCTGCACGAACAAAATCTCGCAGCATCCGACGATCAGCATGCGATCAAAGAATACGTTTAACGCTATTGATCGCAATGAGATCGGTCGATCGATGCCCTGTCTTAATCCCCGTAGAGATTGCTGCGGACGATTTCGCTCGCTCGTTACTCTCCTGATCGTCATCACTTGAATCGCCATCACATGGTCGTCAGGCGGCGTTTCTCAATTCAATTTGGTTCGGTTCGAAAAAGTGCCCAAACATCCCAGTCTCGCCAAAAGAACCGCTCTATTCCCGTTTTGCTTTACGGGATATAAACCCGACGCGGTTCGTCAGGTTCGCGGTCGAGATTGAAGATTTCACGCGGTTTGACCGAAGTTGATAACATAGAGATCGAACTCAGATCGAATAGAGGAGCCAGCCATGGATCGGCGGCGATTTTTCGAAACTATCGGGTTTTCACTTGCGAGCGTGACACTGGTCATGGCGGCGGGGTGTAAGGGGCGGCAATACGCTCATGTTCTGAACGATTCGGATCGGGATATGGTCGGCAGCCATACCGCAGGAGCCGAAACGTGGGAGCCGTTGATTCAAACCTCGGTCAGCCAGCTGCTCGGCCGTGAAGAGACATCGGTGAAACTGACATCGCACTCGGGCGAACCGTGCAAGAAACGGATCTGTTTCCTGCAGGTTGAAAACCGGAGCTCTGAAGAGATCGGTGACTTTGGCGATCAGATCTATCAGAAGATCGATACAATCATTAATGGATCGGAAGCGTTCGAACTGGTCAATATCCGCGCGGTGAAGGCGGGTTTGCAAGAGGCCGGTTTGCGTCCAGACGCACTGTATACACCAAGTGCCCGCCGAAAATTTGCGGCGATCATGGAACAGGAACGGGAACCGATTGATTACTTCCTCTATGCGACCATCACCTCGGGAACCACGCGCAGCAACAGCAAGGATTATCAGCGGGACTATCTGTTATCGCTGGAGCTGGTGAACTTTGAAACGGGGCACACCGAGAAGGAATCCGCCGAAATCCGTAAGGGATATCACAAGTCACGACTGGGAAAACTCCGCAATTATGGCGCGGGTTGAGAGCTAATCAATATTGTCACGTTGGCATTGGATTTCAACCTTCTCACCTCGTTTGCGTTGCGATCAGCGAAATACGATGACGAATTGAGTCCGGTTCGGCAAGAATCGGGTTGTAGTGGTGTCGGCCCAAGTTCCGGCGTTTGACGCGGAAACAAACGTACGATGAACATCCCCCTCATACTCACACTTCAACAGGATCGACAGCGGCTCGCTGACCGGGCGGGATTCCGTGCGACGATCGCTTGTGCGTTGGGGGCGTTCGTACTGCTGCTGCTGTCGGGTTGTGCCTCGCATTTCGATCGTGTGCAACCGATCCGATCGGCATTTTTCGACGGAAATCTCGCCGCCGCTGACGAGGCGTTAGAGAAACAGCTGAAAAAGCATAAGGGCGAACGAGACGTGCTGCTCCTGGATAAGGCGGTCATTGAACTCGCCTCGGGGCGACCCAAGGATGCCGAACGCCTGCTGCGGAAAGTTCGCGATCGTTTCGACGATCTGGAAGAGGTTGATCCGGCCCGCGAGATCGCTTCGATGCTTTCAGATGACAAGGTGCGACCGTATGCCGGTGAAGATTACGAAAAAGTCTTGATCCGTGCCCTGCTTTCCATTTCAAACCTGATGTCGAATGGAGGGGATGCGGGGGCCTATGCCTTGCAGATGGTCGATAAACAACAGCAGATCATGCAGCGAGTCGAAGAGAAATACAAAGACGAAAATCAGTCTGCGGTGCTGGCCTACAAGCAGGTCGCACTGGGGCCTTACATCCGCGGCATGCTGGCGGAAGAATCTCCGCTCACCTTGAACGATGCAGTCCGGGCTCGAGTTCAGGTCGCGAAATGGGAGCCTTCGTTTCGCGATGCACAATCCGATTTACAGCGTTGCGAGCATGAAGTTCCGATGCATCCAGGGCATGGAGCGTTATATGTCTTTGCTCTGGTGGGCCGCGGTCCTATCAAGCAAGAGACCGCTGAAGTGCCAACTCAGGCCGCACTATTAATCGCCGACCGGATTTTTAACGCGGTCGGAAAGCGGAATGTGACACCGACACTGGCACCGGTCAAGATTCCCCAAGTTGTCAATTTCGTGCCGGTTGCCGATTCGGTTTCGATCCGGATTGACGGAGAATTGGCAGGAAATACGGCAACACTCGTCGACATTGGCGAGATGGCCGTGCGGCAGCAAGAGGCTCACTACCCTGCGGTCATCGGTCGCGCCGTGGCGCGACGAGTTATCAAGAAGGGGTTTTTGTATGCCGTCGAAGAAGTCGCCGATATCGAAAAGGGATCAATGGTCAGCCTCGCGGTGATGGCGGCAGGGGTCGCTTGGGAAGCAACGGAATCGGCCGACACCCGCTGCTGGGGACTGTTGCCCGATACCATTCAGGTCTTTCGCATCGAACTTCCAGTCGGAGAACATATGATTACACTGCGTCCCTCTCAACGCATGGGAGATTTCGGGACACCGGCACAAACTCGCATTACCATCGAGGAAGGCCGTCACACCTACCTGTTGGGAAACCTGCCGACATCGCAGTTTGTCGGTGAACTTTTGACCTCGTCAAGTTCTCTGGACCAGGGTTCGTACCGGTAGGATGAATTGTCATCTCACCAGTACCGGCCAGTCCGAAGCAAAACCAATGTCAAACTTCGCCCGTCTCATTCGGTGCGGCACTTCCGGTAATTGCTCACCCGCACCCGCCACATTGCACAGGCAATATCATCCAGAAACTTGGGATCGGCTGCCGGTGTGGCCAGGGAATTCACGTAGTATTGCCGCAGGTAAGTGCTGCCGGTCGTGGCCGGTTGGGCGAGGATTCCCTGTGCAACGCTGGCGATTTTTTCCGCATTCAGCGGACTCAGACCCAAGACATCCTCGGCCGTTGACCAGTTGACCGGCGGCAACGAGTCATCGGTAGCTAATTCAAGATAACGGGTCTTGAAGTGAAATTCCCCCTTCGACGTGCGGTCAAAGATTTCATAAGCCGGGTTATTCGAGAATAGTGGGCTGACGCCGGGAACAATCTTGAGAATTAAAGGGGGCACTTCATTCCCATCCGTGGTCCCCGGTTCTGCTGCGGTCTCGCGAATCAATCGAAAGTCGCACATGTGCGAATGTCCGGCAAAGGCCATTTCGAGCGTTTTTTGATGGGGCCCCAGCAGCGACAAAAAACGGTCCGTAAAATCGACTGGCAGTGTATCTTGCCAGAGTGGATCAATACCCCCACTGGGATCAGTAGCGGTTGCATAACCATCGATCCCCGGCGGGATATGCATCAACAGCCAGACCCGTTCGCCAGAATGGGCAGCTTGTGTCAACTCGCGATCAAGAAACTGGAGTTGCTCAAACGCCGCTGCGGGCATGTCGACGCTCGGAGTACATTTCTGGTAACTCCCGGAAAAAAAGACGCTGTTCAATGAGATAATCCGCCGTTTGCCCGGCAATGGCAACGAGTAATACCCGCCCCGACGGACCGTCGTTTGAAAATTTACCGTTTGCTCGGCAGTCCCCCGCGTCATTGGAGCAAAGGTGTCAGCAAACATCGCTGCAAAACTTCCTGCGGGGACGATTTGGTAATCACCACAGTACGAATCGTTATTTCCCAGTACCGGAAAAAAGGGGATACCGGGAAACGTTCGCTCGATTTCCGCCGCCAGAAATGCAATCGTCTTCGAGGTGAACCGGAAGTAAATCGGGTCAGACTTCGGATCCCGTTTGGTGAGATTCTGGTACTTGGTCTGCCACTCATGCGTCAGAAAATCTCCGGCACTGAGTACCATCTCCAGGTCGTGTCCCTGAGCGCCGGCGTCGGCTAGGGCGTCGCGAATCAGTGGCCAGGGGGCATCGCTGCCAAAGCGAATGGTCGCACGCGACTGGTAGGCCTCGAGCAAGGCGGGCCAATCTGCCACACTGCCGCTGGCGAGTCGGTCGATTGTGGCCACATCGGGGCAGTTGATAAACGGGTCAAAGTGCAGATCCGTCAGCACCAGAAATTGCTGGGGTGCTTCGTCGGCGAGAACACGATCGGCGACAACACAAATCACCCCCCACGAAAGCCCACACAGGGCGATGAATGCCGTCCACCAGTTGGTTCGATGTCGCATGGGCGAACTCCTCAGAAATTCCAAATCAAACTCTGCGATGGAAGATTAGTCAATTTCGCCACAAACTGACATCGATACGCTCGTAAAATGGCATCAGGGCGTGCTTATTCGAGCTTGAGTCCTCGCCGCTAAGCCTCGCCGCTAAGCCACGCCGCTAAGCCACGCCGCTAACCAGTTCCGCCAACCAAGCCCGCAACCCAATCCCGTAATCTAATCGTATCGAGTAAATCAACTTACCCAAACGACTGTTAAGCTCCTTTGATCACGCCGCCACTGCCACGATCACAGTTGCTGGTTGCTCGCTGCGTATTGCCGTACCCGTTCGCTGAATTGAGCTCCGCGATCTGCAAAATTGCGGAACCAGTCATAGCTGGCACAGCCCGGTGACAGCAAAATCACATCACCCTCCGCCGAATGGTCAATCGCCCACTGAAACGCCAATTCAAACGATAGCTGTGGCACGGAAACTTCGCAGGTCCTCATTTCGTACTGCAAGATCGCCTGACGCAAGGGGACAGCCGTCTGGCCCATGAGTGACACCGCTTTGGCGGAACGAGCAATCGCCGCCGCCATCCCGCTCAAATCGACATGCTTATCATAGCCACCCGCCAGCAACACCACAGGAGCCTCGAAAGCCGCCAGGGCCACTTCGGCCGATTCCGGTGTGGTGGCGAGTGAATCATTGTAAAATCGTCGACCAGCCACTTCTGCCACAAATTGCAAGCGATGCGGTAATGGCTGATAGGTTTCAATTCCGGCCTGCACACTGCGCTGATCCGCACCAACAGCCGTTGCCGCCGCGATCGCAGCCAGCGCGTTGGCGATGTTATGTCGCCCCGGTAACTTCAACCATTGCCCAAGCGGCCAACGCTCTTCGATACCACCCAGACGGATCACTGCCTCCCCTCCCTGAAAGTAAACCCCCCGTTCGCCGCTGCATCCCAGTCCAAATTCCCGCCGCTCGCCCCGTACAGGCCACCCGGAAACATCCGCGTCATCAGCATTCAGTACCGCCACACCCCGCGAGGTTTGCCATCGCAAAATCGCCTGCTTCGCCTGTCGATAATGATCGAGATGCGGATGCCAGTCGAGATGATTCGCTGCGAAATTCGTCACGACGGCGACGTGCGGACTGACCTGCAACCGTTCCAGATCGCACAGCTGGAAACTGCTCAGTTCCAGTACCACCAGATCGCTCGGCTGGATCTGATCGACGAGTGGCAATAGGCTGGTCCCGATATTTCCCCCCAGCCAGACACGCCGCGCGGACCCCAGGGCCTGCACCGATTTCTCGAGGATCGCATGGATCATGGCGGTCGTCGTCGATTTCCCATTGCTACCAGTCACCGCCACCACGGGTGCCCGATTCCATTTCCAAAACAGATTCATCTCACTCGTCGTGGGGACACCCGCTTCGATCGCCGCATTCAGATACGGACAATCTCGTTTGACAGCGGGGTTGACGACCACCAGATCCGCCTCACGAAAGTCGGATTTGTGATGACCACCCAATACCAGACGATCCGGTGGGGTCTGTTTCAACTTGGCTAACGATTCACTCAGCTTTTCCAGTGGACGCAGATCGGTGACGGTGACCGAGGCTCCGCGAGCGACAAGAAACTTGACTGCCCCCAATCCCCCACCGAACGAGCCCAGTCCCATGACCAGCACACGACGCTGGCGATAGTCATCAAAATCATGATCGGAAATCATGAGGCCTCCCAGCCAGGGTCCTGCTCGCCAAGGTCCTTGAGTAGCTGCGCCGCATCACGAAAATGACGCAAGACATAATCCGCCTCCCCGACAAAATCGGGAAGCTCATCCGGTGCAAATAACACGCTACGCATCCCCGCTCGCCGCCCCGCCTGAAGATCAAACAGATAATCCCCAATCACGATCATCTCGTCCGGTCTCATCCCCCAGCGCTTGGCAATCAGGAGCACACCCGCCGGATCCGGTTTGGGCGCAGCATCCTCACGCGCGACCACCTGTGAGAAACTCAGGTTCCATCGATCGAGTGTTCTCAGCGCCGATTCGCGCGAGTTCCGCGTCAGGATCGCCGACGCAATTCCCAGCTCGTTCACGTGCTGCAGAAAATCCAGCACCCCCGCAAACGGTTCAGCCAGGTCGGCCCCCTGCAATTCATGACGGTGCACAATCTCGTACATCCGGTCGTATTCTGGACCTGGAGGAATCGCCGCCAGTGCCTCCAGAATGGGGACCCCGGCGGTCAGCCCCATCTCGCGCCGCATGGCGTCAAAATCAAGCCGCGAGTCAACCAGCGTACCATCCAGATCAAATACAATTCCGCGAACTTGAGGCATCGTCATCGACTCATTCAAAGCACAGGTCAGGCGCCCAGTCTACCACATATATTATCATACAAAAAAAATAGTTCCTCGCCTCTGCATTTCTCCGTGCCTCTGTGCCTCTGTGGTTAAACCTCTTTTCCTGATATTGCCGACATGATCAACGCGATCGCAGCGGTGTTGAAGAGAAGGCAGGATTAACCACAGAGACACAGAGGCACGGAGAAGGCAAGAGTCAGGTAACCGTTCATAGTTCGGGGACTGGCTCATTTTTCCCGCGACGAAGCGAAGATCCGCCAAATCGCTAAAATCATTCACCCCTCGTTTTGCCGGGAAAATTGTGCCTGTCCCCCTCACTTCCGCAGCAATTCCCCTTTTGCAAATTCGGTCATGGCCGAGAACGAGCTGATCCGGACCGATTCACGGCTGGTGAAGGGCTCGCCAAATTTCCGGTTGATCGACCAGCCCCAATAACGGGCTCGATCACGAATATCGTCCAGTGGCGTCGGGAAAACCTGCTCACGTCCCGTCAGGAACTGACTCGCATAACAGCGGACCGAAGCCAGCTTCTCTTCAATCGAATCGCTGATATCGAACACGAACGACGGCTGGGGATGGATCCGCAAATGAATGCTGAAATAATAAAAAATATGCGGGGGATGAAACGGTTCCCCTTTCATGTCCGTTCGGGAAAGCTTGGACCAGAACCGAGCTGCCTCAATCAAGGCGGTCGCCGCGACGTGATCGGGATGGCTATCCTCCCAATAAGGAGCCAGAATAATCTGGGGCCGCGTCAGGCGAAACACCGTCGCCAGTCTCCGCCTCGATTCGAGCGTATGTTCCAGCGTTCGGTTCGTCAGCCCGAGGTTCTCGCGCCAATCGAGCTGCAATACGGCGGTTGCAGCAGCCGTTTCGCGGGCACGAATCGCTGGCGAGCCATGCGGCGTTGGCTCACCATTCGTCAAATCGAGCACTCCGACCCTCAGCCCCTGTTGTCGACAGGCGACCAGTGTTCCCCCGACGCTGATCTCGGCGTCATCAGGGTGCGGGGCGACAGCAAGAATGTCCAGTGGCTGTTCCAACGGCGTCATGCGAATTCATCTCGACACAATAAAAAATTTCTGAGATAAACAACAATTGCAATCTCCCAATCAAAGCGTACTCAATTCGTTCGAGCTTAACTCCGCCAACTCGTGGAGCCCAGTCATGCTGCGCCGTCAATGTCTGTTTTTTGCTATCTGCTGCTTCTCGATCAGCCTGTTACCCGGCTGTGCTTCCAT